>JBEEHC010000062.1:0-6054 GCA_041167205.1 Verrucomicrobiota bacterium
AACTTGATCGCCATGTCCCACCGCCGTTCTTCCAGGGCGAGAACGCCGAGATTATTCAGTGCGCCTTTGTGTTTGCCGTCCGCCTGCAAAGCGGCGCGATAAAAAAATTTCGCGCCCGGGCGATCCCCTTGAGCCAGGCGAAGGTTGCCGAGCGCAAAGTTCGTTTCCGGATTATCCGGAACATAGGAATAGGCGCGTTGAAGATGCAGCTCGGCCAGCGGCAGATTATTCGAGTCGAGCGCCTGGCGTCCGGAGTTATAAGCTTCCATCGCCCAAAGAGACGGGTCTTTGCGCGGCAACGTAACGAAAATAGACGCCGCCAGAAGAAGACCGAGGTAAGTGGCAACGCCGCGATGCCTTCCCAACGAAAAATTTTGCCAGAGCGACTGCAAGCCGAACGCGGCGAAAAGCAGCAGGCCCGGGACCGCGGCGAGTCGATAGCGTTCGGTAACAAAAACCGGAAGGACCGCTGTCAGGTGCAGGAAGATTGCGGCTGCGACCCAGCGTGAGGTCGGAAAGGCTCGCAGGGAAAAGAAAAGGCCCACAATGGCCAGCGCGGCGACAATTCCAAAATGCGGCCCGGGAAGCAGGATTCGCTGTTGCCGCAGGTTCGCGATCACGCTCAGATCGTCGTACTCAAACGCGTTCCAGAAGTTCGCGAGCTTCCGGCCCATCAGTTTCAGCCATGTGCCGGAGTGGGCACCAATGTAGGCGCGAGCTTTCGCCGACCAGTAATCCGAGACCTCGGAGCGCCTTAAACTTCTGCCCGCGGCCGCTTCCGCCAGGTCGATCGAATCCTTTAGCATTGCCGCCTGCCCCGCGTGCAATCCTGGAAAGTGCGGGTACCCCGTTGCTTCCGGATTATTCCCGAGCCAGAGATTGATCCCGCTGTGCGCCGATAGGAAAACCGGATCGCGCGCGACGAAATAATTGTGAATCCAGCAAGGCGCCGTGCCCGCCCCGAGGCCAAGAAGAAGCAGGGCAACGGCGGCGGTCCGAGCGATCCAGGGCAAGCGCGGGGGCGCGTCGGATCGCGGTCTCAGCAGTAGAGCGGCCAGCAGCAGTGGGATAAGGAAAAGGATGGTGGCAACGCCCGTCGCGGTGATTCCGATAAGTGCTCCGTAGGCGAGGCCGTGCAGAGGAGTGGGAGCGCGATCCGCTTTTACGATTTGCCAGACCAGGAACCAGAACACGAAAACGAACCACGCGGTCGGCATGAGGATCACTGAATACGCTTGGGCTGGGACGAAAAATGCCCAACCGGCCGCAGCCAAAAGACCAATCGCATTCTCGTGATTTTCGACTGGTTCGCTGTTGCTCCGAAAGACACGAACCGCGATTTTGTAAAGCAAGGTCGCCGTTCCCGCGTCGAGGCAAGCCTGCAAAAACCCCGGCACGAACGGGCTGTAACCAAAGACCTTGTAAAGGAAGGCGAGGAGATAGGCATAAAGCGGCAGGCCATAAAAAGCGAAATGGTCCGTGAACCGCCCATTCAGGATCTGCCGCGCCCAATCATCGTAGAAATGCATGTCCCCGCCGCTGGGAAGGAGAGAAGACGAAGAGGTCAGACGCGCGAGCGTGATGAGGCGCACGAGAAAGACGAACGCGAAAACATAATGGCCGAGGCGAGGCGAGCCTCGGAAAACGGTCCCAAGATTGAGTCGACGGGAAAGGAAGTGGAACCAAGCCATGTCAATTCCGGGCCCGCTCGCTTTTTCGAGGCGCGACCCTGAGCTCGCCGAGAGGAATCGGGGGAGAAAGCAACGAGGCTTGCGTATACGGCTGGCCCGTTTTCGCGGCCCAGACGCGTCGGGTGTTGTCGACAAAGAAGAGTTCGACTCCATAATCCCCCTCTGGGATTTTCCCGGAAGGAGTAATGAGCCATTTCTCCTGATACGGCCCGTTCGTCGCTTCCGGTGCACACAATCCTCTCGAAATGATGATCCCATCCCGGTGATCGCGCGGAGTGAGTTTCAGGAACATCCACGGGAAAACTTCGCGTGGCTCCTGAAAGCTCCAGCTCGTCTTGATCTCGAGTCCTTGCTCGGTGAGCTCATCCGCCGATTTCCCGATGGCGGTGAGAGAAGTGCCCGTCGCTATCTCGACCATTCCGGTCGGACGCGGAGCCGAGGACGGCAGTTCCACCGCGGATTTCTCTTGCCGGAGCAGCGTTAGTTCGTCTGAAGCGCGAACGGTCCACGCGCACTTCTGCAAGAATTCGTGTAACAGCCGATCGCTCGACGGAACCACGCGACCGTCGACCGTTCTCATCGCGGGGTGATAGTAACCCGCGACCGGGTCAAAGGTGGCGGAATCCTCGTAATCGATCAGCACGAAATCCGTCGGTGGTGGAGGGGAATAGGTCGAGCGGCTCAGTGTTTTCAAGCCTTTCAGGACGTAGTGCAATGAATACAAATTCTCGCGCATCGCCAGATGCGATAGGTAAGGAAGGGGCGCCAGGACACTGGCCTCCGGCGGAATTTGACTGATAAATGCGCGCTTGCGAGCGCGGTTCTGTTCTCCGCCGAACCAATTCGCGGTCGTAGAGGCGATGTCACCCGCGGGGCCCAGCCAAATTTGAGCTGCGATGCACGCGGCGATGACGAGAAAGGGAAGGGAGCGTCGAATCGGAATCGGAACGGGCCTCCACCGATTGATTCCCACGGCGCCTTCCGCAAGCGCGATCCAAAACAAGGGGAGGAGGGGGGCCGCGTAGTGAAAGTAAATCGTCCACTCCGAAGAACGCCAGGAGAGAAGATGTTGGAGAAGAATCGGCACAGCGATCAACAGCCAGCGGGGCCTCATGAGTGGCACTGCCAAAAATGGAAAGAGCAACGCCCAAAGCAAGTTTCCGTGTGAGAGGGATTGGACCAGCGCTGTTAGGATCCGCTGGGGCTGCGTGATCGCCTTTAGCAGAATATCCCCCGGGGATTGGCCCAGCCGGTCGTACAAAGCGAGATAATCAATACTTCCCGAGTTCAGTGTCGGCGTGATCAATTTCGTGCAGACGAGAAACCACAGAAGCGACAACGCCAGCGGCCAGAGATACCAGGCGCGTAACTCGGCGAACGGGCGTTTGCGCTCGAGGACCGCGTGCACCGCGCAATAGGCGGCGATGAGCAAAGCCATGTTTTCCTTGCACGCGAGGACAGCGATCATCCACACCCAATGCGCTTGGAGCGAACTCCGCAGCCGGGCGTGAAGCATCAGAAGCAGGAACGGCGCGGTGAACGCTTCGGGGTGGAATTCGTGCAGCGCGATATATCCGGTCGCGGGCGTAATTAGCACCGCGCCAGCAAGGAGGAGCGCCGTTTTTCGATCGAGACCAAGTCGCTGGCCGATACTGAATGCCACCGGACCCATCGAAGCGAGGACGGCATTTTGGACCAAGACGAAGACCAACGGATGGCGAAAAAGGAGGAAAAGAGGTGCAATTAGAAAGACGATCGGCTCGACATGATTCCCGAGCAGCGGGACGCCCTCGACGGACACTTGGAACCGCCCGTGGATGACTTGCCAGAGGGCTTGCACGTAATAAGCGAGATCGAAGGTTCGGTATTCAAAATTCGCCCAGCGGGCGTAGGAGGCCCAGCTGCAAAGGGTGAAAAAGAGCAGCGCGAGGCTGAGAATCGGTCTCCTGCCAGGATCAGCCGCGAGCCGCTTGGTCGTGGTCACTGCCCATGCCTTATCCCCGGAGGCGCCGGCAGACAAGCCTATCAGGCAGGAGCCGTTAGATAATCAACGCCGGAAGTGCGTTTCCCCGGGTGTAGAGGCCCCTCTACCCGTGGAGGCATTCTGGTAATTACAAAAACGCGGGCCCTTGGCATCAACACTGCTTTAGAGAAGGACCAAATCCGCGGTCGGTATCGTGGATCGCAGTCAAACAAACAAGATAAAAAGAAAGCAAACAGCATGTTAAACAAATTCAACAAACGCCGCGGGGGCTTCACCCTCGTGGAAATCATGATCGTAGTGGCGATCATCGCCTTGCTGGCAGCGATCGCGGTGCCTGGATTCCTCCGCGCCCGTAAGCGTTCTCAAGCAAGCCGCATCATCAACGATCTGCGCTTGATCGACTCTGCAGTCGACCAATACGCGATCGAGAACAACAAGTCCTCCGGGTTCAGCGTTCCCATCACGGAATGGACCAAGTACCTGAAGGCTGGCACGAACCTTTACGTGACCGGCAAAGACATCCTGGGTAACAGCTACGCGGCTGTCTCAGTGGACACGCTCCCGGCCGTTCCGACCTCGTCGAAGAACGCGCTCTCGGACGTGGTCGATAACACCTTCTGGTCGCCATACAACTAAGAATCTGACGATTCATTCTCCTGTCATTGGTTCGCCGGTGACAGGGAATGAGTTGTGAGTAACAAGACCAAAAAAAAGTCCTGCCACCTTCCAGCTCGCACTAATAAATAATAGAAAGACTCCTTAGCTATGTTAAGAAAATTGACTACCAAACGCGCCGGCTTCACGCTGGTGGAAATCATGATTGTGGTGGCGATCATCGCGCTCCTCGCGGCGATTGCCGTCCCTGGCTTCCTTCGGGCGCGCAAGCGTTCGCAAGCCTCAAAAGTTCTCAATGATCTGCGCCTGATCAGTTCGGCGATGGATCAATACGCGATCGAAACGTCGAAAACGAGCGGCGCCACAATCGACGTGGAGGATTGGACCAAATACCTCAAGAAAGACACCAATCTTGAAGTAACCGGGGCCGATCTGTTCGGCGAGCTTTACGGCACCCAGACCGTAGACGCGCTTCCGCACGTTGCGGCCAACACCAAGGCAGCGCTCTCGGACGTATGTGACGATTCCTTCTGGTCGCCTTACAACTAAGACGACTTCGAGACTAACTATGAGAGCGTCCTTTCGGCAACGGAGGACGCTCTCTTGTTTTCGGAAAAACTGCTCGGACAGGATCCGACATCGATGACTGGAACAGAGAACGACACCGCCAGCCCGCCGCCACGGCTGGTTGAAAAGATTCGGCAAGCATGGGCGACCTACAGCCAGCGCCACTGGTTGCGGTGCCTCTTACTCGTTCTGTTCGGCGCGGGCGTTCACATTCCCGCGCTCCCGGGGCAGCTTGTCTGGGACGATCTTTATCTCGCCCGGGACAATCCGTTTATTAAAAGCCCATTGTTCGTTTTGGAAGCGTTCCGCCATTACCTTTTTCCCGATTCTTATGCCGGTCACTATCGGCCCGTGCAAAACATCTCTTACATTTTCGATTACCTGATTTGGAACACGGAGACTTACGGATACCATCTTTCGAATGTCCTCTGGCACCTTGGCAGCGGCATTCTGCTCTATTTTCTCCTAAGGGAGCTTTTCTCTTCGCTTGGCACCCGATGGCTCGTCAAGAATAACGACGCAGTTACTCCCGCCCTCGCGGCCAGGTTATCAACTACCGCATTTTTCTTCGCGCTCCTCTGGGTAGTTCATCCAGTCCATAGTGCGGCGGTTGACTACATCTCAGGACGCGCTGACAGCCTGGCCTTCTTTTTCGCCTGCGCGGGTTGGTTACTCTATCTCCGGGCCCGCAAGGATCTGAAACCCTGGCTACGTGGTACTCTTTATGTAACCGCGACACTGTCAGGTTTACTCGCGCTCTGCTCGCGGGAGAGCGGATTCATGTGGATGCTCGTTTTCCTTCTCTACGCCTTCTGTTTCGACACGAAACTAGTTCTAAAGACGAAGCTTATTGTCCTGGGCGTCTGCCTGATGGTGGCGGCGACTTACACCGGCCTGCGTCAGCTTCCCGAAAGCCGTCCCGCGATTGTCGCGCATTCAAGCACCGGCGCTGCCCCTCGCGTCGTGCTGATGTTGCGGGCGCTGGGGGATTATGGGCGTTTGATGGTTTTCCCATCAAACCTGCACATGGAACGGAGCGTTTCTGAGCCAGCTTCCCTGGTTAACCGAGACACGTGGCGGAGTTCCATTCGTCTCGAATACCTGTCATTGGCCGGCGCGGCAGTGATAGCGGTATTTGCCTTCGGCGCTTTCCGGAAAGGCGTCGGAAGGAATGCGCGTATTTTCGGCGCGAGCTGG
>JBEEHC010000063.1:0-24562 GCA_041167205.1 Verrucomicrobiota bacterium
AAGAGCGAATTTCTCGCGAACATGAGCCATGAGATTCGCACGCCGATGAACGGCGTAATCGGCATGACGGGCTTGTTGCTCGATACGCCGTTGACCGAAGAGCAGCGTCAATTCGCCGAGACGATCCAGCTCAGCGGAGAAGCTCTTCTCACCATCGTGAATGACATCCTGGATTTCTCGAAGATCGAAGCGGGGAAACTGGAACTAGAGATTGTCGACATGGACCTGGCGCACGCGGTACGGGGAACGGTGGAACTTCTCCGGGCAACAACGAAGGCCAAGAGCCTGGAATTGCGCGCAACGATCGACCCGGACGTGCCTGCCCAATTGCGGGGGGACTGTGGCCGCCTCCGCCAAGTGCTGATCAATCTGATCGGCAACGCGATAAAATTCACGTCGCGCGGTGAAGTGACGCTGCATATTTCCGTCGATCGCCAGACCGAGGAGATGGCGTCTCTTCGCTTTCGCATTAGCGATACCGGGATCGGGATCAATCTCGAAACGCAGGCCCGGCTTTTTCAAGCATTCACCCAGGCAGACGGCTCGATGTCGCGACGTTATGGGGGTACGGGCCTGGGGTTGGCGATTTGCAAACAACTGGTCGAGAAAATGCGCGGGGATATCGGCGTGGAGAGTGTCGTCGGAGCCGGCTCCACCTTCTGGTTCACGGTGGAATTTCCAAAACAAATGAAGGCCGTCTCCGAGGCCGGAAAAGGCGACGCGCTGACTATCGTGCGGCCGCCAGCGCTGATTTTCCACCGCTCGCGACCAATCCAACTGAGATAGAACCTGTGATCGCTCCCCAATGCACACGACCCCGGTGATAACGGAATCTTCAGAATTGCCTGGCCGGCAATTTCATCGAGCATTCGCCCTGATCCCAGGTGTCGGCGTTGCTTTGCTCGGCGCGCTGGCGCTTGCCGGATGGGTGCTTCATGTCGAAGCGCTCAAGTCAATCATTCCCGGGGCGGACCCGATGAAGCCAAACATGGCGACGGCAATATTACTCTGCGGCGGGGCCTTGTCGCTCTTATCACGAAAGCCGTTAACGAAACTGATCCGCACTTGCACGGCAGCGATCGCGGCAACGGTAATCATCCTGAGCGCGCTGACGATTGGGGAATATGTTTTCGATCGGGACCTTGGGATTGAGCACTGGCTGATGGGAGACGTCCGGGCAGACCTGGAAGTTCCGCATCCGGGGCGGATGGCACCGATTACGGCGGCATGCTTCATCCTGGTGGGAGTTGCTCTTTTCCTAGCGTCCCGGCAAATTCAAAAACGGTTACGACTCCCGCTCGTCGGAGCGCTGGGCGGAACCCTGACGGCGGCTGGAGCAGTCCCCTTGATCGGATTTCTCCTCGAGGTCCTATTTGGTCCGAGCTGGAACTACATGGGCGTGACTCCTTCCGGCCTTGCCGGAGCTGTCGCGTTCTTGTTGTTGGGCATCGGGTTATTGGAGCTGCTTCGAAGCAACGCACACCTGACATGGTCATTGAATCGAATCACCACGGCGGGATTTGCGAGCGGTTTCACGTTAATGATCCTGGCGGCCGGACTCACCTACAATTTCACCGTGAAAATGCAGCAAGCGGCCATGCAGGTGGGTCACGCCCAGGAAATTGGCAGGGAGCTTAATGAAACCGAAGCCCGCTTGTTGGAACTGGAGCACGACCAGCGCAGCTACATTATTACCGGGAACGAACGCCTCCTGGAGGGATGGGACGCGAAAGAGTCTGAGATTCGAGAGCACCTCCAGAAGTTGCAAGAGCTCGAGGTCGACGATTCCCGCCAACGGAAAATTGTTCGCCAATTGGCAGTCCTCGTTTCGCAGCGCATCAATCGAGCCAAGGAAACGGCCGGGATCCGAAGAGAGCGGGGCCTTCCTGCCGCCCAGGAAATGATCGCTACCGGCGCTGGCGCCGCCCTACGGGAGAAGAGTCGTGGATTGATTGAAGCAATTGAGAGGGACGCAGACGCGCGGTTGCGCGAAAGCCAGACCCAGTCCGGCCAGGCTTCGCGAGCGGTGTTTCTGATGTTGCCGCTTGGAGTGTTCGTCTGTTTTGCAATTCTCACTCTCGGCGTGTTTTTTCTGAATTCGGGAATGGGCGGACGCCAAAGAGCGGAAGGAGCGCTCAAAGAAGCGGAAAAGAAATATCGCGGCATCTTTGAGCACGCAGTGGAGGGGATTTTCCAAAATACACCCGGCGGTCACTTTATTTCTGCCAATCCCGCGATGGCTCGAATGCTCGGCTTCGATTCAGCGGAGGAGTTAATCCACACGCGCAATGATATCGAGCGCCAGGGTTACGCCGATCCGGCTTTGCGCAATAAATTTAAACAAATGCTGGAGGCAAACGGCGTCGTAACCGGTTTCGAGTACGAAGTTTGTCGCAAAGACGGCACCAGGATCTGGGTGGCTGAGAATTCGCGAATCGTCCGCGATGCCGAGGGGCGCGCGCGCTATTACGAAGGCAGCGTCCAGGACATCACCGAGCGCAAGCGGGCGGAAGCGGAGCGCGAGGCTATCTCCGAGATCGTCCAAGGCGTCATGACGACAAGCAATCTCGAGGAGCTGCTGACCCTGGCGCACCGCTCCATCGGCAAACTTCTTTTCGCGGAAAACTGCTTCGTCGCCCTGCATGATACCAAAACCGATCTGGTCCATTTCGAGTTCTGGGTCGACAAGTTTGATTCCCTCCCCCTGCCGCAACCCGTCGGCAAAGGCCATACCAGAACCAGCTCTGTTCTGCGCACGGGCCAGCCTCTCGTGCTTACAAGAGAACTCGATGCGCGGCTGTTCGCCCAAGGCGCCGGCGCCAAGACAGGTTCTGCGGCGGCTTCCTGGATGGGCGTGCCCTTGCGAACTCCCACCCGCACCATCGGCGTGCTGGCGGTGCAGCATTACGAAAAGGAAGACGCCTACAGCCAGCGCGACCTGGAGTTTTTCTCCACCGTCGGAGATCAGATCGCCCTGGCCATCGAGCGTAAGCGCGCAGAAGTGGAACTCCGTCTCGCCAAAGAGGCGGCGGAAGCAGCCAACCGTTCGAAGAGCGAATTTCTCGCGAATATGAGCCACGAAATTCGCACCCCGATGAATGGCATCATCGGCATGACCGATCTCGCGCTCGAAACGGACTTGAATCGCGACCAGCGCGAATACCTCGGCATGGTGAAAAGCTCCGCCCACTCCCTGCTGGGGTTGATCAACGACATTCTCGATTTCTCGAAAATCGAAGCCGGCAAACTGGAACTCGAGGCGATCGATTTCAGCCTGCGCGATTGCATCGGCGGGATGCTCAAGCCGCTCGGAATTCGCGCGGACCAAAAAGGTCTCGAGCTTGTGGCCGAGATCCACTCAGACGTGCCGGATCATTTAACCGGCGATCCGATGCGGCTCCGCCAGATCCTGATCAATCTGACCGATAACGCGATCAAGTTCACCGAGCGCGGAGAAGTAGTGGTCGGCGTAAGCAGCCAATCGCTCGGCAATGACGAAAGCGAGCTGACTTTTTGTGTGAGCGATACGGGCATCGGCATTCCGCAGGAAAAACAAGCCGCGATCTTCGAAGCGTTCGCGCAGGCGGACGGCTCGACAACGCGCACCTACGGCGGCACCGGCCTCGGGCTTTCGATCGCCTCACAACTCATCCAAAAAATGGGCGGTAGAATTTGGATCGAGAGCAAAGTCGGTGAAGGAACCACCTTCCATTTCACCGCGCGGCTGGGCGTGCGCGCCGCGCTTTCTCCAGCGAGGCCCGCAGAGCCCCACGACCTTGAGGGCCTCCGCGCCCTCGTGGTGGACGATAACGCGGTCAATCGCCGCATGCTCAGTGGAATGCTGCAAAATTGGCGGATGAAACCCACGGTGGTGGATTCCGGCGCAGCCGCGCTGGAGGAAATGACGCGGGCCGCCAACGCGAACGCCGCCTACGAAGTCGTGCTTCTCGATGCCATGATGCCGGAAATGGATGGTTTCGCGCTGGCGGAAAAAATTAACGCCCAGCCGGCGCTCGCAGACGCGACCGTAATGATGCTCTCCTCCGCCATGCCGGCGGGAACCGCGGAACGTTGCAGTGCGCTTGGGATTGCGGGATGGCTGAGCAAGCCGATCACACAATCCGAATTGCTCGACGCAATTTTGATCGCAGTCAGCCCCGAGGCGGAAGATGGGAGCAGTCGCGGCCCCGAGATTCAGGTGGCCGAAAGCGACCTCGTGAAATCGGGTCTGCGCATCCTGGTGGCGGAAGACAATCTCATCAATCGCGCGGTCGCCAGCGGCATTTTGGAAAAGGCGGGACACGTGCTCGTGCACGTCGCCACCGGCCGCGAAGCCGTGGAAGCGTTCAGCGACGGCTCCTTCGATCGGATTTTCATGGACGTGCAGATGCCGGAGATGGACGGATTCGAAGCGACCCGACGCATTCGCGAACTGGAAGAGACGACCGGAGGCCACATCACGATCGTGGCGATGACCGCCCATGCCATGGCCGGCGATCGCGAGCGCTGCCTGGCCGCGGGAATGGACGATTACGTTTCCAAGCCGCTGCGGAAAGAAAATCTCTTGCGGACGCTTAATGGCGCGGCCCCGCAGGGCCCCGAGGACAAGAGCGAAAAGATATATCTCCACAGCCGCGCGGAATTGCTCGCGCAATGCGAAGGCGACGAAGAATTGATGAGGGAGCTGGTCTCGATTTTTCAGGAGAACACCCCGCAGATTGTGCAGTCGATTGGAGACGCGATCGAGAAGCGCGATGCGCCGGCGCTCGCCGTCAGCGCTCATAAATTGTTGAGCTCGCTCGGAGCGTTCGGGGCGAGACAAGCTGGCAGTCTGGCGCTGCGTTTGGAAAGACACGGCCAGGAGAATGATTTTCGCGGAACGAAGGAAAGGTTCACGGAGCTTGAACGAGAAACTGATAGAATTTACGCCGCCCTCGCTGATTTCCCCAGCGTCCCCCGCCTGATCCGCAGAAGCCTGCCGATCGCCGCCCTTCCCGGCTAAGTAGATTCCGCATTGGAATCCACACATTCACCGCGACTCCGCGCGCACTCCCCTCGCTATCTCATGGAGACGTGGATCACTCTTTCGCCTGCGCCTTGCAAGACGACTCCGCCCAAGGCGTCGCTCGGGATACCTGGGTTAATAGCCCGGCGACCTGTGGTCCTAAGCTCACATGAAGATCAAAACGAAAATTCTTTGGACGTTGCTTGGGATGTCCTTGCTCGTGGCGCTCGTGGGCGCGCTGGCGGTGAATCGACAACACGCCGCCGCCACCGTTGCCGCGACAAAAGAAGCCTATGATGTCGCCCGCGTGGTGAGCTTCCTCCTCACACCAGATCCGAACAAACTCTCGGCGTCTCCCCAGGAAATCGTAACCAAGTTGCGTCAGACACAAGGGCGGGACGTGGTCCTGATCGATGCCAATCTGCTGGTTCTGGCCGACGCAAATCCATCAGAGGTCGGCACGGCTTTTACTCAAGACCAGGGAGGTGAAGTCGGGGCCACGCTAAAGGATGGACAAGTGCGCACGTTTATTGAGACCGGCGACACCCATCCGGGGGGCATCAAGCAAATCGTCGTGCCGGTCGCGGCCGAATCCGGACAGATAATCGGCGCTGTGATTCTGGAGTACACGCCGCTCTACGATGAATTGATGCAATTGACGAAGAGCACGATCCAGCAGGTGATTTTGGCGGGGCTCGGCAGCGCCGCCCTGGCCTTGTTGATCGCATTTTATATGGGCCGTTCAATCGCCAGGCCGCTTCAACAACTGACCGACATGGCGATGGGGTTTGCCTCCGGCCGGACAGATTTTCCCATGCCTCTGCCGCGCAAAGATGAGATTGGCCAACTGGCAGTCTCGTTCCACGCGATGATTCTTGAAGTTAGCAAGAGCCAGCAGGTGATAATCACGGCGAAGGAGGCGGCCGAGGCGGCCAACCGGGCAAAGAGCGAATTTCTCTCGAACATGAGCCACGAGATTCGCACACCGATGAATGGCATCATCGGCATGACCGAATTGGTCCTCGAAACGGAGCTCGACCGCGAGCAACGCGAATATCTCGGCATGGCGAAGAGCTCCGCGCTCTCATTGCTCGGCTTGATCAACGACATCCTCGATTTTTCCAAGATCGAGGCGGGCAAGCTCGAACTGGAAGCGATCAGCTTCAGCCTCCGCCATTGCCTCGGCTCGATCCTCAAACCGCTCGGGGTCCGCGCGGATCAAAAAGGACTCGAATTGACGGCGGACATCGCTGCGGTCGTGCCCGATCACCTGATCGGCGACCCGATGCGGCTGCGGCAAATTCTCATCAATTTGACCGACAACGCGATCAAGTTCACCGAGCGAGGCGACGTGACGCTGGGTGTCACAGTCGAGTCGGCGACGGACGGCGAGCATTATCTGCATTTCACGATCGCGGATACCGGCGTGGGCATTCCGGAAGAAAAGCGGGCGCTGATTTTCGAAGCATTCGCTCAAGCCGACGGCACGACCACGCGCACCTACGGCGGCACCGGCCTCGGGCTTTCGATCGCGACGCAGCTTGTGCAGCATATGGGTGGGCGCATCTGGGTCGAGAGCACACTGGGCAAAGGAACGACGTTCCACTTTACGGTGCGGATGCCTGTGCGGCTCACGCCCGCGCCGAACGTTCGGGACGCCGACCTCAGTGAACTAGAAGGCATGCGCGCGCTGGTGGTGGACGACAACGCGGTCAATCGCCGGATCCTGCGCGAAATGCTTTTGCACTGGCGGATGCAGCCCACGTTGGTTGCCTCCGGCGCGGCGGCGATCGTGGAGATGCTGCGCGCGGCGCATGCCGGAACGCCATTTCCGCTCGTCATTCTCGACGGGATGATGCCCGAAATGGATGGCTTCATGGTCGTGGAGCAAATCCGCGAACACGTGGAGCTTTCTGGCGCGACGCTGATGATGCTCACTTCAGGAATGCCTGCCGGCGCGGTGGCGCGCTGCCGCGAGCTGGGCGTGGCGAGTTACCTGACGAAGCCGGTGACCCAGGCCGAGCTGATCGATGCGATCCTCGTCGCGATCGGCAAAGCGATTGAGATCGAGCCCGCCGTTGCAACCTCGCCGATCCCGCGAGCCGCGACCGGCCTCCGTATCCTGGTCGCCGAAGACAACCTGATCAACCGCGCCGTCGCTGCGGGCATCCTCGAGAAGCGTGGCCATTCGCTCGTGCACGCGGGCAACGGGCGCGAGGCGGTGGAAGCGGTCGCGCGGGAAACGTTCGACCTCATTTTGATGGATGGACAGATGCCGGAGATGGACGGATTCGAAGCGACCCGGCGCATTCGCGATTTGTAAAAAGCGACCGGGCGCCACACGCCGATCGTGGCGATGACCGCGCATGCGATGGCCGGCGATCGTGAGCGCTGCCTCGCTGCGGGAATGGACGATTACCTTTCCAAGCCGCTGCGGAAGGAAGATCTTCTGCGGGCTTTGGACGGCGCAGGTGCCACGGCGGTCGAGGACGAAAGTGAAACGACGTCCCTTTACGGCCGCGAAGAGTTGCTCTCGCAATGCGACGGCGACGAGGAATTGATGAGTGAGCTGGTTTCGATTTTTCAGGAGAACACTCCGCAGATCGTGCAGTCGATTGGAGACGCGATCGAGAACCGCGATGCGCCGGCGCTCGCCGTCAACGCTCATAAATTGTTGAGCTCGCTCGGAGCATTCGGGGCGAGGGAGGCGGGAAGTCTGGCGTTGCGTTTGGAAAGACACGGCCAGGAGAATGATTTCGGCGGGACGAAGGAAAGGTTCACGGAACTTGAACGAGAAATTGATAAAATTTACGCTGCCCTCGCCTGAACCCGCAGAGTCGCCTGGGGACGCGCCGTCGAAGGCCCGAATTCTTGTGGCTCGCGCCAACTCATTTCCACCCGGCTGGCTAAATGGGGCTACGTGGGAGTGGTCACGAACGATGGCGCGGAAGCGATGACTATTCTGCGCGGCGGCGACGCGCCCTCCCTGGCGATCCTCGATTGGTCAATGCCGGGAATAGACGGGCTGGAGATCTGCCGCCGTCTCCGCGAAGTAGAGAAGAGGATTTACCTCATTCTGCTGACCGCGCACGGCAGCAAAGAGAACATGATAGAAGGATTGAGAGCGGGCGCCGACGACTACTTGGTGAAGCCTTTCCACGCCGAAGAATTGCAGGCGCGTATTCTGGTTGGTTTGCGCGTGATGACATCGCACGGAACGCCGGTCGATCGGGTCCAGGCGCTGGAGGCTTCAGTTTCTGCCACCGGCTCGCTCAAACTTCGTATTCCGCTTTGAATCGGTCGTGGGGAACGCCGACCCACTCTCTACGTAGTATCCCAACTTCGAAGTGCGTAATGACCGGACGCGTATCGGCATAAGGGGGGATTTAAGAAGGCAACCCTCGCGACGCTAGAGCGGGATCTTTCGAGACATTCAGTGCTTTGATGGATTGCCGGTAAACGGTCAGGGAGATGAGAACGATTGGTGGAAAGACCATTATGAAGAAAACTAAAACATTGTCAGTTCCGATGGCCTTGCGGAAGGCGCCTACGGGCATTCGCGGACTCGATGAAATTACCGGCGGCGGTTTGCCCGCGGGACGGCCTACGCTGGTCTGCGGCGGTGCGGGCTGCGGCAAGACATTGCTGGCCATGGAATTCCTTGTCCGCGGTGCAACCGAGTACGGCGAGCCGGGCGTCTTCATGGCATTTGAAGAAACACGCGAAGAACTCACCGAAAACGTTGTATCACTCGGGTTCGATTTGAAGACGCTCGTCGCCGGCAAGAAACTGGTGCTCGATTACGTTTACCTCGATCGCAGCGAATTCGAGGAAACGGGGGAATATGATCTCGAAGGCCTCTTCATCCGGCTCGGTTACGCAATTGATTCCATCAAGGCGAAGCGTGTCGTGCTCGACACCATCGAAGGGCTTTTCGCTGGCCTGCCAAATCAAGGCATAGTGCGCGCGGAACTCCGCCGGCTCTTTCGCTGGCTCAAGGAAAAAGGCGTCACCGTCATCATGACCGGCGAGCGCGGCGACGGCACGCTGACTCGCTATGGCTTGGAGGAGTACGTCTCCGATTGCGTTATCTCGCTCGATCATCGTGTGGTCGATCAGGTGACGACCCGCCGGATCCGCATCGTGAAATATCGCGGCACCACACATGGCACGAACGAGTATCCGTTCCTGATCGAGAAGGATGGCATTTCGCTCTGGCCGATCACGACTGTGCAAGTCGAACACGCTGCCTCGCACGAGCGCATCCCGACCGGGATCGAGCGGCTCGACACCATGCTCGGCGGCAAAGGATTTTATCGCGGGAGCAGCATCCTTCTCTCGGGCACGGCGGGCACCGGCAAGACGGGTGTGGCGGCCACTTTTGCCGATGCCGCTTGCCGGCGAGGCGAGCGATGTCTCTACTTCTCGTTCGAGGAATCCCCCAGCCAGATCATGCGCAACATGGGCACGATCGGGCTCAACCTGGAGCAGTGGGTGAAAAAGGGGAGACTCCAATTACACAATGTGCGGCCGTTTTATCACGGCTTGGAAACGCACCTCGCTCGCAAGATTCAATTCATCACCGAATTCGCGCCACAGGTGGTGATCATCGATCCGATCTCCGGTTTGGATACGACAGGGACTTCCTCGGAAATCAAAGCGGCGCTGATGCGGTTGCTGGATTGGCTGCGACTGAAGGGGATTACCGTGATGCTCACCGATCTGACGATAGGCGGCAATGCGCTCGAGCGCGGGGATGTGGCGATCTCGTCGCTCGTGGATACCTGGCTGGTGCTGCGCGATCTCGAAACCAACGGTGAGCGAAACCGCGGCCTCCACATCCTGAAATCGCGCGGCATGGCCAGCTCGAATCAGGTGCGCGAATTCATGGTGACGAACAGCGGCATCCAGCTTACCGATGTCTACATCGGCCCGAGCGGAATGCTCACGGGTTCGGCACGAGTGCAGCAGGAAGGACGTGAGCGGGCGGAGTTGGTGACACTGAGCGAAGAAGCCGAGCGACAACAATTGGCGCTTGAATGCAAACGCGCCGCGCTCGAAGCACAGATCGCCGCGTTGCGTGCCGAGTTTTCGGGCGAGGAAGCCATCATCACGCGCACCGTCAGAAAGGACAAACTTCGCGGGGCGGTGCTCGCCCTGGACGAGGCGGCAATGGGTCGTAGCCGCAAGGGCGATGCCGTCAAAGTGAACGGAAGCCGGGTTCGCCAGAACGTGGCGGGGGGGTGCAATCGTGAAAAAAACAACTGCAGCCCATAAAGCGAAACAAAGCGTGGCCGTGCCCTGGGCTTGGGAGCTGCGGCTCTACGTCGCGGGAGCGACTCCCAAATCGGTCGCCGCCTTTCGCAATATTGAGCTGCTTTGCGAACAACATCTCGCCGGCCTTTACCACATCGAAGTCATCGATCTGATGAAGAATCCTCAGCTCGCGCAGACCGACCAGATCGTCGCTGTGCCCACGCTCGTCCGGAACCGGCCGTCGCCCACCCGCAAGATCATTGGCACCTTATCCAACTCCGAGCGGGTCCTTGGGGCTCTCGAAATCGGGCAGAAAGAAAAGCATGTCCAATAACTCCCTTACCCAACTCCCCGAGCCGCCGCGAGTTGGTGACCAGATTCTCCAGCTCTACGTCGCCGGCAGTACGCCACAATCGAGCCGCGCCATCACCAATATTAAGACCATTTGCGAGACCCATCTAAAAGATCACTACGATCTCACAGTCGTGGACCTTTATGAGCAGCCGAATCGCGCGCACGATGACCTGATCGACGTAACCCCGACGCTTATTCGATATTGGCCGCTGCCGGTGCGCCGGTTGGTCGGCGGCTTATCGCAAACCGAGCGTGTCCTCGAGGCGCTGGATTTACCACAGGCATCACATCGCGCAGCATGAATCCCGCGGCCAGAACCCAGGAGGAATTGACGGCAGACGTCGCCGACTTGCGCGTCCGTCTCGCCGACGCAACCGAGATTTTAAGCGCCATTCGAATTGGTGAGGTGGATGCAGTGCTCGTCCAGGGCCCGCAGGGAGATCAGCTTTTCACGCTCCGAGGGGCCGATGAACCCTATCGGGTTCTCATCGAGGAGATGAACCAGGGCGCAGTCACATTGTCGACCGATGGCTCAATCCTCTATTGCAATCGCCGATTTGCCGGCTTGTTGAAGACTCCCTTGGAGGGAATAGTCGGCCGCGCTTTCCAGTCGTTTGTCACGCCCTCGGATAACGCGACGTTTACCACTCTGTTGGGAGCAGGTCGCACCGGCGGCCGCGTCGGCGAGATCACCCTTCGCGCTGCCGACGCGAGTGCCGTCCCGCTGCAAGTGGCCCTGGGCCCGCTCCCCGCTGACTCCGCGGCCGCAATCTGTCTGGTTGCCACCGACATCAGTGAAAGCCGGGAAAAAGAAGCGCGTCTGCGCGAGACGATGGCCGACCTCGTCGAAACCGAGCAGAAAGCAGCAGTTGCGCGCGTTGAAGCCGAGCGGGCGAACGCCGCGAAGAGCGATTTTGTCGCAAACATGAGCCACGAAATACGGACGCCCATGAATGGAATTATCGGCATGACCGGCATGCTGCGCGATACACCTCTAACGCAGGCCCAGCACGAACTCGCGCAGACCATTCAAAGTAGCGCCGAGGCTCTGCTGACGATCATCAATGACATTCTCGATTTCTCCAAAATTGAAGCCGGCAAGCTCCGGTTTGAAACGGTCGATATCGAATTACCGCATGTCGTTACCGGGGCCGTCCGCCTGATGCAAGGCCAGGCGCAAGCCAAAGGAATCAAGGTTTATTCCGAGATCGATGCCGGCGTGCCGCCTCGTTTGCGCGGCGACGCCGGACGGCTGCGACAGGTGCTGATTAACTTGCTCAACAACGCGATCAAGTTCACTGCGAAGGGGGAAATCAAATTGCAGGTCTCCGTTGATCGTCAGACGGAGGAAATGGCCCTGCTGCGTTTTCGCGTTTCAGATACCGGGATGGGCATCCGGCCGGAGGCGCAAGAGCATCTTTTTCAGGCCTTCACCCAAGGCGACGCCTCAACCACTCGGAAATACGGTGGAACCGGGTTGGGTCTTGCGATTTGCAAACAGCTCGTCGCAAAGATGCACGGCGACATCGGAGTGGAAAGCTCGGTAGGAGTTGGCTCTACCTTTTGGTTTACAATCGAGCTAGCTAAGCAGTCCGCCGGTGGCACGCTGCCGGTCACGGATGGGATAGAGGAACAAAGACCAGCCGAAAGCAACCAGCTCGGCCGGGGCCAGCGGATTCTGATTGCAGAGGACAACGTCGTGAATCAGCGCGTGGCCGCGTACGAGCTGCGCCAACTCGGCTACTCCGCCGACACGGTGGCCGATGGCTGCGAAGTGCTCGAAGCCCTGAGCCGTATCCCCTACTCCGTTATTTTGATGGATTGCCATATGCCCGAGATGGACGGCTACGAGACGACCAGGCGAATCCGCGCGGCTGGCGGCCATCAGCCTTACATCATCGCCATCACGGCAAACGCAATGCAGGGCGACAAGGAAGTTTGCCTGGCAGCGGGGATGGATGGTTACGTTAGCAAACCAGTGCGGACCGCGGAACTCAAGGCGGCCTTGCAAAAGGTCCATCCCGCTCCGGTGGAGTCGGTCAGCGCGGAAGGGCTTGCCATGCTTCACAAACTGGAAAAAGGAGGTGCGCCGGGGCTTCTCACGGAACTGACTGATTTGTTCGCGCAGTCGACCCCAAAGCTTCTCTCGCAGGCCTGCAACTTTTTGGACAACCCGACCCAGTTGGCGATCATCGCTCACACGATCAAGGGAAGCTGCAGTTTCTTTGGGGCGCATCCAATGGAAGCGCTTTGCCTGGAGCTCGAGCAACTCGGTCGCCGAGGAACGAGCGACGGTGCGCGCGACATCATCAACGCCATCGAGCTGGAATTTATTAATGTGCGATCGACGCTCGCGACGCATTGTGGCGTTTAACGAGAACCGCCTACGCCTGACATGAAAACCGACATTGAATTTCGCCCAAACTGGGAACTCTCTCCCGCTTTCTCACTCCCGGAACAGGTCATGCCAATGGTGCAGGACGTAAGCATTCCCGTTGTCATTGCCGAGGACGATCCCGTTTCGCGGAAGCTTGTCACGACCGTCATTGAAATGGGCGGCTTTCGCACAATTGTAGCTAATGACGGTGACGAGGCGATGCTGATTCTTCGTACGCAAAAGAAGCCGTGCATTGCCGTGGTCGACTGGATGATGCCCGGAATAGACGGGGCGGAGATCTGCCGAAGGGTGCGAGAAAGCGGCAAAAGTGTCTACATCCTCATGCTCACCGCGCGCGGGACCAAGAAAGACGCCGTCGAAGGTATCGACCACGGCGCCGACGATTACCTGGTCAAGCCCTTTGATCCCGAAGAACTGCTGGCCCGGATTCGGGCCGGGCTCAGGCAGCTCAATACCCATCTCGCCTTGGAAACGCTCGTCAATAATCTCCAGACCGCGATTGTCGAGACCAAAGCCCCAAAGCTTCAACTCCCGCTCTAGCAGCTCCCGGCAATGCCAGGCGAAACAGATACCGCAAAGATCATTTTCTCCACTCTGAAGGACATTGTGGCAAACCCGGTCCGAGATCGGCTCGACGCCATTTTGGCACCGAAGCGAAGCAGAATCCTCGTGGCCGAGGATGACCCCGTCTCCTCCACACTCCTAAGGACAGTTCTGGAGAAGCTGGGATACGAAACCGTGGTCGCTCGAGACGGCAACGAGGCCTGGGACGAATTCAACCGAGAACCGGTGCGTTTGATTGTGAGTGATTGGATGATGCCCGGGATGGATGGCCTGGCGCTGTGTGAGAAAGTTCGGGCACGATCCCGGACCCTTTATACCTATTTCATTCTTCTGACCGCAAACCGCACGACGCCCGAAAACTACGCTCTGGCGGCAGCGGCTGGGGTTGACGACTTCCTGACCAAGCCGCTTGACCGCGAAGCGATTCGCATGCGTCTTGGCGTTGCGGAAAGGATTCTCAAGTACACGGCTGAGATTCGGCGACTGAAGGAGATGATTCCTATCTGCGTCTATTGCCGTAAGGTGCGCGATGAGGACGATTACTGGGAACGCGTGGAGAGTTACGTTCAAAAGGAAACGGGAACCCGGTTCAGTCACGGGGCTTGCCCTGAGTGTTGCGAAAAAGAGCTGCAGAGTTTGCGAGAGCAACACGGCTAACCAGGAAGCGCCGCTTCCTCAACTGTCGAACGGAAGCGTAATTCCATCTTGTTTAGGATGATTAGAAGCTGTTCTGGGATGGCGAACACCGTTTCCCGAAAAACGTCAGTCCCCACGAGCTAAGGCCCGACCAAAGCTGGGGGGTGACCCGATTAAGCTGCTCGCGAAACGGTAACATCTCCGAGGCGTGCAAAAACTCAAAGGCCGGACGCGCTGGATAGAGCGCGCCATACCAAATTGTACCGTCCATAAATGGGTACTCCCCCCCAGGCGAAACAGTTTCGGGGGCTTGTTGGATGCTATGCAAGGGCGGCGTGGCAACTACAAACATAAAAGACTTATCGATCGAGGCTTTGCCACGACCAGGGGAGAAGTTGGGGCTGCCTTTGGGTCGCGATGAGTGCTTGCTGGGCCAGGATCTAAACGCAAGCGGCTGTGGCGAGGTGACGCAGCGTGAGCAGGTGGAGACCCGGGTGAATCAGGCAAATACTCGAACGAGACAGGCCGAGGCGCGAACGGCGCAAGCCAACACTCGGGCGGATCAGGCCAACCTCAGGACGGACGAGGCTAATACGCGAACGGAACACGCCAAGGCGCGCAGCGTCCAAGCCCTGCTCGACTCCGGAATCAGTTACCGGCGGCTGTTTGAAACGGCGCAGGATGGAATTCTCATTCTCGATGCTGGGACTGGGCAGGTTGTGGACGCCAATCCATTCATGAAAGCTCTGCTAGGTTATTCACAGGAGGAATTCTTGGGGCGGAAGCTGTGGGACATCGGCCCGTTCAAGGGCGAAGCAGCTTCCAAAATTGCCTTTGCCGAACTCCAGCTCAAAGACCGTCTTTGCTATGAAGGTTTGCCCATGGAAACCAAGGATGGGCGACGGGTCGAAGTCGAATTTATCAGCAGCGCCTATCTCGAGGGCACAAAGCGCCTCATCCAGATCAACATTCGCGACGCGACCGAACGGAGACAGGCCGAGAAAACGGCCATCCGGCTGGCGGCAATCGTGGAATCTTCGGAAGACGCGATTATCGGGAAAGATCTGAACGGTATTATCCAAAGTTGGAACGGCGGCGCCCAGAAAATGTTTGGATATTCAGAAGCCGAAATGATAGGCGGACCAATTACGCCTTTGATTCCCGTTGGGCGGCTGGAGGAGGAGAAGCAAATTCTCGAAAAAATCCAGCGCGGCGAGAGGGTTCGTCATTTTGACACTGTGCGGCAGGCGAAGAATGGCCAGCAGATAGACGTTTCCGTCACTATTTCACCCATCAAGGATTCGACCGGCACGATCGTGGGCGCGTCGAAAGTGGTGCGAGACATCACGGAGAGCAAACGGGTGGAGAAACGAATCACTGAGCTCAACGCCGAACTGGAGGCATTTAGTTATTCCGTCTCCCACGATTTACGCGCGCCCCTGCGCCATGTGATTGGATTCGTGGAACTCCTGCAGAGAGAGGCAGGCGCTTCACTTTCGGAAAAAGGCATGAGGCACCTGATCACTATTTCGCAGTCTGCAAAACGGATGGGGGGCTTGATTGATGACCTGCTCTCATTCTCACAAATCGGGCGTTCGGGAATGAAAAAAAGCGAGGTCAATCTCGATGAGTTGGTTCGGGACACACTGGGCGATTTTAAGGACGATCTCCAAGAGCGGGACGTCGTTTGGGATATTCATCCGCTGCCCCTGACGCAATGCGACCGTGCTTTGCTGCGCATGGTGCTGGTCAATTTGATTTCCAATGCCATCAAGTTCACCGCCCATTGCACCGAGACCAGAATCGCGATCGGCGCCATCCCTAACGACGACAAAGAAACGGTGATCTTCATTCGCGACAACGGCGTGGGCTTTGATCAGCGATATGTCGGCAAACTGTTTGGGGTCTTCCAACGCTTACACAGCAGCAGCGAGTTCGAAGGCACGGGCATAGGCCTGGCCAACGTCCAGCGCATCATTCACCGCCACGGGGGCCGGGTCTGGGCCGAAGGCGTGCTAAACGGCGGCGCCACATTCTATTTTTCACTTCCAAACCCAATCACACTCTTAAAATGATCAAACACATCCTACTGGCAGAAGATGATCCTCACGACGTGGAACTCACCCTCGCGGCGCTGGACGAACATAATCTGGCTAACAGCGTTATTGTCGTTCACGACGGTGAGGAGGCGTTGGATTATCTTTACCGCCGCGGGAAATTCAAAACGCGTACAAGCGGCCCCCCCGTGGTCATCTTGCTGGATCTGAAGATGCCCAAAGTCTCGGGACTGGAAGTCTTAAAGATCATCAAGGCTGACGGGAATTTGAAAACAATTCCGGTGGTGGTGCTCACTTCCTCACGCGAAGAGCCGGACTTGATCGAGAGCTATCAACACGGGGTCAACGCCTATGTGGTGAAGCCGGTCGATTTTTCCGAGTTCATCAAGGCCGTGAAACGGCTCGGCATTTTCTGGGCGGCCATCAATGAACCGCCACCGCTGGTGTGTGAAGAAAAAATTCTGCCGCTCAATGTCGAAGTCATGCCGCAGACGATAACGGAGGCTGCATGAGGTCCCCACTGAGAATCTTGCACCTGGAAGATGATGAGAACGATGCGGCCCTTGTTCAAGACAGTCTCGGCGCCGGCGCCATCTTCTCTACCACCCGCCGCGTTCATACCCGTCACGCCTTTGAGGCGGCGCTCGATGGCGGTGAGATTGACTTGATCCTCTCAGATTACTCGATGCCCGGGTTCGATGGTGTTTCGGCCTTGGAGATCGCGCATGCCAGACGCCCTGAAGTGCCGCTCATCTTCGTCTCCGGAACCTTGGGTGAGGAGAAAGCGATCGATTCGCTGAAGAACGGCGCCACGGATTACATCTTAAAAGGGCGCCTCGGGCGCCTTGCTCCCGCGGTGCAGCGCGCCATGGAGGAAGTCAATGCGCGACTCGAACGGCAACGCCTCGAGGAGCGCTTTATCGAGGCACAAAAAATGGAGGTGATCGGCCAGCTCGCGGGCGGCGTGGCCCACGATTTCAACAATCTTCTGGCTGTGATCATGGGCTACAGCGAAGTGATGCTGGCCGAGCTTGAACCGGAGAGCGGACTTTACGAATACGCTGAGGAAATCCGCAACGCCTCGGAGCGAGCCGTGGGGGTGACGAGGCAATTGCTTGTCTTTAGTCGCAAGCAAACGGTGCAGCCCGTCGTCCTCGACCTTCAGAACGCGGTCGAAAAACTTGATTGCATGCTCGGCCGGCTTATTGGCGAGAACATTGAGCTGACGATTACAGGTGAAAATCATGGCGGATATATCCGCGCCGACAACGGCTACATCGGCCAGGTGCTCATGAATTTGGTGGTTAATGCGCGGGATGCCATGCCTGACGGCGGCAAGCTCACAATCGCAATTGCCAACGTCGCACTCGATCAAGACTACGCTGACGCTCACCCGGGCGAAATGCCCGGGGACTTCGTGAAGCTAAGTGTCAGCGACACGGGGACCGGCATGACCGACGAAGTCAAAGCGCATTTGTTTGAAACTTTCTTCACGACCAAGCCGGTAGGCAAAGGTACCGGCCTGGGACTCGCGACTTGCCAGAGCATTGTCCGGCAATGCGGGGGGCATATCGGCGTTTCTAGCGAACTGGGCAAAGGCACCACCTTTGACATTTATTTCCCGCGCGTCGAGAAACCGGCCGTTGACATCTCCGCCAGCCTGAACCAAATCGGGCCGGCCAAGGGCGGCACGGAAACATTGTTGATCGTGGAGGATGAGGCGTCCCTGAGAAATCTTGCACGCAGTGTATTGGGGAAGCTGGGTTACAAGGTGCTATCAGCTTCGAACGGCCACGATGGCTTGCGCGCTGCGCGCGAGCACAAGGGAGCGCCAATCCGCCTGGTAATTACCGATGTGATCATGCCCGTGATGGGTGGCAAAGTAATGGCGGATAAACTGATCGCGGACTATCCCGATCTCAAGATTCTCTTTACGTCGGGTTACACGGACGACGCCATTGCGCACCACGGCATGCTTGATCCTGGGGTGCACCTCTTGCTCAAGCCTCATACGCCGGCGGCTCTGGCACGCACTGTGAGAGAATTACTCGATGAACCATCCATAACTCCGCGCGAACCGATGTCTCCAAATCGGCAGGAGCAATTGTTCGCTGCCGCCCTATAACGGCGGCGAATCAGACTAACTCTATCCGCCGACCGGTACGGCGTGGCTCGGCAAATCAATCGTGAAAACACATCCCGAGGCCGGTATATCACGGACGCTAAGAGTTCCCTCATTTGCCTCGACGGTCCGCCGGGAGGTGGGTGGCCCCAACCCACGCCGATCTTATTCGCGCCGTTCTGAGTGAACGGGCGGGCGGCATCGCTCGATTAACTCGGCCCGATTCTCGATGAGAAACTCGTGCATCGTAACGGTGTATTTAGCAGCGGGGTCCGAGCCAGGAGAGAATGCCTAACTAGTCGTCAACATCTCTTCCAGCTTGTTTTTTAGTTCGGGGGAACGGCAGGGCTTCTGCAAAAAGTGTTCGACCCGGAGATCGATGTCATGACGCGACATCTCCGCGGCGGAATGACCGGAGCAAAACAAAATCGAAGATTGCGGCAAGTTGGCCTTCAAACGGTCTGCCAGCTCTTTTCCGGACAGTCCGGACATCATCACATCAAGCATGATCAGGCGGATCTCCGGATGGTGGCGCGTGATTTCCAGCGCCTCGTCGCCGTCTTTCGCAACCAGGACGAGGTAGCCAAACGCCGCCAGGGAGACGCCCAGGATCGTGCGCATGGCCAGATCGTCGTCAATAATCAAAATGGTTGCCGGGTTTTGCGTAGGAAGGGTTACTTATGCTTCGATGATTTTGTGGCGGATGGCATAGCGGACCAGGCTGGCCAGGGAATCAAGACCGAGCTTGCGCAGAACGCTGGCGCGGTGCGTCTCCGCGGTACGAATGCTTATACCTAACGTGCTGGCGACCTCCTTGTTACTCTTTCCTTCCGCCAGGAGCTGCACGATTTCCCGTTCGCGCCTTGTCAATCGTTTACTCGTTTCCGGCTCCTGGGACCTGGCGCTGGAGCGATTGAGCATCTCCGCGAACAACACTTCGGAAACCTTATTAGTGAAAAATGCTTTGTGCTCGGAAAGCGATCGAATCGCTTCGACGAGAAAATGGTGAGCTTCGGATTTGAAGATAAAGCTTTTCGCCCCGGCTTCGAAAACTTCGCGGATCAATTCATCGGTTTGATGCGCGGTGAAGATGATGATCTCCGTTTTCGGGAGGCGTCGCCTGATTTGTTGCGCGGCGTCAAGGCCGTTGAGCTCTGGCATCGTCATATCCATCACCACAATATCGGGCTCGAGCGCAAGGGCCTGCTCGACGGCCTCGCGGCCGGTCGCGGCGACGCCGCAAACTTCCCAACCGGGTTGCCGCTCGATGATGGCCCGCGTGCCTTCACGCATGACATCATGATCATCGGCAATAAGAATTCGCACAGCTCTAGTTGTCATTATCATAGGTGGCTAAGGTGGGGTTGGAGCGATTGGGGTCAGTTCCGGAGAAGCTTCTGATGTGGGCAAATCGGCGTGAGCCAGGCGAGCACGCTCACGCTGGATACTGTCGTCAATGAGGGGCGTAGCTGGATCGAGTAAGTTATCCGGAGCCTGGGTCAGCACGTCATGCAAAACCGTCAACAGCTTGTTCTTGTTATAGGGCTTGGTTAGGCAGGCTCCCACATTAAGACCCCCAAGTTCCTGGACGTGCTGCTCCTGGCCCCCTCGCCCCGTGGAAGCGATGACACGCACATCGGGCTGCATTTTCCGAAGGGTGCGAATGAGGGCGATTCCATCCATCAGAGGCATCGCCAGATCTGTCAGCACGAGTTTGATTTCGTCTTTTCGCATCGCAAAAATGGCGAGCGCCTCCGTCGCGTCCCCGGCGGTCAATACCTGGTAGCCGTGCTCTTCTAGAAGCACCTGGGCTACTTGCAGGATGGATTTCTCATCGTCAACGAGGAGAAGCAGTTCACCATTTGCCGGGGCCAGGGTGGCCGGGAAGCTTTCCTTCGTCAGTTCCGGTGCATTCGTCATCGCGGGGAAATAGACCTTGAAGGTCGTGCCGTGTCCGATCTCGCTGTAGACGCTCACAAATCCTCCCTGGCTCTTTACGATCCCAATCATAGTCGAGAGTCCCAAGCCGGTGCCTTTGCCAAGTTCCTTGGTGGTGAAGAAAGGATCGAAAATCTTGTCGATGATCTCGTTGGAAATACCCATGCCGGTGTCACTGACCTCGAAGAGGACGTGGGGCCCCGCTTTCGCTCCAGGCGTCATGCTGGCATAGTGTTCGTCCACCGGGAAATTCTCGGCCGAAAGGGTAAGCATGCCGCCTGCGGGCATGGCGTCGCGGGCATTGACCGAGAGATTGAGTAAGACTTGATGGAGCTGGGTGGGGTCGCCCTCAATCGGCCATAGGAATTCCGGAAAGCGCGTCCGAACCGTGATCGTTTTGGGAAAGGTCTCTTTGGCGATCTTACCCATGTCATTAATAAGGTGCGCCGGTTGCAGGAGCATGTGTTCACCCTCCGCTCCCCGTGCAAAGGTCAGCACCTGCTTGACGATGTCCGCTCCGCGCTGGGCGCATGTCTCGATGGTTGACAGAATGGCTTGGTCGCCTGCCGGCATATTGGTCCGCTGCAGGACGGCCGCCCCCATCAGAATCGGAGCGAGAATGTTGTTCAGGTCGTGCGCGACGCCGCTGGCCAGGGTGCCGATGCTCTCGACCCGTTGCGCGCGAAGAAATTGTTCTTCGATCTTTTTCTGTTCGGTAATGTCAGTGTTGATGATCAAAATGGATTCCGGCGCCGCCCGCTCGTCCCGGACCAGGGTCCAACGGCTGCGGACCGTGACGGTACCGCCATCCTTACAGCTGTGCTTGCACTCGCCGGTCCATACTCCGTTCGCGAGAACGGATGTTCGGGCCGCAGCGACCGCGCCGGGATCGTCCTCGTACAGAAAAGTGGAAGCTTGCCTGCAATGGACTTCCGCGGCAGTCCACCCGTACAATTCTTCCGCGCCACGATTCCAAAATTCGACGCGGTCCTCCATATCGCGAACCATGATCGCGTCCTGGGCAAGATCCAGCAGCTCTGCTTGCTCGCGCAGGCGGTCCTCCGATTGCTTTCGCTCGGTGATATCCCGGATGAAACCGGTAAACATCGGGGGTTCCTGCGACCCAACCCGGGTGATGGCAAGCTCAACGGGAAACTCCGATTTGTCACTACGCATTCCCATGAGCTCGATCCGCTTTCCGAGGACAGGAGCCGCGCCGGTGGAAAGATAATGGGCCAGACCGCGCCGATGCTGCTCGCGCAGGGATGCCGGGATAATCAAATCGGCCAGGAGCTGGCCAATCGCTTCGCCGCGTTTGTAACCGAAGGTTTTTTCGGCGGCTGGATTGAATTCAACAATCTTCCCCGTGTAGTCCATGGTAATGACACAATCCAGGGCCGATTCCAGGACCGATCGCATGCGCTCCTCGCTCTCACGAACACGCGCGGCCGCCCGTTTGCGCTCCGTCACATCCTCACCCAGGCTGGCTGTGCCGACGATCTTTCCGGCCATGTCCCGAAGCATGGTGTTGTTCCAGGAAATCTCTCGAAGCTCGCCGGTGCTGGTCGCGATGGGATTCTCATGATGGGGCGGGACCTCCCCAGCCTCGATACCCTCGACGAAGTTTTTTCTCAGAGCGCGGTGCTGGTCGGGAACGAACTTTGAGAACCAATCGGCCCCGATGACTTCCTCCCGCGTCCATCCCGTCACGCGGAGCAGATAGTCGTTACAGAACGTGACCCGGCCGCTCTGGTCGAGCGTCATGGCCATGAGCTCGACCTTTTCCAACATCTCCCGGAAACGGCGCTCGGACTCCTGAAGCACGACCTCCGCCTGCTTTCGTTCGGTGATGTCATCCGCCACTCCCACCACCCGATAGATATCGCCTGCGCCATTGCGCACGGGAAAGGCACGATCATGGATCCAGCGAATGGACCCGTCCGGCCTGATGATTCGATATTCTTCGTTATAGGTTCCCTCCACTTGTTTCATCGCGGCGCGACGGACCGCCTGGCGGTCTTCGGGGTGAATGGCATCTATCCAACTGCGGGCGGAAGCGTAAACGTCCTTGCGCGAACGGCCCCAAATCGTCTCGTAAGCTGGACTAAGGTAATGGATCTGGTTCTTGGCCGGATCGGTGAGCCAGAATACTTCGTTGATGTTTTCCGCCAGTTGGCGAAAGCGCTCCTCGCTCTCGTGCGAGGCTTCTTCAGCGCGCTCTTTGTGCCTCCGGAGCCTGCCTTGTTCCAAAGCTCTGGTGACCGCGGACCCGAGACGCGCCAGCCGGTCTTTCAAGAGGTAATCGGTCGCGCCCTCTTTCATAGCCGCCACCGCGGTCTCTTCCCCTATGGTGCCGGAAACGAGAATGAAGGGAATTTCCAAGGCGCGCCGCTTCACCAAGGCCAGGGCGCGCAAGCCGTCGAACTGGGGCATTGCGTAGTCGGATAGAATAATGTCGAAATCGCGCTGGAGGCTGTCGAGAAAGCCGGCTTCGGTCTCGACGCGCTCCCATACCGGCTCAAAGCCCCCATTTCGCAATTCCCGCAGGACAAGCTCGGCATCGCTGTCGCAATCCTCCACCAGGAGAACTCGGATCGGGCGCTTCATGAATTCTCCACGGGAGGATGGTTAAGCAGGAGACAATACATTCCTACCTCCTGCATCGCCCCGGCGAACCGCTCGAAGTCCACCGGTTTGACGATGTAGCTGTTCACTCCGAGGTGGTAGCTTTCCACAACGTCGTTCTGTTCCTTCGATGAGGTGAGAACCACCACCGGGATGGCCCGGGTGCGCGGATCGTTTTTGATTCGCTTCAGCATCTGAAGCCCATCGATTTTGGGAAGTTTCAGGTCCAGCCAGAATAACCTTTGGGCCATCTTCAATTTTGCGGCCGGCGTGCGCTCCTTCGCAAAAAAGGAACTCCAGCGCCTCCGCACCGTCCCGCGCGATGTGGATGTAATTGGCTAAGTTCGCTTTTCGCAGAGCGCGTTGCGTTAGCTCCAAGTCCTCGGGGTTATCTTCGACCAGCAGTATCTCGACGAGAGGGGTCTCGCTCATGACTTGGATTCTCCGTCCAGGGTAAAGTAGAAGGTGGCGCCGCCGTCGACCGCGCCATTGGCCCAAACCCGCCCGCCGTGACGGTGAATAATTCGCTGGACGAGGGCCAAGCCGACGCCCGTACCCTCGTATTCCTCCGCGCGGTGCAGCCGCTGGAAGACGCCAAACAGCTTGCCCACGTAACGCATATCGAAGCCTGTGCCGTTGTCGCGGACGAAATAGACGTTCTCTCCCTTTTCCTTCGTGCAGCCGACTTCGATCACTGCCAGCTCACGGTGACGGGTATACTTGAAGGCATTCGAGAGCAGGTTCAGCCAGACCTGTTTCAACAGAGCCGGATCGCCTTGGCACAGTGGCAGATCTCCGACGCGAATCTCGATCCGTCGCCCTCCCTTCTGGGAGCTCGACTCCTTGATGGCATCGCGCACCAGCTCGCCGGGATCCATCTCCCGCTTCTCCAGCGGCAGCCGACTGAGCTGCGAAAACGTCAACAAGTCATCGATCAGCGCACCCATTCGCTGCGTTCCGTCGCGGATTGTCTGCAAGTAACGCCGCCCCTCGTCGGGCAACTGCGAGCCGTAGTCCTCCAACATCGCCTGCGAAAACCCATCCACCGCCCGCAGTGGCGCCTGCAGATCGTGTGACACGGAGTAGGAAAACGCATCCAATTCCTTGTTCGCCATTTCGAGTTGGGTCGTGCGTTCCGACACGCGTTGCTCCAAATTCTCATTGAGTTGTTCCAAGGCTTGCTCCGCCTTGCGGCGCGCGGTCACATCCCGGATGTTGCACTGAATCACTTTGGAGCCGTTGACCAGGTAGACATTGCTGACGAATTCAACTTCCAGGCTCTGCCCGTCGACCGTTTCCAAGGGCAGGTGTTCGTAGCGGACATATTCCTTTTCCTTTAACTCCGCGAATTTCTCCGCGTTGGCCCAGATATCCTTGAAAAAGCCCAGTTCCCAGATCGCCTTCCCCAGAAACTCTTCACGCGAAAACCCCAGCTTCGAGATGAGGAAGGGATTCACATCGACCACCATTCCGCTTTGGGCATCGAGGATCAAAATGCCGTCTTTGGCCGACTCGAAAAGCCGCCGGTAGCGCAGTTCCGATGCACCCAGCGCGGTCTCGGTGCGAAGCGCTTCAGTAATATCACGAGCCACTTTTGAAGCGCCGAT
>JBEEHC010000064.1:0-6027 GCA_041167205.1 Verrucomicrobiota bacterium
CCACTATTCTGAAAGTGGTGCTCGTCCTGGTGATCATCGGCGCCGGCCTTTGGGTGAAGAAGACGCAACCCGTTTCGTTTTTGCCCGCCAAAGGCGATGGAGCGTTGATTCTGAGCGCGCCATTCGCAGTCAGTCTTTATTGGGTGATGTATGCTTATTCGGGATGGAACGCTTCGACCTACATCGTGGGCGAGGTGCGTAATCCTTCTCGCACGATCCCGCTCTCCGTCGGCTTGGGAACGGTGCTGGTCATGGTCCTCTATCTCGCGACGAATGCCGTCTTTCTCCGAACGACGCCGGCAGCGGAGATGATCGGAAAACAACAGGTCGCGGTCATCGCCGGCGCCCACATCTTCGGCGCTTCGGGCGCGAAGGTGATGGCTTCCTTTATTTGCCTGGGGCTGGTCTCGACGGTGAGCGCGATGATGTGGATCGGCCCGAGGATCACCGCGGCGATGGGCGAAAACCTCGGCCTTCTCGCTCCCCTCGCCCGCCGCAACGCGCGCGGGATTCCGGCGGCCGCGATCCTCGCGCAATTCGCGATCGTGGTTTTGCTGCTTTTGACGGCGACGTTCCAGACCGCGGTGAATTACATTCAGTTCAGCCTTACTCTTTGCTCGACGCTCACGGTGCTGGGCGTCTTCGTCCTGCGCTGTCGGCAGCCGAATCTACCGCGCCCATACCGCGCCTGGGGATACCCGATCACGCCCGCGATTTTCCTGGCCATCAGCCTCTGGATGCTGGTCCACATGCTGAGCGAAACCTCCACGCGCAGACCTTCACTGTGGGGTCTCGCAACGATGGCGCTCGGGTTGATCATTTATTTTCTCTCCGCAAAAAGGAAACCTGCATCCGTCTGAGTTCCGACATGAAACGCTACGCCCTTGTTCTTTTGCTGCTGCTGCCCACGCCCGCCTTTGCCCAGCCGCCCACTCTCGATGAGACGGCGCATTTCCTCGCTGGCTTGCCGGTCACGGGCCCGTTGGAGCCGCTTACCCAAACCGAGGCCTGGCGAAACCATGCCAACACTTTGGACGAGGCATGGTCCAAGAAGGAATATTTTCAGCTTGAGCCGATCCGCGCGTGGATGGGCATCAACGCCAGCGAGTACTACAGCAGCACGAATACAGCGTATTACATGTTCAGCGGTCCGGATTTTCTCTACGCGCACGCGTTTTTTCCCAACGCGAGAACGTACATCCTGGCGGGCCTGGAACCGGTCGGTCAGGTCCCCGATCTTTCCCAAATCGCGCCCGAGAGGCTGACCGGCGATCTCTCCGCCTTGCGCGCGTCAATGCACACGATTTTGCAGACGCACTATTTTATTACCAAGGACATGCGGACCGACTTGGGGCGCAGCAATCTTGCCGGCACTCTCCCGATTCTTTACGTCTTCCTCGCGCGGCGCCGCTGCACGGTGCTGGACACCACCTACGTCAAGACGCCAGCGGAAGGGGTGAAAATCAATTTCCAAAACGCCGGGCGCGTCCAAACGTTGTATTACTTCAAGACCGATCTTTCCGGCGGCAAGAGCGGCTTCCTGAACTGGTGCGCCGCGCAAGGGCCGGGTCTAAGTCTCCTCAAGGCGGCCTCGTACCTCATGCATGGCGAAGGTTTCGCCGGCGTGCGGAATTTCCTGATCGAGCACAGCCGCGTCATCATTCAGGACGACTCGGGCATCCCGCTCCGCTCGTTCACGAAAAGCTGGACAGTCAATTGCTATGGGCGTTATGTGCCGCACGCGGAGATGTTCGGGAAATATCACCAGCCCGACCTCGCCGCAATCTATGCAAAAGACCCGCCGCCATCCGAACTCGGATTCGCCTTTGGCTACCATTGGCAGCGGGAGCGCGGCCTCCTGATGATGGCCACGCACAAATGAGATTGTCCTGAGAATCTCCTACCGCACGATCTCCTCTTGAAACGGCTTTTGCTTCTCCTTTCGCTCGCGCTGTGCGCGAAGGCGCTGGCCTCGGATCCAACCGCTGATGCGACGGCAAAGTTTCTGGCCGGGCTGCCAGTGAAAGGCACGCCGCTGGAAAGCCACAGCAATAATCCCGAATGGGCCGAGCATGCGACCGATCTCGGCCGCGCCTGGGAGCGCCTGGAAAAGGAGCAGCTCTCAAAAATCCGGGCCTGGGCTCCGAAAACATTGGGCCCAGCGTATGAAGATCGCGGCTCGATGTATTACATGTTCAGCGGCCCGGATTTTCTCTACGCCAACATCTTTTTCCCTAACGCGAGCACCTACATTCTCTGCGGGATCGAGCCGGTCGGTCCGCTGCCCGACATCGACAAGATCCCAAGCGCTGACCTCGCCTCGGCGCTGACCGGCCTGCGCAAATCGCTCAGTTCGGTGCTGAACGAGAGCTACTTCATCACGAAATACATGCGGACCGATTTCAAGCAGACCCAACTCACCGGCACGCTTCCAATCTTCTACGTTTTTCTCGCGCGCGCCGGCTGCACCGTCGCTTCCGTCACACCGGTCGCGCTCGATCGCGACGGGAAGTTCGTCCCTGCTGGCCCGGAGACGACACCCGGCGTGAAGATCGTCTTTTCCAACCCGAGCAAGCGTGAGCAAACTCTCTACTACTTCACGAGCGACCTGGGGGATAAGGCCGTCAAAGCCAATCCGGGTTTCAGCAATTTCTGCGAGCGGCAGGGCCAGGGCCTGAGTCTGCTCAAGGCCGCGTGCAACTACATGGGCACGAATAATTTCACGATGGTGCGCGGCTTTCTCCTGACCCACAGCAAGATACTTCTCCAGGACGAGTCCGGAATTCCCTACTCGTTTGTTGAGCCCGAGAAATGGAACATCCGCTTGTTCGCGAAGCCGCACGCCCAGGACAAGCCGGTTCGCCTGGATTTTAGCTTCGGTTACAAGGAACAGAGCTGCTCGTCGGTCATGGTCGCCACGCCGAAGTAAGTCACGGGCGCGTTACTCTTGAAACGGTTCTCGCTTCTCCTCTCGCTCGCGCTAAGCACACAAGCACTGGCCTCGGATCCCATCGCCGATGCGACGGCGAAGTTCCTGGCCGGGCTACCCGTGAGAGGCACAGCGCTCGAAAGCCACAGCACCGACCTCGGGTGGGCTACGCACGCAACCGATCTCGACCGCGCCTGGGAGCGTTTGGAGAAACAGCAGCTCTCGAAAATTCGCGCCTGGGCTCCGCAGTCTTTAGGCCCCGCATATGAGGATCGCGGGCCGATGTTTTATATGTTCAGCGGCCCGGATTTCCTTTACGCCAACGCCTTCTTCCCCAACGCCAGCACCTACATCCTCTGCGGAATCGAGCCGGTGGGCCCGCTGCCCGACATCGACAAAATCCCCCGCGCGGTCCTGCCCTCCGCGCTGGCCAACCTGCGCAAGTCGCTCGACTCAGTCCTGAGCTGGAGTTTCTTCATCACGAAAAACATGAAGGTCGACCTTAGGCAGACGCAACTCAACGGAACCCTTCCGGTCCTCTACGTTTTTCTCGCGCGCGCCGGCTGCACCATCGATTCCGTCACGCTGGTCGCGCTCGATCGCGCCGGTCATTTCGTTCCTGAAGGCAAAGGCACGACGCCCGGTGTGAAGATTGTCTTTTTCAGCCCGGCCGGGCGGGAGCAAACGCTCTACTACTTCACGAGCGACCTGGCGGACTGGGCCATCAAGACCAATCCGGGGTTCGTCAAATTTTGCGAGCAGCAAGGTCGCGGCGTGACTTTGCTCAAGGCGGCGTCCTACCTGATGCACTCCAACAATTTCTCGCAGGTGCGCGATTTCCTCCTCACGCACAGCAAGGTTATTCTCCAGGACGACTCTGGAATTCCGTTCCGCTTTTTTGACTCCCACAAATGGGACCTTCGTTTATACGGGCGCTACCACGGACCTATCAGCCGCTTCAAGGAGCATCCGCAGCCGGACCTCGCGAACGCGGACGCCGAAAGCAGGCCGGCGCCATTGGAATTTAGCTTCGGCTATCAGTGGCAACCGAGCCGCTCTTCGCTCATGGTCGCGACGCCGAAGTAAGTTACTTCCCGAGCAGCAAACGCAAAAAGCGCGCGTCCGAGAACCGACCGCCTGAGCCCTGACGGACCACGACGAGACCCAGCGACGGAATCACATAAAGGCGTTGATAGCCCGAGCCGATGCACGCGACCAGATCGCTCGGCGCGTCGCGGCAAAGGACCGCTCCGCTCCAGTTTTGCCGCGGCCATTTCGGCACCAGCATGTCCTCGAAATCGAATTCGCGCCCCCCCGGCGCGGATCGATTATTCCACCAGCCCAGCGAGAACGCCCGGTTGGCCGGCGAGCCCCGCCAGCACTGCGCGAGCGAGCCGGAGGTCACGACCGGCGCGCCGCCGGCCAGCACGAGCTGCCCCAACCTCGCCCACTGCCGCGCCGTCAGATACCAGCCCGCCGCGAGCAGCGGATTGCCCGCGCTATCTGTCAGGTAACGCTGAGACCCGAGTCCAAGGCGGCGCAAAACGCGGCGTTCAAGATAATGCGTCGGCGATTCCCCATGCAGCTTCTGCTTCAAGACCTGATGAAAAACCTGGAGCGAGCTCGGCCCATAAATAAAGGCGGATCCCGGACTGGCGACGATCGGCGCTCCGATCGCAATGCGGTCGCGGTCGCCCGGATTATTATTGTGCAAATAAAATACCGGATCGAGTCCGCAGGAGAAATCGAGTAACTGCCGGATTGTGACCCGCGCCTTGCGGGGATCGTTGCGCCACGCCGGAATCGTGGCGGCGACATTCTCATCGAGATTCAACAAACCATCCTCGGTGGCGGCCAGCCCGGCCAAACTCCAGAAAGCTTTTGTGCCGCTGTAGATCTTTCGCGGCTCACCGGCGTGTTGTTCGAAGAGCGTCTGTCCATGCTGGATGGCCAGGAAGGAAGTGCCGCCTTGACCGGACGAGTAGGCGGCCGCAACGCGCGCGGTCGCGGGATTCACTCCCGCTGGCGTGGTACGCGCAATAGCCAGGACCAGCATCGGACACAGAATCCAGCCTTTCATGTTCCGCGCAATTTGCGCAATCGGCTGGGCGATTGCCAGCAGAACCGCGAACGGCGTCAGCTTAAAAAAGTGACGCGTTGGACAGCGGTTGTCTGACCCCCTATGAAAGGATGCCGCCATGCCGATTACCCCAATTGCACTCTGTGTTAGAATTTCTTCGGGATTCACTTCTTGAGCGTGACTGCTGATCGACTCCAATGCCCGGCCTGATTTTACATACGAGCAACCAGCTCGACCTCCTCGCGCAGCGACTTTCCCAAGTCGTGTCAGCGCCGCTCGGCTCGCCCTTCACTCCCGAGATCGTAGTGGTTCAGAGTCTGGCCAGCCGGCGATGGCTTTCACTCAAGATCGCCCAACTGCAAGGAATCTGCGCGAATTACGCCTTTCCTTTCCTCGGAGACTTTGTCGCGCAGACTGTGTGGCAAGCTTCTCCGGCCGAAGCGCAGACGGACAGAATGTCCACGGATCTTCTCGCCTGGAAAATCGATTCGCTTCTGCCGCGGTGTCTCCCACGCAAGGAGTTTGCGCCCGTAGCCAAATACCTGCACGACGGCGACTCTCTGAAACGTTTCCACCTCGCCACCAGGCTGGCCAATCTCTTCGATCAATACCGCGTTTATCGGCCAGAGATGGTCTCAGATTGGATGACTTCAAAAAAAGCCCCGAGCGGGGACGAGGCGTGGCAGGCCACGTTATGGCGACAACTCGGCGAAGGGCCTGGTTTCGATCAAGTCCTCAACCGTCTGCGCGTCCGCGGATTTGAGAACGCTGCCCAGCTTGATCTTCCGGAGCGTATCTCGATCTTCGCTCCTACCAGCTTACCTCCTGCTTACCTGGAACTCCTCTTCCAACTGGCCCGGGTCAGGATAGTGCATGTGTTCCTCTTGAGGCCGTCGCGAGAATATCGAGGAAACGACCCTACGGCAAAGCAACGGGCCCGTCTCGGCCTGAGCGCTTCGGATCCAGATGCTGGCAACCCTCTGCTTACTTCCTGGGGGAAGGTGGATGCAGACCTGAC
>JBEEHC010000065.1:0-14402 GCA_041167205.1 Verrucomicrobiota bacterium
TTCGATTGCATGATGGCGGCGCGTAGCGTGCACGTGTTGGCGGTAGTGTGGCAGACGGCGTTCGCTGCAGTTGGAACATCGTCTGCTAGATCCGCATTAGAGTTAACGGTAAAGACAGCGTCAGGAGTTAATATTACGACTTCGGGCTGGATCTTGTCCGCCTGTAACACAACCATGCCCGGCCGCGAATCGATACCGAGGCGCATGGAAACGGCGGCTAACGGCATGCTGTCCGTTGAAACCCGATCCAGATCGACAGACTTGGTAGTGGCTTTAATCTTAAGTTTCGCGGCATCTTGCTCGTTGCGGACCATTTGCAGATGGTTATTGCGTCCGTTGCCAACCAGCAGGTCGTCCGTAGGCAGGGTCGAGGCATCCAGCCGCTGAAAGAGCGCTTGAGAGGAACCGTTCGCGGCCGGCGTTACTCCGCTCTTGATTGTTTGCGAGACTCTCCAACCGCCGGCGAGATTAGGCCGTACCAGCTTGTCGCTCTCGGCCCTGAACGTCTCCATGTCGATGTTGTTGCGCTGGTAGGAGCGCTTCAAATTACGAAGGGTGTTCTTTTCGGCGTCTGTGTAGGGACGCGTATCGGGATTGCCGCGAGCGGATAGATAAATGGTGCCGTCGTCAGAGAGCGCGGCGATTTCGCGTTCGTGATTGCGATCAAAAACAAAGTCGCCAATAGCCAGACCTCTGATCGCAAAAGGAAGATTTTGCGTTTCGATAACGGGCGCGTTCTTTCCCGCATCAGCGGGCTGATCGCTCCGGCCATGAATGACGATCACCTGATTCGTGGTCGCGGCGGCCAGGTCCGTCGCGCTATCGTCATCCAAACGTCCAAAAGCAAACGCCGTGACAGCGCCCGGCATTGAATAACTCTCAGGCGTCCCAGCCAAGCCGCCTCCGGCCTTGTTGTAGACCAGCGCTTTGGCTCCTTCACCCGTTCTCAAGCCCACCGCGAGACTCGTAAACACTCCGGGTTGACGGGAATCATTCGCTCGCAATGCAGTCAATGATCCTGGGAGTTGAAATTTCTGCACTGCTCCCAGATTTCCCCGACCATCACCCGGCAGAAGATATAGAGTCGCTCCCCCTCGCGCGGCCGCCAAGACATCCTGGTAACCATCGGCGTTGAAATCGCCTACCTGCAAAAAATCTGGAGCTTCCGGCAAAGAATAAAGTCGAGCTTCAGGGAGAAAGGGTGAAGGATAACGCCCCTGCGTTATGCCTTGGAACACGTCGCCTGTCGGAGCGATTGCTTGCACGTTTCCCTGGCGGAAACTCAACACCCCGCCACCACTGCTTGCATAGCCGATGACCAAATCACCCATTCCGTCGGCGTTGAAATCATCCGAAACCATCGAGCGCGGTTGGATCCCGCCCGCTTGAATTGCCTGCTGGGCCGAGGCCTCGCCCTGATAACGAGTTTGCGCTTCGCGGCCCAGCTGAAAACTATATGTATGAGGTCCCCGACCTATATCGAACATGCGGATCGTCGGCGTCTCTTTGCGGTCTCTCTGGGTTTCAGAACTGACTGTGTTCGGGAGAGCCAGCGTGCAAGCGAGGCAGATCAGCGCGAGCGCGGCTCTGCGCCGCCGGCGAGCGTATGAGATCAATCGACGAGGGCCGAGCTCGGGAAGTATGTCGAAGGCGCGACTGCTGCGAGAGGTTGCCTTAGGCGGGGCGCCGATCAGCCGAATTAGCGCAGTGGTGGCGTGGGATTGCATAGGGTGGGAGAGCAGCTGTTTGGGGGCCGACAAAACGAGCGATTCCACGCATGTTTCGTCCGACCGAAATTCGCGAGGAACCGGTGGCGGTACACGGGGTGGTTCTTAGAGAGAACGCGGAAACGTGTCGAGATTCTTTTTGATGCGGAGATTTTGTAGAGCAATGCGCCTCAGGCGGATTGCCATCCCCTGAAAACGTGGCAGGCGATGCGCCTGCCCTACAATTCAATTCCCTAGCCGAACTGTAGGGCGGGGTCGCTGACCCGGCCAGAGCGTCGCTGCGTGTTAGCTACAATTAACGCCAAATCTCGACGGGGTCAGCGCAGGCATCTGTAGCGGCGCCGTCCCCTGCGCTACGGTCCGAGGTCGTAGACTTCGACCAGGCCGATGCCGGTGGCGTTGTTCAATCCCGCGAGCAAGGCGGTGTAGAGCCCCGGTGGCAGCGTCGCGATTATGCCTGACTCGAGATTGTTGCTCGGCGCCAGACCTGCCGCGGTCAATGCTGCCGCTTGGGCCGCGTTATCCTGCCAGTCGTTGTTCGCGATGAGGAGCGCTCCGTTGGCATCGCGTAACTCCAGCGTCGGATTTGCCAGCACCGCGCTGGCCGGGAAGAAGCGCGGAGCCAGGCTCGGCCCCATTCCACGCGCGACAATTCTGTCGTTGCCGTTATGACCGCCCAGGGTGAAGCCCGCGATCGCGATGTTGTTACCCGTGCCGACCAGGGCCCGTGTACTGATATTCGCCAGCTTCCCGAGAAGGGCCGGGCTGAGATCGTACACCTCAACCAAGGCGACTCCCGACGTGTTATTCTTGCCTCTAACGACGGCCGTGTAGACTCCCGGATACAAGTCGGCAACAATGGCTGATTCCAGGTTGTTGGTCGGCGGGAGGCCAGTGGCGATGATCGCGACCTCCTGGACCGGATCGTCCCTCCAGTTGTCGTTAGTGATCGAAATAACGGCCTCGGGAATACAGATCTCGTTACCGCAGTTACCGCGCAGCTCGAGCACTGGGTCAGCCAGCGCACCGGGGACACCGGATTGGGTCAGCGAAGGTCCAATGGCCCGGACGAGCACACGTCTAACAGACGTTCCTGTAATGATGAACCCGCCGATGCCAACATTATCCCCGGTCTGAACTCGCATCCGAGTCGAGAGGTTGGTGGGCTGCGCCGGGATCGGCGTCGGACTTGGCGTTGGCGCAGGAGTGAGCGTGGGACTCGGTGTTGGCGCAGGAGTTAATGTTGGGGTTGGTGTTAGCGCAGGAGTTAACGTTGCGGTTGGTGTTGGTGTTGGGGTAGGACTAGGCGGAGTGGGAGTTGGCGTCGGAGTAGGAGGGGTTGGCGTTGCCGGGGGCGCCGTCGGCGTCGGGGTCGGGGGGTCGGGGCAAAGGGTGGTCGTACTGATGGTCAGCTCCCATCCCCCAGCCAAACTGCCCTGGTCGGCCGTGGCGTCGTCCACAACGTAGAGACTCCACGTCCCGTTTGGATTTGTGCCGTTAAAGACTGAGAGCACCGAGCCACCGGAAGGCGCGGGCGCGGGCGCAGGGAAAGTATCTCCCGTTCCGATGTTAGTCGGCTTGTAGGTCCCGGTAGCCAGCAGAGACGCCGGCAAGCTATTGGCCGCGGCATCGTCCAGCGTGAGTGTTACGCCGTTGACGTCATCGCCGCCGCCAACGTCCGACATAATGATGACGTTCTGTCCGCCAGGGCCCACTAGCAGGATGTCTATATCGGAGGGGAAGGTGTGGCTTAAGTTGTTCAACTTCACCGTCACCTTCGTAACGGCGCCTCCCAGGGCGACCGATATGTTTGAAGGATAGGGCGCGGCCGCTCCGCTATCGGGGATGCTGATAGACGCTGGGTTCGAGAAGGTAGTAGTCCCGCATGGCGTGGGCGGCGGCGTTGCGCCCGGCGTCGGCGTTACCACTGGCGAGGGGGAAGGTGTAACGGCTGGCGTAACCGTGGGTGTGGCGACGGGGGTCACCGTTGGAATTGGCGAAGGCGTCGCGTTGCAGGCATTAGGACCTATGGTCAAAACGGTCGTGGATGTTCCCGTCTTGAAGTAACCGATCGTCGCCTCCACCGGCATTGGTCCACGATCGGAGTCGAAACGGAAATTATACAACGTCCCCCAGCGAATCGCGTTCGCGTTCTGGTTCTGGGCAAAGGTCTCCGAGCTCCAACTCATGGCGCCAACGGTTTGATTCGAACTCCAGGCAACATTGCTATACCCGGCGCTTCCTTGCGTCCCATCGTTGGCAATTCCAGGATGGTTAGGTGGTGCGTGGAATCCGATGTTAGTCAGCGTGATTCCGCATCCCAATGGCAGACTGAACGACTGAATGCTGCGATCCAGGTTCTGGTTATACAACGCGTATTCATAATGCCAGATACCGGCGACTGGGCCCGTCACCTTGTAGGCAATGAAGGCACGGCCATCCACGCCCGGCGCGGGTTCGATCGTATTGATGGTCGCTCCCGGCCAGGCGTTAATGGCAGGGCTCGTTCGTACCGTTGATCCAACAGCCGCAAAAGTGAAGCTCGTCGTGCCGCTGACATTGAATTGGCGGTAGGAGACGTTGTTATACATGTTGCATTCGCCGGGATGACTCTGGCACCAGGCGTACTCATGCGGGGTCACGTACTGCGCTTCGGCATAATAGGTCGCGCCCGGATTCATGGTGGTGTTCAGGTCGCTCATTTCGATAAGAGCTCGATGCGTGGGAGCCGTGCTCACGTCGTTGTGGCCAGTGTGTTCTCTCGAGTTGGAGGGAAAGACACCGGTAAAGGGATTGACCCAGGCGCGTGAGCCAAGACTGCCCTGGCTCGCATTCAAGCTCGCGCCATACGGATCGGAACACCCCGCGCCTAGACCGCCCCCGCCAGAGGTGCAGCCGAAGCCGCAGGCATTGCCCGCCCCGGCGGCGAAGGCATGCTTTAGCCACGATTGGCCAATTTGTTCGAAGCGCTCGTTGTTGGCCGCTCCGCCGCTCATGCGATAAAGATTTTGCGGAATGACCGGATGGTCGGTATTCGGATAAGCAATCCAGTTTAGCGCGACGGTTCCGTTATTGCAGGAGACCGTTCCGACAGCCACGCCGACCTGTGTCCCGGCACTGCCAAATTGTTGCGTGGCGGAAAGATCCCCGACGATGACGTCAGGTCCCGGCACGGAATTCGGAACATCCTGGGCCCCGCCGCGCCGTAACGGCGGTAGGACCGACGACTGCGCCTCGCCCTGGACGACGGTCGTGATTTCGATCGGATACATGGTCGTGACGATCGAAATTCTGCCAACGGCTATCCCGGCTTCTGCGGGCCGCCCAAGACTCTTTGCAAACGCTTCGGAAATCAGAAGTCTTCCGTCCCTGACCGTGAGCAACCGCGCGGCGGCATCGTACTCATAGAGATTTCCTTCGACGTTGAAGAAGACAAAACCGGTTTTCCCGTCGCGCACCGCAAGATCAAAGGACGCATCTGACGGGAGCTTTTCGATGACGAGCTGGCTCAAAGACGTTTGCAACCGTCCGGGCAACGTCGCCGCGTTTTCCGGGATGAGGCCCATCGAGCCCTGATCCGGACCGCGCAACGTGTCGTTAAAGACAAGGACGGTGAAAAAAGAATTCGGTCCGACCTGGAAGCGCAATGTGTCCAGCTTCGATTCCTTCGTCTCGGAATCGATCCCATTGAGCCGATTCAAATCGAAATCCATCGCGACGTTTCCATTCGCGACGATCATTTTCTCCAGCGTTCCGGTCTCTCCTCCCGGGCTTTTCCCTGCGGATGATGCTGCGGAATTTCCCGAGCTATTGCTCAAAAGCAAAAGCAGCGGGAGCGCGAGATAACTAAACATTTTTCCTGGCACGGTCGTAATCCTCCGATTCGTAGTCTGCATCTTGCACGGCCGAGGTGGCAATGACGAGAAAGAAGAACAGCGCGCTCGCGCTCGCAAAAACTGTAGGGCGGGGTCAGCGAACCTGCCCTACAGAAGAAGGTCCTTCACAAACGCCGAAAAATTTGAGCCTAAAGGCCGAGCGCGATGCGCGGGTCTCGAGCAAATTTGAACCCGCTTGGCTGGAATCCGGAACTGATGTCCTTTGTCAGCGCGAGAAACTGAAAGGTCGTTCCGAGAAGTTCGGGATGGAGCAGAGTTTGCAGGGCCCGGCGGGTGGCGGCGTCCGCGGTCGCGCCAAACCGCCCCGACATCAACGTTGTCACGACTCCAGTTACGAAGTGGTGTTGATCGGTAAACCCGGCGACGCAGAGGCCACGCGCTTCCGCCCGCTCAGCCATACTTGTCCAGTCGACATGTGCCGTAATATCGGCGTCACCAATGTCTCTCAGCGGTGACGGAATGACGTGATGGTTTGAATAACACTGAAGAGTGCCACTCGTTCTTTCGGGCGCGTAGAAGTCAGCGCGCAAATAGCCGTAATCGACCGTCAGGACATATCCGCGAGTCAGTTTTGGCGCGAGGCTTTCGATCCATTTCAGCGCCGCGAGATTCACTTCCGTCTCGTAAGGCGCGCTCAAATCCCCGGGAATCATCTGCAAATGCCGGCTCAGTTCCGCATCCGTGATCGGCTCAGTGACGAAACTCAATCCATCGCCCGATTCGATCACACATCGTTCCTGCCAATCACCACCAACGCGACTAATCAAGCGCACCGGCATCGCATCAAGAAGCTCATTGGAGAAGTGGACGCCGCAGAACGGCTCGAGATCGATTAGCGATTTTTCCCAAGTGACTTTCTCGCTGAAATCACGAAGCGCTTCCCCCTGCCGCCCCCGCAGGATTGGAAATGGTTCGATGATCCGATAGCGCAGCGCGGAAAAAAAATCCCGGGCACGCTCGCGCAGCGCTCCGAGAACATCCCGGGCGAAATCGCCGTGGTGAGCTCCCTGTTCGACGATGACGAAATCATCGGGCCGGCCCAGCGACTCCCACATCTCGACGAATTGCGCCGCCAGGAGCCGCCCGAAAAGCGGACCGACGCTGACATTCGTGAAGTAATCGCCCCGCCGACCGATCGCGCAGCGTCCGGAGCTGTAGTAGCCAAACTCCGGATGATAGAGCGCCTGCTCCATGAACCACTCGAACGTCACGGGTCCGCGGCGGCGGATTGCGTCCCGGATGAATTCGACCAACGAGGGATCACACGTCTTCATCGATTTGAGCGTTTGCCGTTTGGATTTTGATTCGAATTGCACCTAGGTTGCGCGCGACATCCAAAAAAGCTTCGGTCTGCCGCATGCCAGTTTCCTATATTACGCGCCCCTCGGTTGAGTATTTCCATCGCCGCTGGTTTACCAAACCGAAATTCTACCTGCCGGTCGCGGGCGCGCTCGTTCTCCTGATCGGTTTCAGCATCTATTTTTTCTATCTCGCCGCCACCCTCAGCGAGGAAGCCAAGACTTTCGACCTCTCGAAGCTCGAACAGATGGAATCCGCCAGCGTCATCGTCGATCGCAACGACAAGATTTTCGGACAGATCTACGTCGAGAACCGGGAGACGGTTCCGTACGATCAGTTGCCGCGCGATCTCGTGAACGCCGTCGTCTCCGTGGAGGACAACAAGTTTTACCAGCACGGCGGCTACGATCTCTCCGGCATTCTGCGCGCGGCGCTGAAGAATTTTACCGCCGGCCACGTCCGACAGGGCGCCAGCACGATCACGCAGCAGCTGGCGCGGAATAGTTTTGCGCTCAAGGAAAAAACTTTCCGGCGCAAGCTGCTGGAGATTTTTCTCTCGCGCCGGATCGAGGAGCGCTTCGGAAAACAGAAAATCATGGAGCTGTATCTCAACCGGATCTACTTCGGCGGCGGATTGTACGGCGCCGAGGCAGCGTCGCGCGGTTATTTTGGAAAACCGGCGCGTGACATGACGCTCGCGGAATGCGCCGCGCTGGCCGGCTTGATCAAAAGTCCGAACAAGCTTTCGCCCTGGGGCGACAAAGCGGCATCGCGCGACGCGCGCAACCTCGTGCTCACCCGCATGCGTGATCTCGGGTTTATCACCCGCGGGCAATGCGAGACCGCGCAAGCCGAAGATATCGTGATCGGCAGCCGGCAAAGCGCGCAGGGGCAAACCTACGCAGTCGATTACATCCGCCAGCAGGTCATTGCCGCGGTCGGCTGGGACCGCGCCATGAATGAAGGCTACCGGATCCACACCACGATCGACGCCGAGCTGCAAAAGGTCGCGGAGGAATCGTTGAAAGCGCATCTCGCCCGCGCGGAACAGCAACCCGGTTATAGCCATCCGACGTACGAAGCTTTTGCCAATCGCTATCGCAACGCAAAGCAGCTCGCCGTGCCGAACGTGACGGCGGCGCCCGATTATTTGCAGGGCGCTCTTATCGCGCTCGATAATCAAACCGCCGGCATTCTCGTGCTCGTCGGTGGCCGCGATTTTGAGCACAACCAATATGACCGGGCGCTCCAGGCCAAGCGGCCCGCCGGAACCGCGATCAAGCCATTCGTGTATGCCGCCGCCTTCGAGAACGGACTTTTCCCGGGCTCGCTCGTGGAGGATTCAGCGCTCGATAATCGTGCGGTCATGATCGGCGGCACGACGGGGATTCTCGGCGAATGGGGACCCGAATCGGAGAACAACCGTTACGAAGGACCGATGACGGCGCGCCAGGCGCTGGCGAAATCGAAGAACGGCGCGACGGTCCGAATCGGGATGACGGTTGGGGTTGAGCCTGTCATTCAGCTTTGCCACACCGCCGGGATTCGCTCTCAGCTCCGCCCTTTCCCGGCCACTTTTCTCGGTAGCAGCGAAATCACGCTCGCGGAACTCGCGCTCGCCTACACGATCTTTCCCAACGGCGGCTGGCGTCCGAACGCGCCCCACATTCTCGATCGCATCGAGGAAAAAAACGGCACGGTCGTCTGGCAAGCGCCCGAGGAGCGCGCCCGGCAGAGAGTCGTCAAACCCGAGATCGCCTACGAAGTGCATTCCTGCCTGGTTGACGCGCTCCAGTCCGGCACGGGCCGGGCCGCCCGGGAAAAATTCGGTCTCAAGAAATTCCCGGCCGCCGGCAAAACCGGAACGGCCTACGATTTCACCGACGCACTTTTCGCCGGTTACGATAACTCGATCACTTGCGCGGTCTGGGCTGGATTCGACAAACCGCAGAAAATCTATCGCGGAGCGTTCGGCAGCGAAATCGCCCTGCCGATCTGGGTCGACCTTATGAATGCGGCGAGCGAGCGGTACCCACCGAAGGAAATTCCTCAGCCCGCCGGGGTGCAGAAAGTCGAGATTTGCTCGAAGTCCGGATTGCTCGCGACGGACAAGTGCTACGACTCAGTGAAGTCGACCGGCGGAGAAACGGTCCGTCGTCGCACCACCTACATGGAGATCGCGACGTCCGCTCAAATGCCGACCGAGCCCTGTAATGTGCATGGCGAAGCGAAAGCGCGCCTCGTGCGCGATTTGCCGGCGTCCGGTTTTCCTCGCGCGTCGCTCGCGGTCGATCCGGCTCAAGTATCACCGGTCGCGGTGAAAGGGCCGGTCCTCCTCGCGGAAAACGATCCTTATAACGCGGTGAACTCGACGCTCAAACCGAAGCCGCCGCCGGAAAAAGAACAACCGCAGACAGACAAATCGGTCAAACCGAACGCGGACGAGAACATGCCTGATCCGACGAAGCCGGTCTTGAAAGCGCAGCCGGTCGAGCCGGATGAGAATAAGCCCGTGCTGAAAGTGGAACCAGTCGAACCTGATTCGACCAAGCCCGTTTTGAAGGCGCAGCCGGTCGAACCGAAACAACAACCAAAGGAGATCCGCCGCGCCAAACCCGTGCATCCAGCTGATGAAATTCCCAGTGACCAGATTTTGAAGGCAACGCCTCCGCCGCCCACGGATCTCGGCGACTAGGCAATCCCCGGCTTCATCTGATACCGTGCCCTCGCGATGCCGAGCAATGACCCGTCTCATTTTCGTCTGACCGTCCTCAACCCGGGCGGGCGCGATCCGGAACAGCATTTCCCCGATGGCGCCGGCGACACGACCCAACCTCACCAGCCGACCAACTTCCACGCCTACGCCGCCTGCACGCGGGGCAGTTTTCACCGCGAGGTAAAGCGCGCCCTCGCCGAAGGCAGGCCGGTGCTGCTCTTGCTGCGCGGTGACTTCATCGCATCGGAACGTGCACTGGGTGCACTGCAGAAGGAGAAACGCGCCGTCGCGGTTTCTTTGAAGGAAACCGGACTTCATCAAATCGCCGACCAGCTGCGCGATCCGACGAAGCTCGCCCGTTTTCTGCGGATTGTGCGCGCGGCGGATGGTTGCATCGCACCCACGCCCGAGGCAGCGGATTTCTATCAGGCGATTCGAGGCGGTCCGGACCGAGTCGCTTTCATCCCGACGCCTTACCCCATCGGCGATCCGCACTGGGATTTTTCGCGGCCGATCCTCGAACGTTCCGGGATCTTTATCGGAACGCGCGAGTGGAACGTGCTCTCGCGAAATCATCTCGGCGCATTGTTCCTCGCGCGGCGGTTAAGCGAGCAGACTGGCGAACCGGTCACCGTTTTCAATTTCGATCGTCGCAAAGGCGCGCGCTTGATCGCCGGTATCGGATTGGCGCCCGACAAACTGCGCGTCCTCGAGCGAAAGCTTTCCTACCCTGATTACCTTCGGGAGGTTGCCCGGCATAAAATCGTCCTCCAGCTCGACACCAGTTTTGTTCCGGGGCAGGTGGCGGGGGACGCGTTGCTCTGTCGCGTTCCGTGCGTGGGCGGCAATGGCGCCGTCGACCGCCTTGCTTTTCCCGACACCTGCGGATTCGCGCGCTCCATCGAGGATATCGGACAGACTGCGTCACGGCTTTTGACCGGCGCACCGCTTTATCAGGAAACAGTCGCCCAGATGGAGACTGTCGCGCCCGCGCGTCTCTCTTTCAAAACAGTCGCGCGCGAGCTGGAAGATTTTTTCGGTCGGTCGATTTCAGCTCCGGCGCTGTAGCCGCCGCCTTGCGGGCGGCGTGAGTTCGGCGCCATATCAAGTTCGGCCCGCGCTTCGCATAGCGAAGCGGCTACAGCAGGGCCTCAGTTCACCGTGCCCTCAGGCAATGCCATCGCCTCGAAATAGTATTCCTCGAGTTTCCGCGTTTGCGCGGCTTGCTCAAATTTCTGCCGAACTCTCTCGGCGCCGCTGTGCGCGATTGCGGCAAGCGCGTCCGGATGCGCGACCGCGTCCAGCAAGGCGGCGGCCAGCGCATCGTAGTCGCCTTCCTTGACCAGAATTCCGCTCTTGCCGTGCTCAATCGCCTCCGGAATTCCACCGTGCTCGGTCGCAAACACCGGGAGTCCGCTCGCCATCGCTTCCAACATTGCATTCGGAACGCCTTCCTGATTTCCGTCGGCGCCCCGCTCGCTCGGATGAAGAAAAATGTGCGAATGATAGAAGAGTTCGCGCAGTTGCGTCTGCGAGACGAAGCCAGTGAATGAAACCTGGTCGCCGAGGCCGAGTTCGCGCGCGCGCCTTTCCAACTCGGAGCGCAGCGGACCTTCGCCGGCAATTGTGAAAGTGGATTGCGGATGACGCCCCGTGAATTTTGCGAAAGCCAGGAGGCTGGTCTTCAGCCCTTTCTTCTCAATCAATCGGCACGCCTGGACAAATTTCCACGCTCCATCACTCGGCCACGCTCGTGCTCGAAACGGGATTTCATCGACTGGAATGCCGGTCCGCTGGATCCGGATCTTTTCCGGCGGACAACCGATTTCGACGAGCGCGCGCCCCAGCGATTCCGACCGCACCAGGACCAGCCGCACCGCTTCGAGCATCTCTTTCGTCGCCGCGCGATAAGCCGGCTTTTCGAGGTCGACCATCACATCCGCGCCGTGAAACGAAACGACTGACGGTTTATTCCAAACGCGAATCAACGGCAGGAGATGGACCGCAATATGCCCGAAGTAGATGTGGAGGAGCTTCGCCCGCGCATCGCCGAGAACACGGACCAAGGCATTTACTTCGCGCCTGGAAATTTGCCAGGGCGCCCCGCGGATTTGCTTGAACCAGAATCTTCTTGCAAAATGCGTCGCCGGCTTGCCAACGACGGTGATTCTGTCGAACGGATAGCGCTCAGCTTCTTCCCGCTTTTGCGCGATCACAATCGGTGAAACGCGCGTGAGCGAGCTGATCTGCCGGTAGATGTGCAACATCTCCGGCTTTAAGAATGTCGCGCAATAACAGGCGACCACCGGTCGTAAGGTGGATCGCGTCCCGCCGTCGCGGGATCCCGCGATGTCAATCAAGTGCGGCTCCGCCGCCATTTTAAGCACCGAGCGGCGGAGCGCTCGATCCACCGTGAAGCTGCATCAGTTGCTTCCGTCAAAATCGGAATACAAAGAACTTAATGCCCCTCCACTTTTCGGGATGGTAGATATCAGTCACGTCAAAACTCACCGCTTCCTGGGAGGTGCCGTATTTGCGGGGCGCTCTCGGGTTGAACATTTGAAGCAGGTTTCCGCCGCGAACCGCGCGCGGGATCACGCCGTCCACTTCAAGTTTTTGCGAAATCGGCGGCGCCGACCGATGGCGTTGCTTGGGGTGCGTGACCGGAGCGGTAAAGGTATTCGTTTCCGCAACAGCCGGGGTAATGGCGGCAGCGATCAGCAAGGTGGCGATCAGGTAGGTCTTCATGGTGTTGCGGCGGGCGTGGTGTGGTTTGAACTGCGTCAGCCAGCCATTGAAAAGCAGGTTTCCGTCCTCGGCTCAATCATAGAATCACGAAATCGCACAAATGGTTTCATGAAATCTTGCCGGCCCGGGTGCCCAAGCGCACAATCACAGGGCAATGGACTACCTGGAAAAGGCTAGACGCGTTCTCGACGTGGAAATTTTTGAGCTCCAGCGGCTGCGCGAGCGCCTGGACGACAATTTCTCCAAGGCGGTCGAGCTGATCAAGGCGTCCGTCGAGGCCCGCGGAAAAGTCGTTGTGCTCGGTGTCGGGAAATCGGGTCATATCGGGAACAAAATCGCCTCCACCCTCACGAGCACCGGCTCCCCCGCGGTGGTGCTTGATTCCCTGAACGCTTTGCATGGGGACCTCGGGATGGTGGCCGATGGCGACGTCGTTCTCGCCTTGAGCGCCAGCGGCGAGACCGAGGAAATGCTGCGGATCCTGCCTGCCATCGCGCGGTTTCAAGTCAAGATCATCGCTGTTTGCGGCGATGCTAACTCGAGTCTGGCACAGAATTCCCACGTTTTTCTCGATGTAAATATCGAGCAGGAAGCCTGTCCGCTAAATCTGGCGCCGACCTCTAGCACCACCGTCATGCTCGCGCTCGGCGATGCGCTCGCGATGGTCTTGCTCGAGGCGCGCGGATTTCAGAAGGAAGATTTTGCCCGGTTTCACCCGGCCGGGATGATTGGGCGCAGCCTGCTCTTGCGCGTGCACCAGATCATGCGGCCGAAGAACGCGCTTGCTCTCGTCGCGCCCGACGCGCCCATTCGCTCCGTCCTGAAAACGATGACGGAGGTGCGCGCGGGCGCAGCGGTCGTCTCCGATGAAAACGGACAACTGCTCGGGATTTTTACCCATGGCGATTTCGTGCGGCACTTCCAGGCCGATACCAAAATCGCCGACCGTCTCGTTGGCGACCTAATGACGCTCAATCCCGTCACCGTCCATCAGGACAAGCTGGCGGTGGAAGTCTTGAACCTCCTCGAACAGCATCGCATCGATGACCTCGTCGTGGTGGACGATCACCAGGCCCCCGTCGGCATCGTCGACTCGCAAGACCTGACGAAATTGAAACTGCTCTAGCGGATAGAGATATCGATCTGCAAAATCCTTTCCGACCTAACGCTGCCACGGAAGGATCTTCGAAAAAACTCACACCAGCTGCATAGCCGAGCGCGCCATCGGCGCCTCCTGAGGCCATCGGGCAATCAAGCCGGCATCCAAGAGGCTATTCATTTCAGCGGCAGAGAGCGGTGGTGGAAAACCCAGCTGAAAACTATTGAGGATATTCCCCAAACGATTGTCTACAATTCGGATGGCCGGGGCTCCCTCTTTTTTGGCATCTGCCAGCACGAAAAACTCACCCCGCGCCAAATCTGATGGGACGGGTTGTTTCTGAGTAAGCGCTTCGAGGAGGCGCTCGGGTTCATGGCTAAACTGAATTAGCCGGAGAAAAGGATGAAGGGTCATCACGAAATTCGTCTCCACTGCCGCCTGTGCCAGGGTCCCGCTGACCTGGCGGCGTGATTGAAACCGCAAGCTTGATATCGCAAGTTCAAAGCGCATTACATCCTCGATTATGGGCAGGTTCAATTCCCGGTCCCGGACGCGCCGGAACAGAAAGGCGGCGAAACGATCGCTTTCGGACTGGAATTGAAGATCCCGCGGCAAGGAATCGCGCCAGAAGGCTTCCAATTCGTCGCGCAAATGCGACCCGAGCGCTACGCAGGTCAATCGAAAGTTCGCATGAATGGGTCCCAGGCGGTTAGCACGATGGAGTCCCCAGCAGACCTTCATTCCTCGATGGCCGGCGCAATAAAGCAGCCTACGCTGTTCGAGTTCCGTCAAGTCGTAGCGGGTTCCCAAGCTAGCCGGTGTATCCAGGGTTTCCCGGCAGAGATCAGGCGATGAGACGAGGTCGGCCAGAGCGCGCTGGAAGCCACGAATCGACATGCCTCAATGATATCGCGACC
>JBEEHC010000066.1:0-4271 GCA_041167205.1 Verrucomicrobiota bacterium
CTCCGCGCTCTCAAGCAATCCGAATAACCCAACGGCGGGAATCGCGGAAGCGTCACTGGGCTTCGAGCGCACCTACCGCTTGTACGGCGCCATCACCAACGCCGATAGAAACCAGCGCTTCGGTAACTATTTCGATTTCTTCTGGCGCGTAAAACGGCCGGCGAATGTGACCGTGCGCCTGGAGTATCGGCAGGACAAGCTCCGCTCCTTCGTTCAGGCCCGCGAAGTTTCCTATCCAAACGCGAAGGGCAATCAAAAAACCGAGTTTGCTGTGATCGGCGATGATTATCTCAACGATGGGCGTGTGATCTCGTGGCGTTGTTTGCTGATCGAGAATGGCCGGATCGTGGCCGAAAACCGTTCCTACTTGTGGGAATGAACCCACCTTGCCAATCGTGGTTGACTGGAAATCTCAATTCAGGCGCTCTAAGTTTCTTGAGCCTAACTATTTGTGCGCTTCCTGGGAAACTTACTCCAGGGAAGCAGTTGGTTTGACACTGGTAAGCGCGATCTTATATTTTCCTACGCAGTGCAGTCGTCAATTCAAGTCGGAGTAAACGGCGATGCCGTTTGGGTGAAAGTGGAAGGCAAGGGCAGCTTCCTCAACAGCGGCAACCTAAAGGAATTCACACGCGAGATGGTAAATCGCGGCTATCGCGAATTTGTCGTCGATCTGGAGAAATGCGTGATGATGGATTCCACTTTCATGGGGACCATGGCTGGGGTGGCTTTGCGCCTGAAGGAGCTGGGACACGGACATCTCCATGTTATCCATTGCGGCGAGCGCAGTCGCGACCTTCTTTTCGGTCTCGGTCTCGACCAGATCTTCAGCATCCATGCGAACGGAGCGGCCGCGCCGCAATGCGAATTACTCCAGCGCGAACCGGCCGCCGCATCGCCCGAAGAAAAAAAGCAGGAGAACGCCAGGCAAATGCTGGATGCGCATCAGGCTCTGTGCGATGCCGCGCCGCAAAATCTCTCCCGTTTCAAGGACGTTCTAGATTATCTAAAACAAGATCTCCACCACGAGACGGCGCCGAACTAATTCAGCCCTCGGCGCATGTGGCCAATTATTCTTCTCGGGCTGGTGGTTGCGTGTCTCGCGGGCTGGCTTTTCACGTGGCAGCAGCAGCGCACTCGGATTCGCCAGCTCGAGCGTTCCAAAGAAGAGATTCAGATCGAGGAGACGCTGGTCTTCGACTTTTTGCACGGCTTGGGAGAGGCGTTCACTGAGACAATCCGCGCAGCTGATTTGCACCGCCTGATTGTCGAAGGCGCGGCCCGGATTCTCGACGCGCATGGGGGCGCGCTCTATATGATGGAGCGTGCCGGAGGGAAGTTGGCGCCCGCCTACATCTCGAAAGGTTGTCCGCCTTTCGTCGAAGTGCCGGCGGAGGTCGTGCAGAAAGCGGCTACCACCCCCTCGGCGCTGGAGAGCTATCTGCGGCTGCATACCATTCCTCCGGGCGAGGGCGTCGTCGGCCGGGTCTGGCAAACACGCGAGCCCGTCTGCCTGACCGATCTCGCGAACGCTCCCGAGTTAGCGGCGCTGCGCGGGACTTCTCTGGGCGCAACCTCGGTCATGGTCACGCCACTGCTCTACGGAAAACAAAACATGGGGGTGCTGGCGCTGGCCAACGGGCCGGCGAGCGCGCCTTTTACGCCGAGCGATTTCGTTGTTTTCAAATCGATCGCCGAGCAATCGGCCTTCGCGCTTTACAACGCCATCATTTACTCGGAAGCGAATGAAAAAAAGCGTCTCGATCACGACCTCGAGATCGCGCGGGACATTCAACGCATCCTGCTGCCGAGCGAAGCGCCAGTTATCGAAGGATTCGAGATCAGCGGCATCAACATTCCGGCGCGCCATGTTAGTGGTGATTATTTCGACTACATTAAAGTGGATGATGAGAGGCTCGGCGTTGCGATTGCCGATGTCTCGGGAAAAGGCGTGCCCGCATCGATCATCATGGCCATCTGCCGCAGTGTCTTGCGCAGTCAGGCGCCGGGCAACTCTTCGCCCGCCGATGTTCTGCAAAAGGTAAACCGGCAGATTTATCCGGACATCAAGGAGGACATGTTCATCAGCATGGCCTACGTGATCCTCGATCACGCGCGCAACACGGTGACTCTCTCTCGCGCCGGACATGACGCCCCGCTTCTTTACCAGCGCGCGACGGAAACCGTGACGCCCGTGAAGCCCCCGGGAATGGTCGTCGGAATTGACAGCGGAAGCGTGTTCGATAGGATAACAGGCGACTACGCGCTCCCGTTGGAACGGGACGATTGCCTGCTTCTCTACACCGATGGAGTGACCGAGGCGCTCGACGCAAACGGAGACGAATTTGGCTTTGACCGCATGATCCAATGCGTGCGCGCCAGTGCGCCGAGTGGCGCACCGGCCATCATTACGCGTTTGATCGACGAGCTGCGGAGCTTCGTTGGAGCGCAGCCGCAAAACGACGACATTACTTTGATCGCTATTCGCAAAACATGAGAAGAATTCCTGTAACTGAATCGCCCGTGGGCGGCGACAAGCCCGCGAAATCCCACGGAGGTGCCGAACCGAAGTCGGACCCATCCAGCGCCGGTCTTCCGGCGGCGGCACCGGAGCAGGACGAGGACGAAAGTTTGCAGGCGGATCTCGACCGTTTTCGTGACCTCGCGCTACGCACCCAGGCTGATTTCGAGAATTACAAGAAGCGGGCCGCGCGCGAGAAAGAAGAGGCGATCAAATATGCGAACAGCTCGCTTCTGGAGCGGCTGATTGCCATCGTGGACAATTTCGAGCTAGGCCTCGAAGCCGCGCGTGGCGCTGGCGAAAACACCCCGGTGTTTTCCGGAATGAGCATGGTCTTGAAGCAATTGATGGATCTATTGACCGAGCAAGGGCTGCAACCGATCGACGCGACTGGTCAGAAGTTTGATCCGAACCTTCACGAAGCGATTGCTCATGAGCCCAGCGAAAAATTCCCCGAAGGCGTCGTTATCCGTCAAACGCGGCGAGGTTACCGGATGAAGGATCGGCTCCTTCGACCATCCAGCGTCGTGGTCTCGAGTGGTCCTGCTGCTTAGCGCTCCCTTTGTCAGCTTTTGGGAGAGCCGTTTTTCCAATGACCAAGAAGCGCGATTACTACGAAGTCCTCACGGTCGAGCGAGGTGCGTCTGAGGAGGAGGTGAAGCGCGCTTATCGCAAGCTCGCAGTGAAATTTCACCCCGACAAGAACCCGAACGATCCGCACGCCGAAGAAAAATTCAAAGAGCTCGGCGAAGCCTATGACGTCCTGATCGATGCCGACAAGCGCGCCGCCTATGATCGCTTCGGTCATGCCGCATTCGCTCAAGGTAGCGCGGGACGGGGCGGTTTTCATGATCCGTTCGATATTTTCCGGGAGGTATTCGGCGGCGGTGGAGGAGGCGGAATTTTCGAAACGTTTTTTGGCGGCGGCGCGACCAGCGATCGCGAAGGGCGCCAGCACGGGTCCGATCTCCGTTACGACATGCAGATCACCCTCGAAGAAGCCGCCTTCGGCGTGGAGAAAGAGATCGAAGTCCGCAAGCTCGACGTTTGCAGCAAATGCGAGGGCAAAGGCGCTGATCCCGGCTCGCGCACGATCAATTGTCCCACCTGCGGCGGCCGCGGCCAGGTCATAAGCTCGCGCGGATTCTTTCAGGTTTCCCAAACCTGCCCTCGCTGTCGAGGCGTGGGCCAGATCATCGAGAAACCGTGCCGCGTTTGCGATGGCGAAGGACGCGTTGAGAACACGAGTCGCATCAAACTAAAGGTGCCGGCCGGCATTTCCGATGGCTCGCGTCTCCGCTCGTCGGGCAACGGGGAGGCCGGAATCCGGGGCGGACCGTCCGGCGATCTTTACGTCGTCATTCATCTAAAGGAGCACGCAATTTTCCAGCGCGAGGAAGACAATCTCTACTGCGAAGTGCCGATTGCTTTCACGGTGGCCGCGCTTGGCGGTGAAATTGCGGTGCCGACGCTCGAAGGAAAAGCGAATCTCAAGGTGCCGGCGGGAACGCAAAGCGGTCAGGTGTTCAAGCTGCGGGGCAAAGGCATTATGAACGTGAACGCGCGCGATCGCGGCGACCTCCTCGCACGTCTCCTGGTCGAGGTGCCGAGCCGCTTGAACAGCGAACAGCGGCAGAAACTCGAAGAATTCTCTGCTCTCTGTGGCGACGAAAATACCCCGCTCCGCAAGAGCTTCTTCGACCGCGCGAAGGAATTTTTTCGGTAGTCCGTTTCGGAATCTCTTGCTGAC
>JBEEHC010000067.1:0-8824 GCA_041167205.1 Verrucomicrobiota bacterium
CGCCTTGCGCCGGGACTTTAACTGACCCTGCACTACTCCGAGCTTGGTAAAAACTCCATTCCACTCCGATTCGAGCCGGCGGACCTCTTCGTTCGATAATTCGCGCACACCGCGCACCGAAACGCAACGTTGCAGCACATTCATCGCCCGGCCCGAAAGCTCAGCGAGAATGCCCAATTCGCGGAACACATGCTCAGTCTCTTGCAAGAGATTCGCGCGTATTTCCGTAAACTGACGCTCCCGCTCCGCGGATATCATCGGCTTGGCCTTATCGAGACCGTACGTAATGACGTCGTGCAGCTTCTTCCAATTATCCAACTGCAAAGTGAGCAGTCTGAGCTTTGTCTCAACGATTTTATCTCTCATGCCGGTCCTGTCGCTGAAAGTTCGAGGGTCTCATCAAGTTTCTGCAAATTATCGATTAGAAGATGTGCCCAAGGGCGGTCCACGCTCTGAACCTGACTGATGATCCCTTCTTCAAAATAGAATCGGCCCTGGCGCCAGCGGAAAATTTCAGCGACGGCGGATTCGCCTTCGAGCGATCCAAAGACAGCATGTCGCACTGCGCCGTGGGCCAGGTAAATCTCGCTGTTTCCCCGGCCCGACTTGAAGGTAAAACGGCCGCTGCGCTGGCCCAGACAGCTCATTTGTAGAATTTCGGCGGCAGAAAATTGATTAAGATTACCGATGAGCGAGTGACAAGGATCGATCCCTTCGGCAGGGATTCCGCCTTGAGCGAGCGAACGCACAAACGCGTGTAATTGCCTGCGCAAGCTCCGCTCGCCGCCGCTGGTCGCCACGCGCATTATTTTTTGCTGGTGAGCCACGCTAATGAACTCGTCATCGTGCGGTTTCGGAGCGAGACAGATGATGTTCAGCGAAGGAAAATGCTGACGAGCATTGGTCGCCTGTTCGAGCGCGATGGCTGCCTCGCCTTCCACCACAAACCCGTCGAAATTTTCCGCCAACAAGGCGGAAACGGCGTCGGATAATCTTCGGACGACGCGGGTTTCGATGTCGTCGATTTCGTCGAAAATGCCAAGGGCGCGGTCCTGAAAGACCGGATCAGCATTCAGTATTAGGAGCCTGGTTTCCACAAGTGCGCTTATAGGAAGTAAAAACTAGATAGCAGGAACCTTGCCCGCGGGGCCGGGAAGGCCGGCTCTCCTTACTTGCGCCACTCGCGCCGGGCGCGGGGCGCCGCAAAACTCCCGGGTGCGATCTCGTGCGCGGTTCGGAAATGCACCTTCGCGACCTTGCGCAGGGCTTCCGGGCCCTCCGCCGCCACCAGCTTTTTCGCGGCCTCTTTTACTTGCGCGGACACGCCGCGCGCCAGCTTCGTGCCAATCGCTTTCCCACGCCGGTCCAACCAATCGATGAAAGCTTCCCGCGCCAGGATGGAAGCCGCTGCCACGGCCAGGTCGGATTCTGCCTTTGTCCTTTGCTGCAGCCGAATCTTCTGCCCGTGTTGCAGCAAGGCCCGTTCGATCACCCGAGCATCAGCAAATTTGTCCGACAAAGCCCGGGGACACTGCGGCTTTTTCGCGAGCAGATTTTCAATTACGCGTGCATGGCCCCAGCCCAGCAGGCTGTTCAGGTTCCCGAATTTTTCGTAAAGATCATTATAGCGCTCGGGCCCGATGGCGACCGTATCGATGGCGGTTCCGGGCGTGGTTCGGATGATTTTCGCGAGAGCTCGAATCCGGGCGTCCGATCCGATTCGTTTGCTGTCCTGAATCCCGGCCTCGAGAAATTTTCGCGCGATCCGGGCATCGACGTAGACGCCGGCAATGACAAGCGGTCCAAAAAAATCGCCTTTTCCGCTTTCGTCGATGCCGAAATGCGGCTCGAACATTTCGGGGGAATGAACCTCCTCGTAGCCGAGTTTTGCCTGCTCGAGAATTTTCGGCTCCAGCTGGAATTGGACGAACTCCTCAATCCCTTTGCCTTGCAACAACACCTTTGGTCCCTTCTCGTAGACGGCGACGCTCAGTTTATTCTTTTGCGCGAAAAAGAGCGTGTAAGGCTTCGCGGAGAAGTCGAAACCGAGCTCTTGGAGCAAGGCGCGAAGCTTTGTCGCCTGGTCGGGCGAGAGCGGGTGAGTGTATGAGTTCATCCTTCGCGCGAGGAACGTCCAACGTCCAACGTCCAACGTCCAATGCCAGAACCCTCCGCCGCGCGCAATTTCAATACGGAGCTGTCTCGGGCGTGGCTGTGGACCCTGTAATTGGATCTTGGAGGGTGAGCGTCAGACGGTGGAGATGTCTCCTCTCAGCGTGAATGCTGTCTTGACATTGATTAGATAATTGTCTAATTATACAAACTTTGAACCTTCTCTTTAAAGCTCTGCGCGATCCCACCCGCCGCCGCATCTTGGAAATGCTCAAGGAACGGGATCTTACCGTAGGCCAGATCAGTGAAGCCTTCGCCATGACTACCCCAAGCATTTCTTACCATCTCGATTTGCTCAAACACGCCCAACTCGTCTCTGCCCGGAAAAATGGCCAGTTCGTCACTTACTCGCTCGAAACCACCGTGCTCGATGATTCGCTCGGCTGGATTCTCGATCTGATCAAAAAAGGAAAACGAAAACAAAAATGAAAAATAAAGCAAACTGGCTCGCAGCAGCTCTTCTCCTCGCGCCTTTTCTCTTGATCGCCGCATTCTGGAACAAACTTCCGGCGCGCGTTCCGGTTCATTGGAATCTGCGCGGCGACGTTGATCGGTGGGCATCATCGAAATCAATCGAAATTTTTGCCCTGCCGTTGATTGCCGTTGCTGTGGTCGCGCTCCTGCGCGTCCTGCCCCGCCTCGACCCGAAGCTGCGGGCCACGCTGCAAGAAAACGAGCGCATGCGCGCCGCCCTCCAAATCATGTGCCTGGCTTGCGCGGCCTTCTTCGGCGCCCTTTTTTCCATCCAAATCGCGACGGCCTTCGGTTACACCATTGCCAGCGGGCGAACCGTGATCTGGTGCACTCTTGCTCTTCTCGCGATCATGGGCAATTACCTCGGCAATTTGAGGCCGAATTATTTTGTCGGTATTCGCACACCCTGGACGCTGGAAAGCGCGGCCACCTGGCGCGCGACTCATCGGCTCGGTGGACGGTTGATGTTTTTCGGCGCGCTTCTGCTCCTGGGCGCTGAATTTTTTCTCAGTCAAAGCGCATTCGGTTTTCTCTTTGTGACCTTGATCCTATTGCTCGCGGGGTGGGCCTTTCTCTATTCCTGGCATCATTTTCGAACGCATGGCGCAACGCGCTAAACGCTCTCAGCCGCGAAGAGGTCCCGTTCTTTTTCGACGAGAACTTTCCCGCTGGTTTACGCGCCATGGCCGCGAACTGCCGTGGCGCCAGACGCACGATCCTTACGCAATTCTCGTTTCGGAGTTCATGCTCCAGCAAACGCCGGTCGCCACCGTCATACCATACTACAATGAGTGGATGCGGCGCTTCCCGGATTTTGCCGCTCTTGCCGCCGCGTCGGAGCAGGAAGTTCTGCATGCCTGGCAGGGTCTGGGCTACTACACGCGAGCTCGTAATCTCCGCAAAACCGCCCAAACCGTCATGGAGAAACATGGCGGCCGTTTTCCCCAGTCGTTGGCTGCGATTCGGAATCTGACGGGGGTTGGCCGCTACACCGCGAATGCCGTCGCCACCTTTTCCTTCAATGACTGTGTTCCGATCGTCGAAGCGAACATCGCGCGTCTCCTCTCGCGCCTATCAAATCTACAGATTCCGATTGATACCAGCCACGGCCGCGAAGCGTTGTGGCAGCGCGCCGCTGAACTCCTGCCGAATCGCGGCGCCGGCCGTCACAACTCAGCTCTCATGGATTTGGGCGCACTCGTCTGCGGATCGCGGCCCAATTGCGTTATCTGCCCTGTTCGAGATTTCTGCCGCGCGGAAAACCCTGCAAAGCTTCCCCTAAAAAGAGCCCGTCCAGCAATCAGGCTCCGGACGGAGCACCACGGCTTTTCGGTAAGGCGCGGCCGTGTCTTGCTCGAGCAATCGCAGGATCGCTGGCGGGGGATGTGGATGCTGCCAAGACTGGCGACAGCCCCTGCAAGGCGCAACCCCCTGCATACTTCGGAATTTCCCTTCACCAACCATCGCATCACGCTGACTGTGTTCCCGCAAACGACGGCCGGGCGTTCCGTAAAATCCTTCCAGCGCTGGTTTCCTATCGACGGGCTTGATTCAATCCCGCTACCTTCTCCCCATCGGCGGGCGTTGAAGATGTTGCTTTCAGCGCGGTCACAAAGACTTTGCGACCCGGTGACTCCGTCCTAACTTCGCCCAACGCACCTCGAGAGCCAAAATCCAAAATGCGCAGCATGACCGGTTACGGCCGTGGCGAAGTCGACCATGGCGGGGTGAAATTGAGTGTGGAGCTGAATTCGGTAAATCGAAAGCAAAGCGACATCGTCGTGAACCTCCCCCGCGATCTCACCGAACTGGAACCGCGCATCCGCCAGACAATCAACGAGCGAATTTCACGCGGACGCATGAATGTGCTCGTCACTCTGCAGGAAAGCGCGAATGGGGCTCGCAAGCTCGCGCTCGATACCGGTCTGGCCCGCTCTTACCATGAAGCGATGCTCACACTCCAAAAAGAATTGAGCGCCCCCGGAGAAATCACCATTGGGACAATTCTCCAGGCGCCGGGCGTGATGCGGTCTCCCGAGCACAGTATCGATGCCGCCGAAGCATGGCCGGCTCTCCAGCAAGCATTGGCAGCGGCGCTGGCCGAATTGATCAAGATGCGTGAGCGCGAAGGCAAACATCTCGCGAAAGATCTCATCCATCGCCTGAAAGTTCTGCGCAAAGAAATCAAGGAGATCCGCGCGTCATATCCTGACGTCGTAAAAAGATATCGAGGGGCCTTGCTCGAGCGGATCGAAAAGGCGGGTCTCAATCTCCCGGTCGAGGACGAACGCTTGCTGAAGGAAATAGCCTTTTTCGCCGATCGCTCGGACATCTCGGAAGAATTGACCCGGTTGGAAAGCCACCTCGCGCAATTTGCGCATCATCTGCGCAAGAACGAGCCAGTCGGCCGCACCCTCGAATTCATTACCCAGGAAATTTTCCGGGAATTGAATACCCTGGGCGCGAAATCGAATGATGCCGCGATTTCCCAACATGTCGTAGCCTGCAAATCAGAACTGGAAAAAATCCGCGAGCAAATCCAAAACCTTGAGTAATCAATTCACCCGCACGGGAATTTTGTTTGTTGTCTCCGCCCCTTCCGGCGCGGGCAAAACGACCTTGTGCGACGCGCTACGCCAGACGCCCGACTTTGTCTATTCCGTTTCCTGCACCACGCGACCGCCGCGCGCCGGCGAAATCGAAGGCGAGGACTATCATTTCCTGTCCGAGGCGGATTTCCTTGCCCGAGTCAAAGCGGGAGAATTTCTGGAGCATGCAAAAGTGCACGAGCATTATTACGGCACGCTGCGAAAGCCGCTCATCGCCAATCTGCAAAACGGCGTGGATGTCTTGATCGACATTGACATCCAGGGCGCCGCGACGATCCGGGCCTGCGACGATCAAACAATCAGGCAGGCTCTCTGCGATGTTTTTATCATGCCGCCCGATTTGGAGGAATTGCGGCGGCGCCTGACCAAGCGCGGCACGGAAACCGCCAAACAAATCGAGCTGCGCATCGTGACTGCCGCGCGCGAGATGGCCCTTTGGCGCGACTATCGCTACACGATCATCAGCAAATCGATGGAGGAAGATTTGCAAAAGTTCCGCCACATCATGGGCGCGGAACGTTATTTGAGCAGACGCCTTGCCCTGGCCTAAGCGATTTCCATGTCTGCAAATCCGAAATCCGCAATCCCCAATCCGAAATGTATCGTGCTCGGCGTCACGGGCTCCATCGCTGCCTACAAATCCGCCGAGCTCGCCAGTTTGTTGGTCAAGCAAGGTCACGACGTTTTTGCCGTGATGACGCGCGACGCGGTTGAATTCATTACGCCGCTCACCCTGCAAACTCTTTCGAAGAATCCAGTCACTACGAGCTTCTTTGACGAAAAAGAGAACTGGCGGCCGGGACATATCGAGCTGGCCGATCGCGCGAGTCTTCTCCTCATCGCGCCCGCGACCGCGAATGTCATTGCTGAACTCGCGCACGGCCTGGCGGGTCACCCGCTTACGGCCATCGCGCTCGCGACGCGCGCCCCCATCCTGATGGCCCCGGCCATGAATGGGAAAATGTGGGAACATCCCGCCACGCAGGAAAATGTCGAAAAACTGAAAACGCGCGGCGTTGAGTTCATCGGTCCGGAAGAAGGCATGCTCGCCTGCGGCTATGAAGGCGTAGGCCGGTTGTGGAAAGTGGATGACATCGCTTTCCGCGCCGAGTTCCTGCTGGCGCGCCAGGACAATTTGATCGCGTGAGGTTTGTCGTCACCGCTGGTCCGACGCGCGAAGCGATCGATCCGGTCCGCTTCATCAGCAATCGTTCTTCTGGAAAAATGGGATACGCGATCGCCGAAGCGGCAATCGCGGCCGGACACAGCGTGACCTTGATCTCCGGTCCCGCAACCGTCGCGCCACCCGACGGCGCACAATTCATTTCGATCGTGACGACCGACGAACTTCACGACACGGTCCACCGTGCGGCAAGCGAGTGCGACGTGCTCGTCATGTGCGCGGCGGTCTCCGATTACAAGCCGGCGACAGTCGCGCCGCAGAAAATGAAGAAGCGAAGAACTCCCTTCGCCCTCGAATTGATTCCGACGCCCGACATTCTCGCTTCGCTGCCGAGGGACAATCGCAGCTATCTCGTCGTCGGCTTCGCGGCGGAGACACACGATCTGGAAATGAACGCGCGGAAAAAACTCCTGGAGAAGAATTGCGACATGATCGTCGCCAACGACGTCAGCAAGACAGATTCCGGAATGGAAAGTGACGAAAACGCCGTGACGATTTTCTTTCGTGACGGTCAATCGCAAACAATTTCGCGCACATTAAAAACAATAATCGCGTGCGAGCTCGTAAAAATAATTTCAAAGATGTCAGAAAAATGTTTGACAAAAAAATCGTGATGATTACTGACACATGTAAGTGAAGCACAAAAAATTCTTCACCAACCCGCCGCGTTAGCGGATCGAAAGGGGGGATCGTCTCATGGCAAAGAAAAAAGCTGCAAAGAAAGCTCCGGCCAAGAAAAAGGCCGCCGCGAAGAAAAAGAAACATTAGTTTCTAAGTAATCCGGTCACGAGCTACGGATTTTTTTCGTAGTTCCAACCCTAACTTCAACCCGGGAGGAGGATTCATTTTCTCCTCCCGGTTTTTTTATTTCGCGAACGTTCGTTGGTGAAATCGTTTGGCAGCGCGAGATCGCGATCCTATTAATCATTCCTCATGACGCATTATCTCGACGCGGCGGTCGAAGCCGCGCGCGCCGCCGGCGAGTTGCTTCGGCGCCATTTTCAGCAGCCGCTCCGGGTTAACTCTTCCGAGGCGCACGACATCAAGCTCGAGATCGATGTGCGCGCCCAGGATTTGATCACCGAATCGCTCCTCAAGAAATTTCCCGAGCATGCGCTTTATGGCGAGGAAGGAATTGTCGGCGATCAGACGAGCAATCACCAATGGGTCGTCGATCCACTCGACGGGACGGTAAATTATTTCTACGGCATTCCGCATTTTTGCGTTTCGATTGCGCTGCGTTTCATGGGCGAAATCATCGTCGGGGTGATTTACGATCCGATGCGCGAGGAAATCTGGGCGACGCAAAAAGGCAGTCAGTCAACGCTGAACGGCAAACCATTTCGCGTGAGCGAGCGCGCCGATCTCGCGGAAGCGGTGATTTCAGTCGGGCTTTCGAAGACCGGCGTAACGATCGAAGCGGGTCTTCCGTTGCTCCAGGAAATGGTGCATCGCGCCCGCAAGTGCCGGCTCATGGGGAGCGCGGCGCTGGACATGGCCTATGTGGCTTGCGGACGTTTCGACGCCTACATCGAACAGGGGATCAGCCTTTGGGATATAGCCGCCGGTTGGATTCTCGTCGAGAATGCCGGCGGCACCGTCGAGATGAAGCCTCGGACCGACATGAAGGAGAAATACAGCATTATCGCGTCGAATGGTGTAATCGACTTGAAACTCTGACGCATGATCACCTGTGGCACTGGCTACGACGCGCATCGGCTCGCGTCGGGCCGCAAACTGATTTTGGGCGGCGTCGAGATACCCCATAATCGCGGATTGGAGGGGCATTCCGACGCGGACGTTCTCTGCCACGCAATTGCCGATGCACTGCTAGGCGCGATAGGCGAAAGCGACATTGGTCATCACTTCCCGAATTCGGATGAATCGATTCGCGGGATCAGCAGTCTCGAAATTTTGCGGGAGGTGAACTCGGTGCTCGGTCGGAAAAATGCCCGCGCCGTGAACGTCGATGCAACTTTGATCGCCGAAGCACCCAAGATCGCGCCGCATATTCCAGCGATGCGGGAGAAAATCGCGGCGGCGCTAAATCTCGAAACTTCACGAGTCAGCATCAAAGCCACGACAAATGAAGGACTTGGTGCGATCGGCCGGGGCGAAGGAATGGCTGCCATGGCGGTGGCGACGGTCGAGACGACAAATTAATGCCGCTTCGACTTTTCAATACCTACTCGCGCACGCTCGAGGAGTTTCATCCGCTCGATCCGGCCGGAAGCGAAGTGAAGATGTACACCTGCGGACCGACGGTTTACAGCCACGCGCACATCGGGAATTTCCGCGCTTACCTTTTCGAGGATCTGCTCCAGCGACATCTCGAGCTTCGCGAATTCAAGATTCGGCGCGTGATGAATATCACGGACGTCGACGA
>JBEEHC010000068.1:0-12675 GCA_041167205.1 Verrucomicrobiota bacterium
AAGTCTTCGTTATTTTGGAGCCTCAATTCACCAATCACTGTGCTCAGCACGACCTGCGGCGCCTTCACGTCCATTTCGTCGAGAATCTTCCCGACCTTCACGACGACCTCGCGATTACCGAGGACGATGATCGCGTTGGCGCGCTGGTCCGCGATAATTTTCGCGTTGCCGATCGTCACCGCTTTCGGTGTCGTATCGACGGCCTGCGTCGAAAGTTCCTCCGAGAAATTTTGGCTACCACTACTACTATTGCTCGACGCGCTGTCGAATCCGCTCGTATTGCCTGTGGAACTAGCCCGCGGCCGCGGCTGTTGTGGGTTAGTGGCCGGGTTGGCACCTGTGCTCTCGGCGCCTTGTCCGGTCGTTCCCGGTTCCGTCAATGCTTGCACCAGCACCGGCAAGATTTCGGCCGCCGAGATGTAGCGCAGGGGCCGGGTGACCGGTTTGCCGAACTCCACGTTCGCGTCGAACTCCGAGATCAATTTGCGGATGAACCGCATGTTGACCGGACGCGTGATGATATGAATCCGGTTCGTCCGCACGTCGGCCGCTATCTTGATCTTGCCCACTACGATGGAGTCCTCGGAGAGGGCCGTGAGCAGTCCGAGATCCGCTTCCTCCTTCGACTGCTGTGGCGGGACGACGCCGGGTATGACCGGACGCAAGCCCTTTACCGCTGGATTCGGCGGCGCGCCCGGCACGCCCGGCACACCCGTGGTCGCGGGCTGAGCTCCTTTATCGAAAACCTCTTTCAGCATTTCGACCACCTTGGTCGCGTCGGCGCGCTCCAGTTTGATGAATTCGCTCACCACTTCCGCCGGCGGGATGTCCACCTGGTCGATGATGTGCACGAGCGCTCGAATCGTGCTGGAATTTTCCGTGACGAGAATGCTCGATGCTTTCGGGAGCGCGAGAAACGATGTGAATGTCTGGGGCGGCGAAAGATACTGGCCGAGCACCTGCTGCATCTCGATCGGATCGGCGTAGCGAAGCTTGAAGAGAAAGCTGATGACATGGTCGCCGCTCGGGATATCGGCGTCGTCGGAAATAATCGGCACCCCAGCCGTGCGCGGATTCTTCCCGGTGCCGATGACTTTTACGATCTCGCCGCCTTCCGCGGGCACGAGCGAGTAACCGTTCATGAGTAAGTTCATCTCGATGATCTTGATTGCTTCGTCGCGCGGGATCGGCCGGCTGATGAAGATGCTGACCTTGCCCTGCACGAAATTGTCCATGACCAGCTCCTTGCCGGTCAACTGCCCATAGAGGTGAAGGACATCGGCGACGTCACTGTTGGGATATTGCAACGTCACCATCTTCTCCTCGAGGGCCGGCGAGTTCTTGGTCGGGGACGCCGGGGGGGCAGGCTGGTTAGGCGGAGGCGCCGGCTGGGCGGCGGTGTTTGCCGGCGCCGGCGGCGGGGCGGCACTGGGGGCGCTGAAACCGGAGTTGACCGCTGCAAGAGACAGCGCCGCAATGCAGAAAAGCCGTAGCACGGGTTTTATGTAATAGGTCGAGGCGGCGCGGTCAACCTCGTTCCCTCTGGGGGAAGGCGGATTTTTCGGGGACGACCGGAACTCTGGGCGACATTCGTTATCGCCATTATTTTTCGTTGCCCTTAGAAGGCAGAAACGTCCAACGCCCAACGTCCAACATTCAATGTCCAATCAAGGAGCATGATGCCACACCGGTTTCTCACGAGAATGATCGCGTTCCTCGCGGTTTTCGGCGGTCTTACGGGCGGCCTCTCCGCGGCCACGGAGGTTCGGCAGCGAAGTTCAAATAATGATGCGGAGATTAGAGCGGTGCTGTCGGCGCAAGTCGCCGCCTGGAACCGCGGCGATATCGATGGCTTCATGAACGGCTATGCTCGATCTGCTGCAACCGAATTCGTTTCGGGCGACAAGCTCACCCGCGGCTGGCAAACGGTGCGCGATCGCTACAAGAAAAAGTACGACAGCCGCGAGAAGATGGGCACGCTCACTTTCTCGGAGCTGAAGATCACGGGCCTGGGGAGCGACGCCGCGATGGTCATCGGACGCTGGCGGCTGGCGCGGAAAGGTGACCAGCCGCACGGGCGTTTCACATTGCTTTTCCGCCGCACCCCCGCCGGCTGGCGCATCACACACGATCATACGTCGTAATCGGATGCGTGAGGGACGTGCCAACCTCGTCATCCCGAGTCGCTGGGGATGACAGGCTTCGTCGGCAGTTCCAAAACAACGTCGGCGCTACAGGGCCGCCTCTGCGCGCAACCTCTCGAGCAACCTCCCGTGAATCCCCTCGAAGCCGCCGTTGCTGAAAATGACAACGACATCCGGCGCCTTCAGCAGCGGCACGAGCCGGTCCAGGATATGAGCCACATCCGGCTCGTAGAAAGCGGGCCGGCCTGACTCCGCGATCGCTTCCACGACCGCCACGGGGTTTAGCCGGTCGGCTTCCGGGATCTGTTCGAGCCGCGCGATTTGCGAAATGAAAACGCCGTCCGCCAGTTTCAGGGCATCGGGCAGCTCCTGCTGGAAAACCGCGCGGCGGGTCGTGTTCGAGCGCGGCTCGAAGACCGCCCACAAACGACAACCGGGATAACGGTGCCGGAGCGCGCGCAGCGTTTCGCGGATCGCGGTCGGATGATGTCCAAAATCGTCGATCACCTTCACCCCGCGCGCCTCTCCCCGCACTTCCTGCCGCCGCGCGATCCCCTCAAAACGCGCCAGCGCTTTCCGGATCTTCTCCGGCGAAATGCCATAGAAGCGCGAGGCGGAAATCGCCATGGCCGCGTTGCGCACGTTGAATTCGCCGATCAGCGGCACCTCGAATTCATCGTTGCCGAGGGTGAAACGCGAGCTTTCGGGAGAATAAGCGACATCGCGGATCTGTTGCGCGCAATTGGGGGAAAACCCGATTTCCAAGATCTGGGCAAGGCAGTGGCGCGCGACTTCCACGCAGTTTGGGTCGTCCCCGTTCAAGAGCACCATTCCATTTTGCGGCACGATGTTGAGCAGCCGCCGGAAGCTGAGCTTGATCTCATCGAGGTCGCGAAAAATATCCGCGTGATCGAACTCGATATTGTTGACGATCAACAATTCCGGCAGGTAATGGACAAACTTCGAGCGCTTATCGAAGAAGGCGGAGTCGTATTCGTCCCCTTCGATCACGAAATATTTCGAATCGTTCAAGCGCGCGCCCTGCCCGAGATTTTTCGGGATGCCGCCGATGACATAACCGGGATCGAGTTTCGCCGCCGTCATGATCCAGGCGAGCAAGGCGGTGGTGGTGGTCTTTCCGTGGGTGCCGGTGACGACGAGATTGTGCCGGCCGCGCAGGAAAAATTGCTTCAGCACTTCCGGCAGAGAGGCATAGTAAAGCTTCCGGTTCAAAACCGCTTCCACCTCCGGGTTGCCGCGGACCATGGCGTTGCCGATCACGATGATCTCGGCGTTGGCCGGGATATTTTCGGCGCGATATCCCTGATGAAGCGCGATCCCCTTCTTCTCGAGAAAAGTCGACATCGGTGGATAGACGTTTTCGTCCGAGCCGGTGACGTTGAAACCGCGCTCGCGCAAAGCCGCGGCGACCGCTCCCATGGCTGTGCCGCAAATGCCGAGAAAATGGAAGTTACGCGGTGCGCCGATCACGCAAACTCCTTACGCCGCGAGCGAGGATTTGGCTACTGAAACGCTCCGGCAGCAGCAGTCCCGTTTTCAAAATTGGCTTTAACGGGCGTTTAAAAGAGGGTAGCGGTCTCGTGAGCAACATGAAGAGGCCGAAAACAGGAGTGATCAGACCAGCGGACAACGCCGGTCGGACGCAGGAGGCTCAGACCCTCTAATGAAACTGGAGGAGTCCGGTCTGGCGGGCCCCGAGGCGCAAGCCTCCGCGCATGGATCACCGCTCATTTCGGTGATCATCCCCCTTTATAACGAGGGCGCTAACTTGCACGCGTTTCTCGCCGACGTTAGGGCGGCGCTGGACAAGACTGGCTGTCCTTTTGAATTGGTTCTCATTGATGACGGCTCGCCGGATGACACCTGGAAGGTCGTATCGGACGAGGCGGGCACGTTGCCCGCCATTCGCGCCGTGCGCCTAAGCCGAAACTTCGGGAAAGAATTGGCGCTGTGCGCCGGTTTGGAACGCGCCCGCGGCGACGTAATGGTGTTGATGGATGGAGACGGGCAGCATCCACCGGCGCTTTTGCCGGACATGCTCCGGCTTTGGCAAACGACGGGAGCCGACATTGTCGAAGCTGTAAAAATCAAACGGGGACCCGAATCCTTGTCCGGCAAACTTGGCGCACTGCTTTTTTATATCATCCTGAACAAGCTTTCCGGATTTGATTTGAAAGGCGCCTCGGATTTCAAGCTGATGAATCGCAAGGCCATCAATGCCTGGCTCGGTCTGCAAGAGCGGAATGTTTTCTTCCGCGGCATGACAGCCTGGCTGGGCTTCACCACAGTGCGGATTCCCTTTGAAGTGGTCCCGCGCTCATCTGGGAAATCGAGCTGGTCCTATCTGAAACGACTAAGACTCGCGGTCACCGGATTGACCGCCTTTTCATCCTTCCCGTTGCAACTGGTCACGCTGGCCGGAGCGGTCTTCTTTGTCTTTGCCGTTCTTTTGGGAGCGCAGACGCTGTATCTGAAGCTGGCCGGCCGAGCCGTCAGCGGTTTCGCGACAGTGATTCTGCTCGAACTGATTATCGGAAGTTCGCTGATGATAAGCCTCGGAATTGTGGGCGAATACCTGGCCCGCATCTACGAGGAAGTAAAAGGCAGACCTCGCTACGTCGTAAGCCACTCAATCGAACGGGGAATTAATCAATCCCTTGCAGAACCGGAAAGCGCTCCAAGCCCGACCGCAGAGCAGGGATAGACGCGGAGGCGTCGCCGTCAGGGCGCCTTATAAAGGTGGTAGACTCCGGTGCGCAGGATGGTTTGACAATTATCGCACCTGTCCGCGGAGCTGATAACGATCGCTCCCGCGGGAGGTTTGGCGCCCGCGGCAAGATGGACGAATTGCGACGTGGGTCGTTTCTCCACCGTCGCGTACCAAAGGGCGTGGATGTAGGCCGGGCCCCACATTCCATCTTCGAGATAGATTGGCCTTTGCGGTTGCCTGACCGCCGCGTCGTAAACCTGCTTGTAGGCAACGTCAAAATCAAAGGCGCGGTTTGGTCCATTACGCCGGAAAATAATCTGAAACCGGTAGGCTTCCACGCCGGTAACCGCCAGCAGCACGCATAGAATCGCCACGCGAACGGCGCGCGGCACGCTGCTCTCTATCAGGCCAGGCTTAAAGGGTTGCCGATCCTCCGAGAGAGGCTCTCCACCCTCGGAAGGCGATGGCGCATCCGATTTGGGTTTGTTTCGAGCAAGCAGCCATTCGAGAGCTGGCACCGTCAGGAGCAGAAGAAATACGGGATACGCCATGAGGCGCATGCCGTGGAACGGCTCGACCGAGATCGCACCGGGCACAATCGCCACAGCGAGTCCATAGACAACGAAACGCCACCATGGATCGCGCCAGCGGCGGGATAGGACAATGATGAGGCCGATTAACACCAGGACGAAGGTCGCGAAAAAGATAGCGCCTCCCGAACCCGGCACGTGATGGCGCGGGTGATAGTCTCCGTAGACCAGCAAACCCATCAGACTCTGATCTTCCAGGTAACGCTTGACGAACTGGGACAGGACATCACCCAAAGGTACGCCTGGCCTGATGTAGGAAATCTCGTTCAATCGTGCGGTCAAGACTCCTGGGTGGCTCCGGTTGAACAATAGGATCGGGACCAACGTCACGCCGTAGAGCACGCCAGTCTTGATCACACTAACCAAACGTTGCCTTGATGTCGCAAAGAGCAGGAGACCCAGCGCCAGGAGCGGCCCGAGAAGCCGTCCGCTGGTATAACAATAGGTCACCAGCGCCAGGGCGGCGGCAAGCCCGGAGACTTCGAGCCAGGTCCAGGTCTCCTTCTTCTGCACGTGGTAAAGCAGCAAAAGGAACGGCGCCAAAGCCATTGGGACGAATTGCGGCTCGAGGAGCAGGCCCCTTCCTTCAAAGAACCAGGGTGTCAGAAGCGCCGTGGCGGCAACGATGACACCGATCGTGCGCCGGCCGGAAATTCGCCTGGCCAAAAGACCAAGGAGTATGCAGGCGCAAAAGACCCAGAAGGCGCTGAACATCCGGGCCAGCAGGATGCTCGGTGGGAAAAACCGGAACACTGCTGCCAGCATATAGATCTGCGTGGGGTCGGCGATTTGGGCGAAGCCCTCCGTGTAGTGTTGAAAATAAAGCGGAAAGCGCGGTCCAAACTCACCGGCGCCGGTGTGGGCCACCAGGTAGGCATTGTAGGCCGGCGCCGACTCATCCAGATAGAAGCCCGGCGGATTGTGTTTCAGCCCGGAAGTGTAGAGGGCAAAAAGCACTCCCAGGCCGGCCAACCATAACAAGAAACGCAATCGACGACGTGTACGGCTTTCCATCAGGATAAGGCTGTGTTAAAACTTTGAGTTCTCTGAAATTTGGCGAATATTGTGACCCCGTCGAAGCATTGCAGCAAGGAGTATAGCCTGCTGGTTGACCGGTCAACTCTAACGCATGTGACGTTGACACGACTGGGAAAATCTGACAGCCCTTAGCCCGAGCCGAGAATGAGCGAATTACTTCAAAGAGAGCGTAGCTTTCACGATCGGTGGGCTGAATCGATCGATATCGATGGCATTCGGGTAAGCGACTACTTTGAAGCGTGCACGGCGCCGGAGAATCGTTTCATCCTCCGCCATCTCGGCGCCGTTACCGGCAAGACGCTGCTCGATCTAGGGTGCGGCGCCGGGGAGAACAGTGTCTATTTTTCAAAGAAAGGCGCTCGCTGCACCGCCACCGACTACTCGCCCGGAATGGTTGAGAAAGCCCTCAAGCTTGCGGAAGCCAACGGCGTTCAAATCGAAGCCCGGACGATGAACGCCATGGAAATCGATTTCCCGGATAATACTTTCGACATCGTCTATGCAGCAAACTTGCTTCATCATCTGCCCGACCCAAAGACGGCACTGCGCGAAATGCACCGCGTCCTCAAACCTGGAGGCAAGGCCTGCTTCTGGGAGCCGCTCAGGCACAATCCGGTGATCAACGTCTACCGGCGGATGGCCATGGAAGTGCGGACAGAAGATGAGATGCCTTTGCACATCGGAATCGTTGAGTTCGTCAGGTCGCTCTTCCCGGAGACCGTTTATGATACCTTCTGGCTGGCTACGCTGTGGATCTTTCTTCGCTTCTACTTGATCGAGCGCGTCGATCCGAACAAGGAGCGGTATTGGAAAAAGATCATTGCCGAGAGCACGCGCTTGGAACCGACCTACCGTCGTCTCGAAAAGCTTGACCGGCTAGTCAAGCAGATGCCTTTCATGAAGAGATTTGCCTGGAACATTGCCGTGGTGGCTACGAAGTAGGCCAGCCACTCTACCGACGACACCCAGCGTAATGAAGCCGGTCTTCTCATTCATTCTCCCGGTCTTCAATGAAGAGGAAACGCTCGAGGAGACCTATCGCCGTCTCGCAGCTACTCTGGACCGCCTGCCCGCCCCGGGCGAAATCATTCTGGTGGATGATGGCAGTCGCGATCGTTCTCTGGAGATGATGCGCGATTTGCGCCGGCGTGACCCGCGGGTGTGCTACGTTAGCCTGGCGCGTAACTTCGGCCATCAGATTGCCGTCACGGCCGGGCTGCGTTTCGCGCAAGGCGATGCGGTAGTAGTCCTTGACGCTGATCTCCAAGACCCGCCGGAGTTAATTCCAGCGATGATCGACAAGTGGCGTGAGGGATACCACGTAGTCTATGCCCAGCGCACCGCGCGCCAGCGGGAAGGTCCGGCGAAGAAACTTTTCGCCTACCTTTTCTACCGAATCCTGCGGGTGTTGACGGACGTGGACATTCCGTCGGACACCGGGGATTTCTGTCTGATGGACCGCAAGGTTGTTGATGTCTTGAACGCGCTGCCCGAGCGGGGCCGCTATCTGCGGGGACTGCGAGCCTGGATTGGCTTTCGCCAGACGGCTGTGCCTTTCGAGCGCGAGCCGCGCTTTGCCGGCGAAGTTAAGTATACCTTTCGCAAGTCATTCGGCCTGGCCCTGAACGGCATCGTGTCCTTTTCGCGGGTACCACTCCGCCTCGCCACTTACCTTGGGCTTCTGGTGGCCTGTTGCGCGCTGGTCATGGTTGTGGTGGTGATCTACTGGCGTCTCTTCCATCCAGCGGCGCCGCTCATTGGCTATACGATCATTACGGCTGCTATCTTCTTTCTCGCGGCTGTCCAATTGTTCTGCCTGGGAATCCTGGGCGAATACTTGGGGCGCGTTTACGAAGAGGTCAAAGGCCGGCCGCTTTTTACCTTAAAGGAGGTTGCGGGGATTGAAGACCACGCTGGCGTGATCGCTACTCAGCCAGCGTCGATGTTGCCGCCTATCCAACAAGAAAGCAGAGCGGATTCGATCGCGGAGAGATAGGCGCTCTGCGAATTATCGCGCTAGTTGTAAGTCCAAGGCAGACGGCAAATATCCTGGAGTCGGCCGCGCTCGAAGATGGATTTCTCGCTCTCCTTCCCTCAACCGATTATTTACTATCTGCTCGGAGGCGCGGCGCTTACTGCGTTTGCGGTGCTCGCCCTACTTCCACCTCGGCGCGTTTCGCGCGAAGCCGCATCTGAGGCCACCTTTCTCCTATCAGCATGGGCGGCGCTCTTCGCCTGCCGTTGGCCCATTTTTTTGTGGCCTGACCCGCTCAACCCGGACGAGGGCGCGTTCATCGCTTGCGCCATGAAGGCCAAGTTCGATTGGATTCCGTGGCGGGGCTTTGATGCCGGAAGTAGCGGGCCCTTGAACTGCGATATTCTCGCGCTTCCTGCTCTTTTCGGGGCTCACCTGGGATTCTGCTCGGCGCGGGTGACCGGACTTTGTCTGATCGCAGGAGCGATATGCGCCCTCTACTATACGGTAAAATGGATTTACGGAGCAGGGGTCGCCCGATTGTCGGTGGTTCCGCCGGTGTTGCTGTTTGCTCTCACTAGGACCGCCGACTTCGTCCCCTATTCCAGTGAATACCTTTCCATATTTCTTACGACCGTCGCACTGGCTGCCGTGGCGCATCTTGTGCGTGGCGCGGGTTCCAAATCGTCCCGCCTGATCGCCTGCGCGATCAGTGGACTTTGTCTTGGCAGCACGCCTTTTGCGAAACTCCAAGCGTCGCCCATCAGCCTGGCGGTCCTTGTTTCGCTCGCAGTGGCTCTGTTTATCACGTCGCCCCGTTTTTCAATCGGCAAGAGGCTGGAAGGCTTAGCCCTGGTGGCAGCCTTGCTCGCGGTGCCTGCCGCGATCGTGATTAGTCTCTGCGTCACTGGGACCTTGATGGACGCAGTGATTCCCTACTACATAATGTCACTTAACTACATCGGAAGCCGACCGCCGGTTGGGATCTCTTACTTTTTTCTAAGCGCGGAAGACTACACGGTCTTTTTAACTTGTTCGCTTGTGGTTATTCTGGCCGCCGGAGGACTACTGTATTCGAGGATCCACTTCGATCGGGTCTCTGTCTGGGCATCGCTATCCTCCATTCTGTTATCTCTTGCCTCGTTCTTTGCGATCTACCAGGCTCATCGCGCGTTCCCGCACTATTTGCTGTTCTCCGTTGTTCCGGTGAGCTTTTGCGTGGCCAATGTGCTGGGACTCGTGCGTTTCCTGGATCAGCCAACCGGTCGCGCGATGTTGGTCCGCGGCTTGTTCGTCATCTTTTTCTTGATTCCGCTTGGAATCACGACGTTCGAGTCTTCGAACGATTTCAATCCCAGGGCCATTGTTCCAAGGCGCGCGGAGGTGGCAGCCATGTCGCGCTACGCGAAGCCCGGAGATCGCATGGTGGTCTGGGGTTGGAGGCCGGAATACTACGTCCAAACGAAAACCATCATGAGCACGAGAGATCCGAGCATCGAACGGCTACTGCTTCAGACTCCGTATCGAGAATATTTTCGCGAACGATTCATCTCCGATCTTCGAGCGCATCCACCATTGGTTTTTGTCGATGGCGTCGCGCCCGGAGCCTTCGTTTACAATAATCGCGCTACTTGCGGAATCGAGACCTTCCCAGCTCTCGAAGCTTTTGTGCGGGAGCACTACACCGAGCGAGAGGAGGTGGCAGGAGTCCGCATTTTTGTCGCGAAGGATCACCTGAATAGATAGGAGCACCCCACTGCCCGAATACCTCGAGCCCTCGCCCAAGGGGCCACAGTTGCAGGGGCTACCGTAGCTCGTCAAGCGCGATCCCTCCCGCGACGATCACTGTCTCAACGGTGCCTTGGATGAGGTGGGTGAGCGCGATCTTGAATCGCTCGACGTAAATAATCGGGATATTTCATTGTCGGACAACGCCCGATTGTAGATGCGCACGTCGTCTATTCGCCCCGTGAAGTAGTAGAAGCTGACGCTGTCGAACCTTCCTATGTTGATCGAACTGGCCGCGTTACCGATGGCTGGCAGAGTACCTGATGCGCACAGAACCCCGTCCACATAGAGGCTTCCCGCGTTACCCTTCTGTTTGCCGACAATATGATGCCATTTATTATTCGAAGGCGCGGGGCATACGACATTGGTCTCAATCGCAGCGCCCCTCCACTTCAAGAATCCATCAGATTCGAAGAACAGCGCCCACTGACTGTTTACTGGATTTTTCGTAACAACAAAGCCGCTCTGGGCAAAACTCTCCGAGTAGACCCAAGCCGCGACGGTGATAGCATCGGGAATGCTGAGCGTAGGTATCGCGATGTAATCACCGCTCCCGTTGAAGCTCCTGGCTTTGTTAACTTTCCCGTCGACGACAGCCGTGCCATAAGGCGCACCCATGTTTCCATGCCCGCTAGAATCGACGCAAGCATCGCTTGGCTCGGATTCATCCAGTTTCCAATAGCCCACTAATCCATCGTCGCGCGCCCTAAACAAATAGGGCACAAAGACAGACGAAGGAAAAGGTATCAGCGAATTCATGCCGCCACGCTCAGCCTTCCAGCTGCGTGGAGTGCCGGGTAATTTCCTGCCTTTCACTTTCACAGGATAAAGGCTGTCGACATAGCCTTGGGCGAATGTCGTGCCGGGGACGTTGCAGTCGGGCTGCGTGAGGCACACATAATTATTCAAGAACGTTCCATCAGGATGATACCGACTGTGAGGCAGCTCAATCCCAGTCGGCTTGTCATGATTGAGCACCTTTGCCATGTACTTGCGCGCCTGGACGTCAAACCTCGCATACGCCGTTCGCACCTCCATTAGATGATCGGCTGAGGCTAAAGCTGAAAAGAAGGCCAAGACAACGAAGATTACCTTGTATCGCGCCTTGTCAGTTGAAACGGGTAAAAGGCGAATGAGAGCCATCCCGGCCAGCGCGAGACAAATGACGTAACTAGTTGAGCTGAACCTATAGTCATACGCCAGCCAGGCGCCGCCAGGAACGGGAAAGAATTTTTCGTCAATCCAAGAGGAGATAAAAATAAGGAAGAGGCTCGAAAGCGCCAGATTTTTGACGCGCTGATTCTTGCCAACGCCAAAAGCAAGAGCAATCGAAACCAGGATCAAGGCAATTGCGACAAGCGCAAAGACTTTTGACTCAGCAAGGTCATCCGCCTGCAGGAAGGCGCCACCGAGGAGACCGCGAAGTCTGAAGTGATACCAATCGGTCCTTGAAACGAATGGGGATTGACTCAGGAAGGAGTGGCCTGAGGGCGCCAATTGAGTCCCCCGGGTCGCGAAAAAGTGGTAGAGCAATATCGGCGAAAAAACAATACCCAATAGAATTATTCTCTTCCATTCCAAAAAGACGCTTCGCGTTGCGATGGCGGCCAGAGCGCGACTAAGACACCATAGCAACCAGAATGTGGTCGCGAATGGATGAGCGACATAGACCATCAGCAAGGTAAAAAGAAGCCAGGTTGCATCAATGAGTTTGCCAGAACGAAGAAATCGTTCCGTGAGAAAGATTGCCGGAACGAGCAACGTCACGGCCATGGTGTAATTCACAAAACCGATAAACCAGCAAGCCGAATACATGCAAACGGCCGCCGGGACCGAAAAGCACACTGCGAGCGTGCATGACTTCCAGGATTTGTCCTTAAGCCCGAAACAAAGGATTGCGGTTACGACCATGGCATGGAGTGAAATGAGAACCATGGCCACGATCTTTGGCAGGTAGACAAACGAGATTCCCCACAGTTTGAAAAAGGGAATGACGATCATCATGAGGGCGGGAAACAGCCGATAGCCAAGAAACAACGAGATCTCGAGATCGAGGTGTGTGACCCCGGACAGCTTTTCCCACAACAGTTTGCTTATGAGAATGTGTTCCGGGAGATCCACCAACGGCGGAAACAAAATACCGTACAGGGGGACCAACGCGATCAAAACAACTAACAGCACCATTACGATCAGCGCTTTGCTGGTTCGTATCCATACCATGCATTTATTAAGGGAGGGGATAGTCCGCATTAACGGCCGATTTGACATAAGCGCCGGTATCAGACGTTCCCGAAAGAAACAAACGAAACACCCAGAGGACTGATCCAAGGAATCCTGGGCTGTAACAACTTCGCCCGCGAATCGTTTCGCCATCGTTTCATCGATTAGCGCGGCGTTAGGCGTGCCTTA
>JBEEHC010000069.1:0-7486 GCA_041167205.1 Verrucomicrobiota bacterium
ACGAGAAATATCGTGATCGCAGGGTCAGCATCGATGAGCAGGAATTCTGCGGCAACCCGGGGCAGTATATTCAATGTCGGCAGGTCTATTATAATAACTATAACCACTATAGCACTAACCTTGCCAAGTTGACCGCGGCCCCATTTTCTCCGCGAAAAATTCCAAAAAACCCTCCGCGCAAACGCGGCGGCGCTCCGCGGAATCAGGCAGCACCACAACACGTTGACTATTTCGTCAGGCTCGCACGAACCGCGTCGAGTTGTCCGGCGGAGCCGAGTTTCCCGTTTTTGTGGGCAATGAACTTCGCATATTCCTCGACGAAGATTTTGCCCGGCGGGCGAAAATCAAACTCGGCCGGATGATCGCGAAAATATTCCCGGTGCACGCGGGTCCAGACCAGGCGGCCATCGGTGTCGATATTGACCTTGGTCACACCCAGTTTTGCGGCCGGAAGATACTCTTCTTCGTTCACCCCACGGGCGGAGGGATCGAGCTTGCCGCCCGCCGCATTGATGCGCCGGACCTCTTCCACCGGAACGCTTGAACTCCCATGCATTACAATCGGCAGGCCCGGAATCAATTTCTTGATTTCTTCAATCACCTCGAAGTGCAGACTCTGCTGGCCTTTGAATTTGTAGGCGCCGTGGCTGGTGCCGATCGCGGCGGCGAGCGAATCGCAACCGGTTCGCTTGACGAACTCGACCGCTTCCTGCGGATTCGTGAGCGAGGCATGGCCTTCATCGACCTTGATGTCCTCTTCCACGCCGCCCAGCTGTCCGAGCTCGGCTTCGACGCTGATGCCTTTCTCGTGGGCGCGATCCACCACGCGCTTTGTGATCGCGATGTTTTCCTCGAACGGCTCGTGGCTCGCGTCGATCATGACTGAACTATAAAACCCTGAAGCGATGCAATCGTAACAGGTTTCCTCGTCGCCATGGTCGAGATGCACGGCGAAAATGACCTCGGGAAACATTTCTTTCGCCGTGCGAATCATCGCTTCGAGCATCCGCTTATCGGCGTATTTTCGGGCGCCTTTTGAGAGCTGAATAATGAACGGCGCGTGGCTTTGTTCGCAGCCGCGGAACAGCCCGAGGAGCTGCTCCATATTGTTAATGTTATAGGCGCCGACGGCGAACTTTCCGTAAGCGACTTTATAGAGTTGAGCGGTGGTAACGATCATGACGGTATTTCAGATTGAGGTTCGCGGTTGGGCGCAGCTGATACGCGGTTCGGAAGGCCACCACCTTAAATCCGAAATCCAAAATCCGAAATCCGAAATTCTTCAGTGCCCGTTCGGACTGGCCGGCAGCATTACGCTCACGGAGGTACCCTGCGGATTCGAATCAATGTCGACTCGTCCGTTGTGATCGAAGATGGTTCGTTTCACAATCGGAAGGCCCAATCCCATGCCGCGCGCCTTGGTCGTGCAAAATGGAGAGAATACTTTCTCCTTCAGGTCTGCGGAGATTCCCCTTCCGTTGTCCTTTACCGTCACGACCACTCCGCTGGCATGCTCTCCCTCGCGGATTTGCTTGGCTGCCAGGGTGATCCGCGGCTTGGTCCGGCCTGTGGTGGCTTCCGCGGCATTGGCCAGGAGATGGGCGAAAGCCTCGGTGAGCGCCGTTTCGTCGCCTAACACTTTCGGCAAATCGTTCGGCAGCGTCGTATCGACTGCAACGCCGTTTTTCTTAACGCGCTCGCGCGCGAGCTCGATCGCTTTCCTGACCGACGCTCGGACGTCGATCGGTTTCATCACCAGCTCGGACGGGTGGGCAAAGTTGTTTATCTGCGTGATGATTTTGTCGAGCCGGTCGATCTCCTGCACCACGATCTCGTTAAAATCCTTTCGAAAATCCGCGTCGTCGAATCGTTCCGGCAAAAGCTGGGCGAATGTTTTGATCGCGACGAGCGGGTTTCGAATTTCGTGCGACATGCTCGCGGCCAGATCGGTCCAGAAGGCAGCGCGATCCATCAGATCTTGTTTTTGGCGCATGTTGTCCTCCGCGGTGAGATCGTGGACGACTGCGACGGCGCCGAGCGGCGTTTTTTTGTTCACCAGCCGCCGCGTTTCCACGGAAAGGGATCGGCGCGTGTTGGGATCGATCCATTGCTGAGCGGGGAGATTTTCCTTCGAATCGAGGGTCTCGCGTAGAAATGTCGCGAGGCGGCTGCCTGCCGCCTCGATGGGTTGATTCAACGCATCGGCTGCCGCGATACCGAGAATTCGTTCAGCCGTGGGATTAAACCAGCGAACCATCGCCTCTTCATCAGTCGCGATGATCCCGGGCGGGATCGACGTCAGAAGTGTTTCCGCGAGGGTTTTTTGGAGTGTAACCTCTTCATAGAGGAGCGCGTTCTCCAGCACCGTGGAAACGTTTTCCGCGAGGAGCATCAAACCTTCGAGATCGTCGTAATCAAAGCGTTGCCCTGTGAGGCGATGACCAAAGAAAAGCCAGCCAATGATACTCCCGCGCGCGTGCAGCGGGACGATGACTTCGGCCCCGAAAGTGTCGAGCGCACGCCGCATCAGAGTGCGCTGCTTCTGGTCGGTTGCCTGACCGACGTTGCTTCGGCAAATGAGATGCGCGTGCAATTCGAACCAGCGGACCAGCGCATCTCGCTCACCATATTCGATCTCCGAAGTCTCCGGGAGGCAACGCAGGCCGGCTCGCAGCCGATAACGATCACCCTGTCGGATCTTGGAAAAAATACCCACCCGACCCACACCGGTGGCGTCGGCCACGCCTTCGACCACGCTGGCCAGCAAAGCCTCGACGTTGTCGAAGCGGCGAAAGACCCGCGGAAAGCGCAGCAGCGGCATCGCTGAATCGCGCCGCTCGGGAATCGCCTCGACCCGCCGCGGCTCTGGCATTACGGGCACGATGGCTTGCTCGCGCAGCTCGCGGTTTTCCTGCAAGACACGCAGATGCTCGAACCCGCGGGAGACCAGGGCCTGTAATCGGCGCCGATCGATCTGCAAATCCTCCGCCGCGTGAATACTGGATTCTTCGGCCTCGCGCAATGGCTCGGAGCGCGGAGTCCCGAGAGCGACGATCAAAACTTCCGGCCAGCCATCCTGGACCTGTTCGAGAAGGTCACGGGCCTCTTTCGCGCGCAAGTCGAGCAGAAGAAGCGCAGGCCCGGTCTGCTGAAGCACCGCATCCAGCCGATCGGCGACGCCAACGTGGCGCACTTGCGCGAGCGCGCTCAGGAACGCCTTGATGCGCCGGACGAGATCCGCGTCCTGCGAATAGAGGATGCAAATCGGAGAAGGGCTCACGCGGCTACGATCTCCTGTTTGAACCGAACCAGCGGCAGCAAGATATGAAAGGCTGTGCCTTTTGAGAGTTCGCTTTCCACTTCGATCTGCCCGGCGTGTTCCTGGATGATGCCGTGCACGACGGACAACCCAAGCCCGGTGCCATAGTCCTTGGTCGTGAAAAAGGGATCGAAGACGTGCGGGATGTCTTCGCGGCGGATACCCTCGCCGTTATCGCGCACCGTGACGCGCAAAATCTCGTGGACATCCCCATTTGTGCCGGTTACGGCCGCGACCCATTCCTCTGCCGGGCGAATCTCTGTCGACACGATCATCTCGCCGCCTCGCTTCATCGCATCCATGGCGTTGAGGAAAAAATTGAGAAAAACTTGTTCGAGCTGGTCGGCATCGGCGCGGATTGTATCCACATCGGCCTGCCAGGAACGAGTTAATTTGATTTCTTTTTGATAGAGACGATGCCCGACGAGCTGAAGGGATTTTTCCAGGACGGTGTGGACATGCATCGGTTTCAGAAGCGGCTTCGCCGGCCGCGCAAAGCGCAGGAGCTGGTTCACCAGAGAGTCGATCCGATCGATTTCGTGACCGATCAGGTTCGAGAAGGTTTCGCGGAAATCCGAGTCTTGATAACGCTCCGGCAAGAGCTGGGCAAACGTCTTGATCGAAACAAGCGGGTTTTTGATCTCGTGCGCCATTCCGGCGGAAAGCGTGCCGAGACTCGCGAGCCGGTCGCTCCGGCGAATCTGGAGCTCGAGACGTTTCAGCGCCGTGATATCGGTCAGAACCACGAGGACGCCGAGCATCTCGCCCTGTTGCCCATGAAAGATTGAGCTGCTCGCGCGCACCACGACGCCGCCTTGGGCCGATTCCAAAATCAGCTCGCGATTTTCCGGTCGTTCCTTGGATTGGAGCGTCTCCTGCACGACCTCCCGGATCGATGCCGGCAATTCATCGATCGAGTGATCGAGCAGGTCTTTGGATTTCGAACCGGTGATTTGTTCTGCCTCGCTATTGAAGACGGTGATGCGGCCGTCTGCGTCCGCGGCAATTACACCGGTCGTGAGATTCTGGAGAAGAATCTCGTTATAAATTTTCGCGTTTTGAACTTCGGTAAACAGCTGCGCGTTGTCGATCGCGATAGCCAGCTGCCCGCAGAGGACCTGGAGCGCATTCTGTTCGACGCTGCCATAAATCCGCCCCGAGAGGCGCGGGCCGAGCAGCATTACCCCGGCGAGGTGTTCCCGGGCAAAGATACCCATTGCCACCCCGATTTGAAGCGACGCCATCTGTTTCTCGACCGCTTCCAATTCGGGGGTCTGCCGCATGCGATGCAGCTCATCAAGAACCAGGGTTTCCTGGTGAATCTCCAAGTATTGAATAATCGCGTCGTCTCTGCTTAACACCAAATCCAGGGCGGCCGGGTCATGAGTGGGAAGCGGGTACTGCTGAGAAAAAGCGTTGTGACCGGGCAGCAGGATAAACACGCTGTCAGTCGCGACAGCGCCGGCGATGGTCTTTGCGAAACGCCCGAGCAAGTCCTGCAACGTCGTAACCGATTTCAGGATCGCCGCGGCTTCATTCATGGTCGAACGAAAGTCGAGCCGCCGTGTGCCAAGAAACAGCTTGTCGGCCAGACTCTGCGAAACGCCACGTGCGGGAGCCATGGCGAACGCGACGACGACGGCGGCTACGACGTGCGCTAGCGATTTCGCCTCATTCGGCAGTTGTGGCTCGAAAACAACAAAGACCAGCCACCAGACCAATCCGTACAGAGCCAGAAGGTAGGCGGTGAGGAGCGCGTAAGAGATGGCGCGCCGAAAGAACAAGCCCACCTCCATGACCTTTCGGGTCGCGATGCCATACGCGACCACCAGGCTGAAAAAGATTACGCGAAACGGTGCGAACCAGAGCAACCGGGTTGACTCGATGAAAAGACCGAGCGCGAATGAAAAAAGTAACGTGAAGGTCAGCGCCGAAAGACCCCCGATCAGAATGAAGGCAAGCTCCGCATGCTCGCCGCCCGAGGTACTTCGCAGATCGCGCCAGGTGGAGATAATGAGCGCGGTGATCGCCGCGATAAAAAAGACCGTGTAGAGAAAAATCCCGTGCCCGTAGACCGGAACGGGGACGGCGGATCCCCCTGGGCTGGGAATCGTCGCACTCTGCAAAAAGAAGCTTGTCTGGCAAAGGGCGACAATTCCGGTGGTGCCGATCAACCAAACCCTCGAACGACGCAGAATATCACTCCAACTTTCTTCCCGGTGCAGGAGGAAAAGACGCAAGAGATTGAACATTGCCAGGCAGAGCGCGCCGGCGACCGAAGCTTGTCTAATGGCGAATGCAGCGACACTCGGGTTCGTGGCCGTAGACGCGAAATGGAGAGAAGCGAGCCAACCGACGGCCACCAGTGACAGGAGCAAGAAGCACTGGTTAATCCGCCGCTTTGGATTGGCTTGGAAGACAGCCAGTCCCAGTATCAGCTGAAGCGCTATTGCTCCAATTGTTGGAACTGTGGCGCCGCTCATTTACGCAGCGATGCGGTTTAGAACCATCGTGCTGGCACTGCCTCCCAAGCCACGCACGTTTACCAAAGCAGAATTCAATTTGGCCTTGCGCGCACGGTTCGGGACGCAGTCAAGATCACAAGCGGGATCCGCGACCTCGTAATTGGCCGTCGGGGGAAGCAGTTGGTCGCGCACACCCAGGGCGCACGCGATTACCTGAAAGGGTCCGCCCGCAGCCAGGGCATTGCCGGTTACACCTTTAATGGAACTCACCGGCATCAAATAAGCACGCCGTCCGAAAACGCGCTTTATGATCTCCACCTCGATCGCGTCGAGTAGGGGATGGCCGGGACCGTAAGCGGAAATGTAGTCGATTTCATCGGGAGCATAGCCGGAGTTCGCGAGCGCCAGGAGCATGGAAAACTCCAAACCAGACGCTGGCTTTTGCACGTCCAGATCCCGCTGCGTCCCGTATCCGCTTATTTCGAGGTAAGGTTTCGCTCCTCTCGCTTCGGCGCGCTCCAGGTTTTCGAGAATGAGAATGCCGGCGCCTTCCGATATGACACCCGAATCCCTCGAGAGATCAAATGGTCGGCTCGCCGTCTCCGGCTCGGAATTTCTCTGCGAACTGAGGCCGGACGCTACGAAACTGGCCATGGCCAAAGGTGTAATGGGAGCGTCGGCGCCTCCCGCAATGGCGATATCCGCTTCTCCGGATCGAATCATCGCCGCAGCGATGGCAATTGCATCCAACCCCGACGGACACGCGGAAGACACGGTCGAGGCGTGGGCGCACGAACCAATCCTGTCGGCAATCACGTTCGCCGCCGCTTGTGGTTTTGATGCGCCGAGGGCCGTGGGGCTCACGCGATCAGGTCCGGGCCCGTTGACTTCGTGAAACACGCGTTCAATCACATCGAGTGCGCTCGTGCTTACGCCGATCACGACCGGAATCGGACCGCCCGATGGCAAATCCTGGAACTCCTGTCCAGCGTCTTTCAGCGCCATCATTGCCGCCGCGTAGGCAAACTGCGTGTGGCGCGCCATGCGCTTCGGTTTCAATTCCGCTTCGATGTAATCGAAGGGATCGAAATCTTTTACTTCGCCGGCGATGCGGCTCTTGAAATCGGTCGCATCAAAAAGCGTGATGGGACCAATCCCGCTCCTGGCTTCGAGGAGCGATTTCCAAAACGCGTCGAGCCCGATGCCGTTCGGCGCGAGAACGCCCATTCCGGTAACAACAACTCGATTTCGCTTGTTCATGGACTAAGGGGGAGAGGACAGAAAGTGGATACTCCAGCTTGAAGGAATTGCATTCTAAACATTACATTAAATGCAGTCATTATGTTTCTCGGCCAATCGGCGATGATGTTATTCACCAAATTTCCGAGTTATTCACAAGAAGCTTCTTGTGTGGAGGCGGAAAAAGTTTCACCATCAGGTCAAAGTTGCAATCACCGTCGGATGGCTCATTTTCATAAATTAAAGTCCCTCAGGGGCACGCCCTTAGCTTCACTGCCCCTATCATAATGACGATCGCCACCGAACTCCCTCAAGTTCTCGTCATCGATGACGAAATGGGCCCGCGCGAAAGTTTGCGGATGCTCTTGAAGCCAAATTATCAGGTTTACACCGCCGATAACGTCGAGGCTGGCCTGCGTATCCTGCGCGACAAGAAGCCGGACGCTGTCATCAGCGACATTCG
>JBEEHC010000070.1:0-7231 GCA_041167205.1 Verrucomicrobiota bacterium
GTGGCAATGGCTCTGAGCCACAACGTTTTCTCTCCAGCCAATCCTCGTTCAAACTTAGCCGTCGAGCCATTAGGATCGTAGCCTCTAATGTGCAATGGCGCAGTAGGAGCATTCGTCCCGATGCCGACGTTGCCACCTGGAACAATGGTCAGAGCTTCTACGGGCGAAGCGTCTGGCGAGAGCAGGCTTTGACGCTCTGGAGCGTCCGGGAAATAGCGCAGTCCTCCCCGTGGGGTACCGTTCTTAGCAAAGCCCCACGTTCCAAAAGTCCCAAGCCCGAGAGGCGGATTGACATACGCGTTGACCGGCCCGGCTCGACGGAGTTCGACGAGCGCATTGGCGTCTGAGACGGCCGGGTAGTTGGATGCGTCTCCAGCGACGACGAGCTGATGACCAGGAGTGTCCGTCCCGATGCCGACATTGCCAGCATTATAATAGGCAGAGGTGCCGTTGAGGGAAAACGGAGACGCACCCGTGGGGCCGGTCGCTCCGGTCGCTCCGTTGGTTCCCGCAATGCCAGTGGCACCGGTCGCACCCACAGAGCCTGTCGCTCCGGTTGGGCCCGCGATGCCCTGAGGCCCAATTGCTCCTTGTGGGCCGGTCACGCCCTGGGGCCCGCTCGGTCCGGTCGCGCCGACAATGCCCTGAGGCCCGGTTGCTCCAGTGGCGCCGGTCACGCCTTGAGACCCGGTCGGTCCGGTGGCTCCGACAATGCCCTGAGGCCCAGTTGCTCCCTGTGGGCCGGTCACGCCCTGGGATCCATTCGGTCCGGTCGCTCCGACAATCCCCTGAGGCCCAGTCGCTCCCTGTGGGCCGGTCACGCCGGTTGCCCCTGCTATGCCTTGGGGCCCGGTAGCGCCGGTCGTACCTGCGAGACCCTGCGACCCAGTTGGTCCCGTTACTCCAGCAATACCCTGAGAACCAGTCGCGCCAGCAACTCCTGTAGAACCCGTCGCTCCCGTTGCACCTGCGATGCCCTGAGACCCAGTCGCGCCTGTTACACCAGTTACACCTTGAGGACCGGTCGCCCCAGTTGGGCCCACCGTACCCAGAGTTACGTCCAGCTCGGCTGTATCGGTACGGCTGATAACTGTAAGATGATACGAACCCGGCCCGATACTGTTCGGTAAGTTTGCCTGGATTGTCGTGACATTAGAGGACGTAATAACCAACGGTGTATCGCCCAGAGTCACACTCAGTTTTGTGCTACTAGTAAAACCCTGCCCGCTAATGGTGATTGTTTGCTCTGGATAATGCGCCACCGCATTTATGATTGAGATTGCACCTTGCGCCGCGTGCGAAAGTGTGACGAACAAACTGATCACAGCGAGTGCGAGAAGCTTGCGGCAGGAATAAAGTTTGAGTTCCGAAATTCGCCGGTTGCAGTGCATTCTCGGAAAAGCTGTTGGTTCCATAGCTGAATTTCTCGTCTGGATTAACTGCAATCCAGTTCCGCGCGGAACCAGGAACCATCCACGCGAGGCGCATTCACGGAAGTGCGACCTCACTTCGGTTGACTCGAGGCTCCAGTTGGATCTGGAGATCGCGTAAAGCGGCTTTCCAGCGAAGGTCCAGCCCCACGGGCTCACTTCAGCCCGGCCGAAGATGCGTTGAAACGTCGGGTGACGTAATCGGCATCGGTTCTTGAATGGTTTCCTAACGAGTGTCGAGCTAAATCTCAGGCTTCCAATGTCTTTTCGTCTTTGACGGTCGGAATCCTGACGAAGGCTTGTCAAGGGGACGGCGGCCCGGTTACGGTCGCGACTTTGTTTCGCCCGTCGCCGCTATGAAGCCCGCCTTTTCTCCGCAACCGTTGCCGCAGGCGAATGGGTCGGAATCGGAGGGACGGTGGAATGGGAAGGAAGCTTCGGCATCCGGAGGCGACGAGAGAGCAAAGGCGTTTCGGGCCGCGGACGGCGCGCACTACGACGTCGCGATCTTCGGGGCGGGCATCAGCGGGGCGCGGATTTTTCACGAGCTCTGCCGGCAGGGCTATCGCGTGCTGCTGCTCGACCATGGCGATTTTGCCGGCGGGACCAGTCAGGCGTCGGGGATGATGATCTGGGGCGGAATCCTTTACCTGAAGGATTTCGATTTCCGCACGGTCCGCAAACTTTGCCGCGCGCGCGATCGACTGATCGAGCAGTTGCCGGGGAAGGTCCGCGCGGAAAGCCTGCGTTATTTGCGCGGAGGAATGACCCAGCGCAACCGGCACATCGTGCGCGCGGGCATGATGCTTTACTGGCTGCTCGGTTCGCGGAGACGACGGTTCCCCGAATGCGAGGCCGACTTTGCCGAGCGGGTGATGCTGAAGGCGGGCCAATTCCGCGATTCGTTCACTTTCGAGGAGGCGGTGTTGAAGATGTCCGACTGCCGGTTCGCGCTCGAATGGATTCTTCCATTCCTCGGGCCGCAGACCGCGGCGCTGAATCACTGCGCGACGGAGAACGCCAGCTTTGACGCGGCGGGCGGGCGCTGGCGACTGGAGCTCCGCGACCGGCTGCATGGATATGAGGCTGCGGTCACGGCGCGCTTCGTGGTAAATGCCGCCGGAGTGTGGACAGACACGCTGAACGACCGGCTCGGCATCGCGTCGCCGTATCGACACGAACTGAGCAAGGGCGTCTACATCTCGTTCCGGCGCCCTGATTCGCTTCGCCAGATCCTGGTCTTCGACACCGGGGAACACAATGACGCTCTGACCTTCGCCCCGTGGGGCCCGGTCGCGCTCTGCGGCCCCACGGAAACGCGCCTCACTGAGATCGGTGACGGCTTCAGCGTTGCTCCGGCGGACGTCCGCTGGCTGCTCCGCATGGCAAACCAGAATCTGCACACGCACTATGGAGCGGAGGACATCGTTTCGATGCGCTGCGGGATTCGTTCGCTCGCCGTGCGGCGTGGATTTTCGAAGAGGGCGCATCCCTCGGAATTCTCGAGAAAACATCTGGTCCATCACGATCGCGCGCGCCAGGCCATCGCGGTGTATGGCGGAAAGATCACGTCGTGCGGACAGATGGCGGACGAGGTTCGGGTTAGGCTTGCGCCACATCTGCCGCCCGCCGAGGTTTCGCTCCTGCCCTCGGTGACAGTTCCGCCCACCGAGCTTTTTCCCGGGTTGAGCGAGCCGGTTCCATCAGCAGCATGGTGCCGCGAGCGCGAGCATTGCCACACACTCGAGGATTATTTGCGCCGCCGCACGAACATCGATCAATGGATCCCGCGCGGTGGATTCGGCGTCCACTCCGAAAACGCGGAGACGTTGCGCGAGATCGCGCGGGTCTTTTGCCGAGACGAAGCGGCCGTGGACGAAACCATCGCCGCCTGCCAGCGCCGCGTGCGAGAACGTCACGACGACATTCTCGCCGCCGTCTGAACGTTCATGGAAACCGAAACGAAAATCGTGACTCTCGACCACGAGTCGGCGGTGCGCTGGCCCGTCTTCGATCGTGACGCCGAGGAGGCCGTTCTTCAGATCCTGCGCGACGGCAATGTCAGCACCCACCCCGTCATTCGCGAGCTCGAGCAGGACTACGCGGCTTTCACCGGCCGCCGCCACGCGCTCGCCCATTGCAACGGGACGAGCGCGTTGCTGGCCGCCTTTCATGCGCTCGATCTGCAGCCCGGCGACGAAATTCTCGTTCCCACGGCCACCTTTTGGGCTTCTGTCCTGCCGATGGTCTGGTGCGGGCTCGTCCCGGTTTTTTGCGAGAGCGAACTGGACACACTCGGCATCGATCCCGCTGACATGCGCCGGAAAATCACGGGCCGCACGAAGGCGGTCGTCATCGTTCATCTTTGGGGGCTGCCGTGCAAAGTGGATGAAATCCGGCGCGTCTGTTCCGAGTTCGATCTCCGCATCATCGAAGACGCTTCTCACGCGCACGGGGCCGCCGATCACGGCCGGCCCTGTGGCACGCTCGGAGACATTTCCGTCTTCAGTCTGCAGGGCGACAAGCTCGCGCCCGCGGGCGAGGGCGGCATTTTTCTCACCGACAACCCGGACTACTGGGAAAGAGCGGTTCTCCTCGGCGACATCACGCGGATCATCGAGTTGCAAAGTCCCGCGCAGCGGTTCGCCGCCACCAGCATGGGCATCAAAACCCGCATCGCGCCGATGTCCGCGGCCCTCGGTCGCGTCTCGCTGCGCAAGCTCCCCGAGTTCAATCGCGTGCGAAATGAAAACCATCGCGTGCTCAGCGACTATCTCGAACAGCTCGGGTTCGATTGCTTCCTCCCGCGGGCCGGCGTGGAGCGCGTCTATTTCGAATTCCTCATCCGTCATCGCGATCCCGCCTTCGATACCGCGGGCTTCATGGAGAACCTGCAACGGCTCGGCGCCCAGGTGCGCGTGCCGCGCTACCCGCTGCTGCACGAGCAGCCATTCTTCCGGGAAAATCAGATCGCGGCCATCGGACGCTATCCGCCAGAGACTCCTCTTCCGGACTATGCGCACATCGAATTTCCGCAGACGGAGCGCGAGAACCGGCGCTTGATCAAACTGCCGAACTTCTGCCATCCCGACCACGGACTGATCGATCAGTATCGCGCGGCATTTGAGTGCGCGTTGGGGAAACGGAACGCCTAACGCTTAACTCTTAATTCTAATTCTCAACTTCAGCGGGGAGAACGAGCGGGAGAGGAGCCAGGCGTAGAGGAAGCGGAAGGGACTGAGGACTCCGGAGCCGTGTACGGGATCGGCATGATCCCTTCGGTGCGGGCTTCGTCGAGATTGATCAGCTGGTAATTGGGATCGGTTGATTCAAACTTTTCTTTGTTCTTTTCCAGGTCGTCGGTGGCGATCTGAATCGCTTTTGCGAAGGTCTTCCAGTCTCTCCCGCCCCGCGCTTTTTCGTCGAGCTTTCCGCGCAAGGTGGTCAGCGCCTTGGGCTCGTCGCTTTTCTCTTCGTCGGTCGCATTCGCCACGCCGATGGCCGTAGTCTCGAGGCCGACGAAATCCTTGTTGTCGGGCGTGAGATAGAAACCCATGTACATGTGGCCGGGAATAGTGACGAGAAACGGGTTAATCGAAATCTTGCGCAGGATGGAAGCGAAAAGGACGCTCCCATCGACGCAGTTGGCCTGCGTGTTGGTGATCGATTGATCGAGGAACCGCACGTATTGGCTGTAAACGACGTCGGATCCGCCGGGCGTGGTCGTGGTGGAGCTATACTGGATGCCGCGTTTCTGGAGCGCGGACCAGATGGCGAAGACCTGCTTCACCACTTCCGTGTCGTCCCTCTGATAGCCAAGGAACGCATTAACGTTCTTGGTTGCGAGCGCTTCCTGCAAAATCTTGTCGAGCATCGGATGGTTCTCGTTCACGTAAGCAGCGAACATCCACCCGATCTCCGCCGAGCCGGCGACAAAATTTATGTCATCGAGGGTCTCTTCGTCGTTCGAAACTCCGAAAGGACAATCGTTGATCGAACGAACCTGGAGCGTTTCCGTTTTTTCGCCGGCGGGTTTGCCATCGAGCTCGACCGCGAAAGCGACATTCAACGGCATTTGCTGCGTCGTTTTCCGCAACCGGTCGAACTTATAATTCACTTTCGGCGCAATAAAATAATCCTTGTCGGCTTCAGCCAGGTCGCCGGTCCAGGTCGTAGCCGCCATCAAATCGTTCTCCTTCAGCGTGACTTTTATCTTGGTATTTGCCGCGGGGGATTTGATGGAGACGCCGACCAAACCAAACCGTTCACCGAGCAGGTAAGGATCGGGGGCTTTCGCTTCGGCATCGTCTTCCTCGATGGGACGGGCGGTGGCGGTGGCGATGAGCAACGAGGGGTAAAGCTGGTGATCCATGTTCGCTTCCGGCGTCCACTCGACTTCGGCAGCATGAGTGATGGACGCGAACGAGATAGCAGCAGAAACCGCCGCGAGGAAAGAGATGGATGACTTCATGCGGCATGTTGTCCGTTGAACCTTGTAAAAGACAAGCAATTACCTCAGGATCGGCGATAGGTGGTGTTACTACCCCCGCATCTCAAACCCTTGGTCCGCATTCATCCTATCAACGAGTATCGCAATTCGGCTTTCGCGAAGGAGAATCGGACGGCCAGGTTGCTGTCCTCGTTGCTCGCGCTTGCAGTGGTTGTTCTCGTCTCGATTCCAAGACTGGACGCACAGACGATCAAGAAGCCCCGCGCTATTCAGCAGGAAGCGCCGACGGCGGCAGGCAGCGGCATTCAGCACATCGTTTGGGTTTGGTTCGAGAACAGGGAAGCGTCGGCCATCACGTCGGTGACGGCGCCCTATTTTACGAGCTTTGCCGCGGCCAACGTCAACCTGACGAATTTCTATGGGGTTTCGCATCCTTCCCAACCTAATTACCTGGATGGTTTCTCCGGATCAAATCAAGGCGTGACGGGCGACGGTTACTGCACATTCCCGGCTTCAACCGACAATCTGGCCAAGCAGCTGGCCGTTGCCGGAAAATCATGGCGCGTCTATGCTCAGAACTTTCCGGGAAGCTGCTCTGACACCATCGCCAGCACGGGCGGGGTCGACGGTCCGGGTCTCGCTGGGCAATACGTCCGGAAACATAATCCGGTGATCGCCTTTGAGAGCGTTCGATCCGATCCAGTCCAGTGCGGGTACGTTCAGCCGCTCGCGAATTTTGATCCGACCGCCAACTTTGTCATGGTGGTCCCGAACATGACCAACGACATGCACGACGGCACGACCGCGCAAGGCGACGCGTTCCTTCAGGCGTTCGTGCCGTTGGTGACCGCGAGCCCGGACTGGGCCCATACGCTTCTCATTGTTACTTTCGATGAGGGAACGACCAGCATCAATGGTGGCGGACATGTCTATACCGCTGCCGCCGCGCCATGGCTGGCTCCCGCAACTGTCGCCACAACCTACAATCACTACAGCGTCCTGCGAACGATCGAGGAAGTATATGGACTTCCCTTCCTCGGAGGTGCTGCGACCGCGACGACGATAACCCAGCTGCTGCCGTCAACGTCAACTCCGACGCCGACGGCGACAGCTAGTCCGCCCCCAACGCCCTCACCGACACCGCCACTGACGCCTTCGCCAACACCTACTCCTCCCGCGCCAACGCCGACGATTACTCCTGGTCAATGCGGCTACGTATTCCTCAGCGAGGATTTTGATGGGGTAACAGCACCAGCCTTGCCCACGGGCTGGGTTTCTTCCTTCACCCCGGGCCCCGCGAACTGCACACCTACGGGCACCTGTGCGTTCGGCACGAACTGGACGACCAGCA
>JBEEHC010000071.1:0-16021 GCA_041167205.1 Verrucomicrobiota bacterium
CAGCATTTGCAAATGCCGAAGATTGCTAAACCCGCTTCCTCGATTAATGACTGCGGTCAATTGGCAGTTCGCTACGATCCTGGCGCTACTTCGTTCCCGCAGGAAGATTAATGCCTGTCCTGCAGGGTCTTCCCCCCACCTTCGGAGCTCCTCATGGTGGAGGTCTTGGCCTCCATAGCTTCAGCCGAACCCTCCTCCGCCCAATGGCCCGGCATATGGCTGCCAAGTTGGGGCTGTATCCAAACCATCTTCTTTCCGTCCTTAACTGGACCGCTCATTGCCGTCACGACTTGCCCGGTGATGTTCAAACCGGGTCCGACATCTACCTTCATGGCCACGCCCCCCTTGGTGAACTTCTCTCCGGAAACAGGGCCAGCCGAAACCTTCTTTTTGCCCGCGGAAACAACAATGGAGTAGTTATTGCCTTTCACCGCCGCACTGTTCGAGACGAACTGCACGGTGTAACTGCCGGGCTGAAGATTCGCCGTGGCGAAAAAACCTTTTGAATCCGTCACGCCCTTGAAGCTGGCTTTGCCGCCGCCGTTGGCCACGGTCACGTTCAATGGCGGAACGCCGCCAAATGCGACGGTTACAGTAAACAGAACGACGGCTAGAAAAAGACCTCGGGAAAGATTTTTCATAATCAAAAAGAATAACGCACTATCTTCCGCGGCCAAGCAAAAAAAGCCTAACCAGCGTTCTTCGACTTCACCCACGCGTTCACCAATTCTTCCAGAATATCCAGGGGGACGGGCCCGTTGGTCAGCACCACTTCGTGGAATTGCCTGAGATCGAATTTCGAGCCGAGCTGCTTCTTCGCTTTTTCGCGCAGGTCCAGAATCTTGATCATCCCGATCTTGTAGGCCGTCGCCTGGCTTGGCATGACGATGTAGCGATTGATTGAGTCGATGCAATCGGTCTCGGCATTCGGGGTGTTCGCCTTCAGGTAATCGATCGCCTGCTGGCGGGTCCAGCGTTTCGCATGGATGCCGGTATCGACCACGAGGCGCCCTGCGCGCCACAGCTCGAGCGAAAGCCGGCCGAAATCGGAATACGGATCCTGATACATCCCGATTTCCTTGGGAGTCAGCTCGCTGTAGAGACCCCAGCCTTCGCTGTACGCGGTGTAGCGCCCGCCGAACTTCCGGAACTTCGGAACGCCTTTCAACTCCTGCGCTATCGCGATCTGCATGTGGTGCCCCGGAATTCCTTCATGATGCGCGAGCGACTCGAGCTCGTAGGTGGGATTGTCCTTCATGTTCGACAGGTTCACGTAGAACATGCCCGGCCGTGAGCCGTCGGGCGCGGGTTGATTGTAGAACGCCTTGCCGGCGGAGCTTTCCCGGAACTTCTCCACGGCCTTCACCACGATGTCCGCCTTCGGTTTGGTGATGAACAATTCGTCCAGCCGCTTTTTCATGTCGTCGACGATCTTCGTCGCCATGGCGAGATACTTCTGCTGCCCTTCCTCGGTCTGCGGCAAATAAAACTGCGGATCTTCGCGCATGAACTTGAAGAACGCCTGAAGGTCACCCTTGAAGCCGACCTTCTCCATGACCTTGCGCATCTCGCCATGAATGCGCGCGACTTCCTTCAAGCCGATCTCGTGAATCTGGTCCGCGGTTAGTTTCGTCGTCGTCGTGCGGCGAAGCGCGGAGGCATAGAACGCGGCGCCGTCGGGAAATTTCCAGACGCCGGCGTCGTCATTCGCTTTCTTCTCCAGCGCCTGCAAGGTCGTAACCAACTTGGCGTAGGCCGGCTTCACGGAATCGATCAGCGCTTTCCGTGCATCCGCGAGCAGACGATCGCGTCCGGCCTGGTCGATATTTTTCAAGGCGCCAACTTTTTTCGAAAAATCCTCGAAGAGAGGGCTGTTTGGTCCGGACTCATCGAATGGCTGACCCTTCGTGACATTGGCGCAGGCTTCGAGCACAAGCGGGAAAACGAATTTGGGCGGAATCACGCCATGCTCCTCGCGCGCCTTCAGATTCACGATCAACTGATCGAACAACTTCGGCACGCCATTGAGCCGCGCGATGTAGGCTTGCGCGTCCTTTTCGCTGTCGATCTTGTGGATGTTGATCAGGAACGTGGGCGTCTCGGAGTGCACGCCGAACATTTGATTCACCGGATAGCTGTCGAGCCGGAATTGATAAGCCTCGGTATCGCGCGCGGTGTTGAACTCAAACAGCTCGACACTCAGCTTTGTTTGCGCGTCGAGCTTCTCTTTCGGGAATTGCTTCTTTAGCTCGGCAAGATTTTTCTGCTCCGTTTCGAGATCGCGCTTGGACGCTTCATCCGAAATATCGTTCCACTGGTCGTAATGCGTCTTGATGCCGAGTGACGACTCGATCTGCGGATGAGTGGCCACGAACTCGTCGAAGACCTTGTCGAGAAATTCATTCGCACGTTTCGATTCCGCGGCGGTCTGGTCGGGAGCGGAAGGAGTCGGGGTTGTTTCAGCCAACGAGGTTCCGGCGCCGACCAACAGGGCGAAGATGAAATGAATCGGTTTTGTCATGGTTGATAGTGTAGAGGCGCTGCCGCGGCGAGCGCCGGTTTTTCAGTTAGGTACTAAAGAATTCTCCTGCTGTCGAAGTCATGTCCCTACTCCGTCGTGGCCTGCTCGGCCCCCAAGCCGGTATTCGCGCGCACGCTCAGTTCCGCAAACCTCGCTTCCGACCGCGGCTCACGGCGCAGGAACGTTCCGACAATCGCGCCGAGAAAGCCAAGCGGAATGCTGAGAATACCGGGATTCTTTAACGGAAAAATTGGTTGCCCGTGGATCAGCGCCTTGGCATCCATCCCCATTACGCTCGGGCTGATAATGATCAGCACGATAGAGCCGGCGAGGCCCACGAAAAGACCAGCCACCGCGCCAGTCGTGTTGAAGCGGCGCCAGAAAATGCTCAGCACGATCACCGGCAAATTTGCGCTCGCCGCGACCGCGAAGGCGAGCCCGACCAGGAAAGCCACGTTGACGGTCTGGAGCCGAATGGCCAGCAGGATCGCGACCGCGCCAACCACGAAGGCGGTGATTCGCGCCACGCGCACTTCCTCGCCCGGACGCCGTTCCCGGCCGTGGTGGATGACGTTCGTGTAAAAGTCGTGAGCGAAGCTCGTGCTCGCACTGATCGTTAGGCCGGCGACGACGGCGAGGATTGTGGCAAAGGCGACCGCGCTGATGAAAGCGAAGAAAACTTTGCCGCCGAGGGCCTCCGCCAATAACGGCGCGCTCATGTTTTCGATACTGATCTTACCCGGCGTAAGAATCGTCGCGGCGCCGAAACCGAGAAACGTCGTCATGATGTAAAAGATGCCGATGAGCAGCATGGCCCAGACCACCGAGTGCCGCGCCGTCCTGGCATCGGGCACGGTGTAAAATCGCACCAGAATGTGCGGCAGCCCGGCCGTCCCGAAAATGAGGGCGAGCCCGAGAGAGATCAGATCGATGGCGCCCCAGGGCGGCTTGAAGAGCAACCCCGGCTGGAAAAAATTGCGCGTGATCACCGCGCCGTCGGGGCCGGTCCAGGTTACGCGGCTGATCGCTTCGAAAAATGCGCTGAAGCTGAACCCGAAATGTTTCATCACCAGGATCGAGAGAAAAGTGCTGCCGCTCATGAGCAACACCGCCTTGATGATCTGCACCCAGGTCGTCGCCAGCATCCCGCCGAAGACCACATAAACGATCATCAACACCCCTACCCCGACCACCGCGGTCTCATAGTTCACACCCGGCAGGAGTAACTTGACGAGCGCACCGGCGCCCACCATTTGCGCGATCATATAGAACGTGGAGACCGTCAGCGTACTCACTGAAGCCATCGCGCGGACGGGACGGGCATTCAGCCGGTAGGCGAGCAAGTCCGCCATGGTATATTTCCCGGCATTGCGAAGGGGCTCGGCCACAATGAGCAGCACGGTAAGGTAGGCGACAAGCCACCCGACCGAATACATAAAGCCGTCATAGCCATTGAAAGCGATCATCCCCGCGATCCCGAGAAAGCTCGCGGCGCTCATGTAATCGCCGGCTACGGCAAGGCCATTCTGCCAGGCGGTAATGCGGCGACCCGCGGCGAAGTAAGCAACGTCACCCCGCGACCGGCGAGCCGCCCAGTAGGTGATCCCGAGCGTGACCAGCACGAACCCAAGGAACATCGCCAGCGCCGGTGTCATTGTTTCTTATCTCCTGCTCTTGATCTTGATCGTGCTCCTGCTCGGTTGAATTGGATTAGGATCAAGAGCAGGAGCATGAGCAGGAGATCTACTTGCCCGAGCTATCGACCGGCTTGATGACGTCAGCGGCCATCTTGTCGAACCGCGCCGCCGCCCGGACATAGAGCGCGGCGATAATCCAGGCCATGAAAAACTGCGAGAGCGCGAAGAGATAAGCGAGATTGACCGGCCCAAGCACCTGTTTCTCCATGAACGGCCGCGCGTAACCGATCAGCACCGGCAACGCAAAGTAATAGACGATAAAAAAGATCATCGCCGGCACGATGAAGCGCCGCTTGGCTTTGAGCAGGTTTCGGAATCGATCGCTGGCCGCGAGCCTTTCCCAATCAATCGTCCCTGCTTCTTCATCAGCGGTCCGCTCGTGCGGGGGCTTCGGTCCGCCCAACGGCGCGATATCGGTCGGCGCGCCGACGATTGGCGTGGGATCTCGAGGAATTTTCCGGTCGTCCAGAGCCATCGGCTTCTTATATCGAGGATGAGATTCGCAAGAACAAGCAAAAGCTCGGCGGCGACGTGTTATCTCCAGCGGAGCAGCTTACCTCCTGCTCATGATCCTGCTCCTGATCATGATCTTTCCCGTGCTCGGGCGGATTGGATTAGGATCATGATCAAGAGCAGGAAACCTTCTGGAGCTCGAGTTCGAAACAGTCCGCCGGGCAGCGGCCGACGCTGGGTTAAACCCCGGCGGACTGTTTCTTGGAAAGTTACTTCGCGGGAATGCGTTGCCGAATTCCCATGATCACCGGCATCATCGCGGGAGGGTCCGCGTTCATGAGCATGACGCTGGTGTAGCCCAGTTCAGGATACATCTCGAAATTCGCGGCAATGCCAGCCGAGCCCCCGTTATGTCCCACGATATGTTTTCCGCCGAACATCTTGTCGCCAAATCCGTAGCCATATCGGCCGATGGGCCCGCCGGCCTCTACTTTGCCCGTGGTGACAATCCTGGTGTATTCCTCGTTGAGCAGTTTGTAGCTCCGAAGCGCCGTGTGAAACCTGAGCAGATCTGACACGGTCGAATAACCACCGCCGGCCGGTCCGCCCTTCACCTCCCGTGTGTTCGTATTGTCTCGGACCTCTTCCAGCGGCTTACCATCCAGTCTCATCTTGGTATAACCGATGGCCAGGTCCGGGATCTCTTTCCCCGGCTCGTAAAAGCCGGTATCCGTCATGCCAGCCGGCTTGTAGACGTGCTCCTGGACGTAGGAATAATAATCCTGACCCGAAATCTTTTCGATGATGGCGCCCAGGACCATGTAGCCCGAGTTGCTGTATTGAAACTTCTCGCCCGGCGTGAAAGAGAGCGGCTCGTTGACAAAAAGAGGAAGATGCGAGGCCACCGTGAGCAGCTCCTGGCGCTGGGCCATGAATTTGTCGTTCCAGTACAAACCCATCCCGGAAGTATGCGTGAGCAACTGGTGAATGGTTACCTTACCCGCTACCTCCTTGTTTGAGTAGTCAGGCAGATGCTTGCTGATAGTATCGTCAAAAGAAAGACGCCCGGCTTGAGCAAGCTGGGCGATAGCCACCGCCGTAAACATCTTGTTCAGCGAGCCGAGGTTGAACTTGGTATTCAACCCGATGGGCGCGCCGGTCGCTTTGTTGGCAACACCAGCTGCCTTGCTGGCGATTGGTACGCCATCCCTTGCTACCAGCACGGTCCCGGAGAGCTTGTTCTCCGCCGTCCATGAGCTCAGATAGCTATCGATTTCCTTGGCGACACTGGTATCCGTCCTGGCTGGAACTTCCGGCGTGGGGCTCTGCGCGATTGCCAGCAAAGCCGCGCTTGTGTTTAGGATGATGACCGTCAGGATCCCCCTCATTGGATAGTGCCTCGTAGTGGGACTAAGCTCGGGAAATAGGAGCTAAACCGAAGTCACAGTAACCGCCCCCGGAACAAACGCGGTAAAGCTTGATACGCTACCTGTTGCATCGAGGCTTCTGAGTCGTCGCTGTTGTTGTTATCGTTCGCGTCGTCGTCCGCGTCCTCCTGGTCGTCCCGCTCGTTATCGGCGTCTTCGTCCTTATCGATGGACACGGTAGAAATAACTCCCGGAAGGTCCTTCTGTTCGAGTTTGTCGTAACGCTGGCGCACGTCGGCTGGCACCTTGTCGAGCTCCTCTTTCGAGTCGACCGGACCGCTGAAGAGAAGGCGGCCCTGTGGATCTTTCGCGGTCAACATCTTCTTGCCGTTTACCTTCTCGATTCTCATCTCGCCGCTTGGATCGGTCACGGTGATCTGCGCCTTGCCCAGGTCGATCTTGGTCGACTTCACCGCGCCGTTATCCGTGCTGAAAACATGGAGCTGCCGGGCGGCGCGCCGCGCTTCTTCGGCCGCGCGCAAAGCTTCGCGCCGCGCTTCCCCGCTTTCACGCAAAGCCTCGCGCCTCGCTTCCGCGCTGGCGCGCAGGGCTTCACGACGCGCGTCCTTGACCACATCAGCGATGGCCGGCTGAATGTTTTTCAGATCGCCAAAGTCCATGTCGCCAAAGTCGAAATCAAACATCCCAAAGTCCTTGTCATGACGGTGCCGGTCCTTTCCTGGATCTGGGCCAAAGAAATTCTGGCGCGATGACACTTCCTTCTTGGCCAGCTTAACCGTGATCTTTGACTCGGCGCCTTTGCGCAGAATCGTTAGCACGACATTGGTGCCTTCAGGATAACTTCGAACCAGCTTCGCGAGCTGGTCCGGTTGCATCAGGATCTGGTCATTCAACATTTTCAAGATGTCGTTCTGCTGCACCCCCGCAGCCGCGGCGGGACCGTCCGGGACAACGTAATCGACTACAAGGCCGAAGCCTTTCGGGAGCCCGAGCTGTTCGCTGACCACGCGAGGGACTTCCGATGTTTCCACCCCCAGAAATGTTACCGGCACCTTCGGCCCTTTGTCCCGGTCGCGGTCCCTTGGAGGATTAGGCGGAATCGGCGGGACAGGAGCATTAGGCGGGTTCGGTGGATTTGGCGGCGCGGGTGGCGGCTGCGCAAAGCCGATTGCGGGAAGCAGGCTGAAAGCTGCGATTACTGCGATGGTTTTTGTATTCATAGTTTTAGTTTGGTTAAGAAATTCTTTTTCTCGTGCTCGTGCTCATAATCATGCTCTTCCTCTATTCGGTTGGATTAGGATCAAGATGAGCATGACCAGGAGGAATTGGGTTCATGGCTACTGGCCGGCAACGGGGATGAGGGTGACTTCCTCGCTCGGGTAAGAAACGCGCAGGGAGGTGCCGGTGCCGGGATTGCGCCACTGCAAGGTCTCTCGCTTCTGTGAGCGGACGCGGCGGACCGGTTGGTCGGCGCCGTCGGCAAAATGCAACCCTTCGTCGCGCGTGTTGTAGACGACCTCCGTCATCCCAGCCGGCACAAACGTGTCGCTGACGGGAAGCGGCGGCGCGAAGGGCGCCGGTGTCATCGCTACCACACTTTGCCTCTTGGCCGGGTGCTCGATATTAATCCGCGCCAGGATAAGCAGAGCAGCAGCCGCCGCCAGACCGAGTCCAAGCCCGAGCCAATTTACCCGGAAGCTGCGCTTCTTCGGCAACACTCCCGCGGTAGCTGTCCTGCCCGACACTTCGGCCATGGCCTGCTCGATCCGCGTTGCAAGCTCTGGCGAAGCCGCGTGTGGGCGAAGCTTCTTCAGTTCGGCTTCCAGTTCGGCGAAATCATTCATGGGCTATGAAATTCTTTTTCAAGGCCGCCAAGGCGTAGCGGTAACGGGAGGCGGCCGTGTTTTGCGAAATCGCGAGCGCCTGGCCGATTTCCGCAAACGTGAGCTCGTTCCAAATCTTCATGACCAGCACCTCACGTTGCTCGACTGGCAGAAGGTCGACCGCGACAGCCAGCTCCTGTTGCGAACCATCGTCGAAATCAAACTGCGGCGCGGTTGTTTGCTCCAGCTCGAGCGAGGCGTTCGCTTCCCGGCGGGCGCGGCGGATATCGCGCCGGAAAAGATCGAGCGCGACCGAACGGACAGTCGCGTAGAGCAGCCCGCGATTCTGGATCGAATGCTCTTTGCGCCAGAAGCGAATGAACGCGTCCTGGACGATGTCCTCGGCATCCGCGCTCGTGCGGACGAATTGGCGGGCGAAGAGCACAAGCCCAGGGGCCAGTTCCGAGAAACAAACTTTCCAATCTTCATGAGTGACGACATTCTCCATGACCTCTTTTAACGGTCTTTCATAATGGAGACGCCGCCAACCGCGTATTTTGTCTAACCCATTTTCTCATTCCGAGCGAAGTCGAGGAATCTCTAGCTTTGGTTCCGGCATGTCCTTCCGGATAGAGCCGCCCTCGTTGGAAAATGTGACCCTTGGGGCTTAGCGTCTCACAGGCATGTCGATCCTAACGATCATTGTCCCTATCCTTCTACTGCTGGATCTCGTCTGGTGGTTCTCGGTGGATCGCTTGCTCCGCAACGCGGGATTCAAGGGCCGGGTCCGGATTCTCCACAGCCTCTTCTTCGGCTTTCAGCTCGCGGGCTTGCTGGCCGTGATTACTTCCCGGCGTTCGGAGCTATGGGCCCATATTCCCACGACCGTGGCAACGGTGGTTTACCTTTGGCATCTGCTGATCTTGCCGCTCTTGCTTCCGCTCCTGGTGGTCGGCGCAATCGTGGCGCTCGTTTGCTGGGTAATCGGCAAGATCCGAACACGACAGCCGCGCCAAGCCGCAGACGCTCAACCCAGCGGAATGAGCCGCCGCGCTTTCCTCGCCGCCACGGCCGCGTTCACGCCCCAATTGTTCACCGTGGGTCTGACGGCAATCGCGCTCAGGCAACTGGATCAATTCAGAGTCCGCCGAATAACTATCGCCGTTCGCGGCCTGCCGGCCGTCCTCGATGGGCTGACCATCGCGCACGTGAGCGACATGCACGCGGGCCGATTCACCGGGGGTGCGATCCTCCGCGAGATGATCGGGGCGGTGAACGATCTCCGCTCCGAATTGGTCTTGGTGACCGGAGACCTGATCAACGGCGCCCTCCACGAGCTGCCCGAGGGGATCGACGCTGTCCGGCGCCTCGATGCGCGCTCCGGTATTTACATGATCGAAGGTAATCACGACCTGTTCCAGGGACGCGAGGCGTTTGAATCGCGGGTGAGAGCTTCCGGCATTCGACTGCTGGTGAATGAAACCGAACAACTGACGGTTCGCGGTCATCCCTTGCAGCTTCTGGGTCTGCGCTGGGGCAGGCCCACCTTCCGTCCCTACCAGCCTTCCGACGACGCCTCGATCGCCGCTTCCTTCGAGGAATTGCTGGTGTTGCGCGACCCGGAAGCTTTCCCCATTCTCCTCGCGCACCATCCTCATGCCTTCGACCCCGCCGCGGCCGCGCAATTGCCCCTGACCCTTTCCGGCCACACCCATGGCGGCCAGTTAATGCTGAACGCGGAAACCGGTTTCGGCCCGCTGTTGTTTCGCTACTGGTCTGGCCACTACACGCGCGGCGACAGCCACCTCATCGTCTCCAACGGCGTCGGCAACTGGTTTCCTTTGCGAACAAGAGCCCCGGCGGAAATCATTCACCTTACTCTTCGGCGTGCCTGAGATGATTTTCGTCCGTCTCCGGACGCTTCTTCTGCAGGGCGGGGTCGCTAACCCCGCCGGGCTTGCGCTCAATTTGCAGCTAGTGCGTGGCGACGTTCAGGCGAGGTCAGCGACCCGCCCTACAGTGTTTGAACGCCGAGACCGCGTCCTTGCCAGCTTCGGCTGATTCGGCCATCCTCCTCATCGAATGCGGCGTTTCCTCCAATCCTTCCCAGCACAGCGCCGGATTATGCGGAATATTCCTGTAGAAAAAGGAGGCGTGATCCCGCCTCATTCTCGTTAGATGGTGACCGCGACCGACTCCTCACGATCCCGAATAAGCGTCGTCCAGCTTATCTGCGGTCTCGTCGCTCTTGTCGTGGCACACGCGGCATATAGCTTAGTTCTCTACCGCACTCGCGTACTCACACACTCAGCTATTACATCGTCGGACTTCCTTTTGTTCGCTCTGCCCGCGATCGTCGTCTTCTCCGGATACTTTTTCCTGCTGCGAGCCCGGGCGATTCGCATCATCCCGCCCTGGGTTGCGGCCTTTCTGCTCACGCTTCTTTCGTTTTGGCTGAGCTTCCTGCTCCCATTTAACATTTACGGAACGTAGGATTCTGCGCAGATTCCATGGAACGCAACCATCCAGACGATGCAGTGAACTCCGAAAGCATTCGCGAGCAGGCTGGCAACTTGGCTTCCTCACTTTCCATGAAATTGCACCCTCAACCCGCAGCCACGCGCAACCCCGCCAGCCGCCGCTGATCTTATTCTTGTTAGATCGCCATGACTCCTATGAACGCAAGCGGTATTGTTGATCTCCTCAGTCGCCATTCAGTTGGTGAAACGGTAGATCGGCTTGAAGCGCTCCTCGGAGCCAAAGGCATAAAGATCTTTGCTCGCATTGATCAGGCGGCCGAGGCTAGCGCCGTCGGATTGACGTTGCGGCCAACCGTGCTCCTGATCTTCGGCGACCCCAAGACTGGCACCCCCCTCATGGATCGCCATCCTTCCGTTGCCCTGGATTTACCCTTAAAGGCACTCGTCTCAGAATCGCCAGATGGTGCGGTGCATTTGAGTTATAACAGCCCTGAGTTCCTGCGCCAGCGCCACGGCCTGGATACATTACCCTTCAGCCCCTTGGAAAGATTACTTAGTGAAGCCACCCAATAGGTCTAACCAGGCGATGCAGCCAAGTCATTCACCTGGACCTGCCCTTGTAACGCGTGCAATCGCGACCAACTCAGTTATGCCATAAAACCCATGTTCCGCGATCCGCGCCTGTCCCGGATGGCCGCGTTCCTCGGGTCAATCGGTATCGAAATGCGAGCCGGCGCCATCGACGGGCCGACGCTCTTCCCGGGGAGTCTCATCTCCGGCGGGTCGCTTGTCGTTGACGAGTCGATCCTCGTCGCGCCGGGCGACGCGCTGCACGAGGCTGCGCACATCGCGCTCTCGCCGCCGGAACGCCGGTCAGCGGACACCGGGATCATCGAAGCCGATGGGGGCGAGGAATTGACCACGATCTCCTGGTCTTGGGCCGCGCTCCTGGAGCTCGACCTCCAGCCGGAGGATGTCTTCCACGGCACCGCCTACAAGGGCGGCGACTCTTCTAACATTATCGATTCCGCACGTCGCGGGATCTACATCGGCTTCCCGCTCCTGCAGGCATGGGAGATGGCATTCGACGAGCAGAATGCAGCCTTACGTGGCGTGAAGCCTTTCCCGCACATGGTGAAATGGATCCGCGGCGACGCTGCCTGAGCGTCCGAACCGAGCCATGCAAACGCGTCCCAGATGAAGAGACTTGTTCTCATCGGCGATTCCATTCGCCTTCATTACCAACCTTTGGTGATGCGAGAACTCGCGACCGAAGCTCTCGTTTGGGGGCCAGCCGAGAATTGTCGAACGAGTGCAGACATTCTTGCAAACGCCAAAGAATGGATTCTCGACCACTCCCCGGACATTGTGCACATCAACTGCGGTATGCACGACCTCCGGATCGACTCCGAAGTCTCTACCCGCCAGGTATCGATCGCGGATTACGCTGCGAACCTTGACGAAATCTTCGCCTTGATTGGCAGAGGTGGTCAGCGAACGTTGATTTGGGCGACCCTGACGCCGTTGAACGAACGACGGCATCAGCGCTCCCGACCATCACGACGCTATGAATCGGATGTCGCTCTCTACAACGAAACGGCACTCGCTCTGGCGCACAAGCACGGTGCGAGAATCAATGATCTCCATCGGTCAGTTGCCGAAGCTGGCTTCGACCGACTCCTCAGTTCAGACGGCATCCACTTCACGGAGGAAGGCTACGGATTTCTAGCCACTGCAGTTGCTTCCACCGTGCGGAGGGTCCTTGCAGAGTCGCCTAGTTCTCGTTAGGTGAAAAATCTTATGACCGCAAAGGAGATCCTGGCAGAGCTGAAATCGCTGGGCAGCGACACCTACAAAAGGGTGATCTTCAACCATGGCGTGAAGGAGCCGTGCTTTGGCGTCAAGGTCTCCGACCTGCAGAAGATCCAGAAGCGCATCAAGAAGGATTACCAGCTTGCGCTCGATCTTTACGACACCGGTAACTATGACGCGATGTATCTGGCCGGGTTGATCGCCGACGACGCGCGGATGACGAAGAAGGACCTCCAGCACTGGATTGAGAACGCGATCCACAGCCCGCTCGCCGGTTCCACTGTGCCGTGGGTCGCGGCGGGCAGCCCACATGGGTGGGAGTTGGCGCTGAAGTGGATCGACTCGAAGAAGACCCTGACGGCCGCTGCCGGCTGGGCGACGTTCGGAAGCCTTGTCTCCATCAAGGACGACTCGAAACTCGATCTGCCAGAGTTGAAGCGGCTCCTGGAGCAGGTGCGGAAGACCGTTCATCAGGCACCGGACGCAGTGCGCCGCCAAATGAACTTGTTCGTCATCGCGGTCGGTTCCTACGTGCCACCGCTGACGGACACGGCCATCCAGACCGCCGAAAAGATCGGCCCAGTCACGGTGGACATGGGCAACACCTCCTGTCAGGTACCCTTTGCGCCCGACTACATCCGAAAGGTGCAGAACCGCGGCACTATTGGGAAGAAGCGCAAGACGGCGAAATGTTGAATGCGGAACTGGTATCGGCCGCTGATCTTCCGTTACCGGGGTGGCTCGAACGTGGAGTGCTGTGCCCTTATCTGACCCGGGCTGTAGCCACGGGAATCAGTTTCTGATGCGCAGCCAGACAGAAATGTGAGAAATGCGGCGGCCAACAGGCAGGTCGACAATAGCTTCATGAAAACTCTCCTCGGTTTAAGTTTCTGCTCATTCTAAACCCGGTCTGAGAAATTGCGACTGGTTTGGTCTGCAGGAAACACGGCGCCATCGGGATGAAGCGCTAATCGGCAAAGTGCTGAACGACTAATGAAACCTTGTTTCGCTTTGGCAAAGTTGCGCGCGCCATCAAACGAAAGGAGTAGTCATCATGTCCACGAACACCATCCGGCTTCATCGCGTCATCCGTGCTACACCTGAGAAAATCTACCGGGCATTCCTCGATGCCGACGCCAAGGCCAAATGGCTTCCGCCGAACGGATTCACCGGAAAGGTGCACCACCTGGAGGCGAAAGTCGGGGGCACCTTCAAAATGTCGTTCACCAATTTCACCACCGGCGCGAGTCATTCGTTTGGCGGAGAATATCGCGAGCTGACGCCACACGAACACATCCGCTACACCGACAAGTTTGACGATCCGAACCTGCCCGGGGAAATCGAGACGACGATCAACCTGAATAAGGTTTCCTGCGGCACCGAGTTGAGCATTGTGCAGAAAGGACTACCCGCGGCCATTCCGCCGGAGGCCTGCTATCTCGGCTGGCAGGAGTCGCTCATCCTCCTGGCGAAGCTGGTCGAGGCCGAGATTCCGGATTAGCAGCAGCGTCGCCGGCGCAAAGCTTCCTCAGGAGTGGATGCGCACCTTCGGCTTCTTTCCCTGCTTGATCTCTTTGAGCTTGATGCAGACGACGGTGAGCCAGGTGATATCGAAAGCATTGCCAAGAGGCTCGGCATCCTGATCCTGCTGGCTCATGTTGCTGTAGGTGTCGTCGATGCCGACCGCCCAGATTTCTTCGCCCGCCTGCTTGAGCGCGATCACGACATCCGCGCCGTCCATTCCCTTGGCCAACTCCTGGCACAAGTTCCAAAGCTTGTCTCGAAAAGGAGAGACAATATCTCGGCGCGCTTTTGTCCTTTTCTTCACCGCGGGCACCCTCGCGCTCTGGACGCCAATTACAAGGATGTTCGAATTCCGATACGCTGTGATGTCAACAAGGTGGATCGAGCGCTCCGCCGCTCGATGTTGGCGGCGAAGCCGCACTCATTAGAGCATCGCCCGCGGAGCGGCCGATCCACCGCCTTTGTCGGCGCGGTACGAGGGCGAACTGGCCTTACGTTGCCCTGCCAGAGCTTGAAGCGTCCGCGCAATTTTTCAGATTTTCTTGAATCCAAACCTCGAGCTGGCCGCATCCATTCAGTAGACGCCATGGAAACTTCATACCCATCACCACCGCCTCTGCCTCTCACCGCCCCCGCCCTCACCAACGTGCGCACCTGGAATGCGCTCTGTCACGCCAGCTCCTTGCTTGGCGTTTTCTTTCATTTCCCCGGCCACCTGCTCGGGCCGCTCATCGTCTGGCTGGTCAAGCGGGGCGACTCGCCCGAGATCGATGCGCACGGCAAGGAAGCGCTCAACTTCCAAATCTCGATGCTCATCTACAACGTTGTCGCCGCCGTCTTTTGCCTCGTTCTGATCGGCTTCGTTTTCCTCGGAATCCTTTGGGTCCTGAACGTTGTCTTCGCCATCATCGCCTCCATCCAGGCGAGCGACGGAAAATTCTATCGCTACCCGATGACGATCCGGTTCATCCAATAATTTAGGACGCGCTCGCTGAGTCCTCCGAGCCTGCGTTCATCGCCCTACAGAGGTGGATCGTGCGCTCCGCGCGCGATGACTAGTTTTGCGCGCCGTTCCGGCGCGGACTTTTTTATCATCGAGCGGCGGAGCGCTCGATCCACCTTTCGACTCCTGGCCATTCGAGTTCGCACTCCGGCAAGCCAAGCTGAGCTGGCCGACATCGCAACTTGATTGGCCGCTCCCGCGTTTATTTGGCCGTCGGATAACCGAAGTATTTTACCATTGCTGCCGCGAGCGGCTGTAGCATATAAGTTATCCCGTTCGTCGTGACCTGCATAGGTCGCAATTCGTTCCCCAACCAAATTCATGAACCTCCTATGAAACCAAATCAACCCTCAGACCCCGTCCCAGGATGGGTAGGCGGATTCGCTGAATCAAATCCCGCCTTCGCCTATCCAAATCCAGACCTGACCTCGTTGCCCATGTTGGGAAACATGGCCAACATCGATCTACTCCAACGCCAGCAGGGCGTGGAGTGGCCCGAGTTTAGTTGGGAGAGCGAAAAGGGAAACGCCGATCCTAAGCGGTGCTTTCAGATGTTCGCTCCCTACATTTCCAGGCTCGGTTACACCGATACCGGAAGGGTCTATTCCATCATCTGTCCCCAGCAGGGTATTTATCATCCTAAAACAGGCGCTCTGAACGTGGAAGTTACCGTTACCGGACAAAGGGGTTGGGTTAACGAAACAACCAGGGAGGTCGCAGCCGATATGACTGTGGAGGGTCAGATTTGGTTTAGTCCGGCCGCCCACCAAAATCCGATCGTTCAGATTCTGTGGAACAGTTTTAAGAACAGCAAACTCCCCTTTCCCTCGGACAAAGCCCACTCGATCAAGGTCACGACCCATAAGTTTCAAGACCCCGGGCAACCCATCTTTCCAGTTCGGACTGGTCAAACCAACCTATTTAAGAGTCCTGACTTTGCCATTCATAACGAAGCCTGGGCGGTTGCAAATGTGGAAGTAGAGATCGGCCCGATCCAAAAGACAAATAATGACCTCGTCGATCACTTTAACCAGTTGGTCATGGATGTTTTCAACCTGGCGTCTGGTAATATGCTCCAGCCTGGCAACCTGCTCTCCTGGAACGTCTGGTTCACGGCGCCTAAGCTCGTAGACCAGGAGGAATGGCGGACGCACGCAGAGCGTTGGCGCAAATCCATCGATGAGGACCATGGAAGCCCCGATGGTCCGGGAACCATTGCGCGGTACTTCGATGGTTCCCCCTTTAATCCCGTCGAGCAGTTGTTAGAGGATAAGATCAAAGAAATTATTCATTGGTTATGGGAACACCTTTAGCCTTTCC
>JBEEHC010000072.1:0-14247 GCA_041167205.1 Verrucomicrobiota bacterium
CCCCGAGGCAGTCGAACCCGGGTCCGTGATTGTACGTGCTCGCCGGAACTCGGACGGTGACCTGTTGCATTTGGTGATTCGGCTCCTGGCGAGGCGCAGGCTGAGCGCGACGCCATTGTAGTCTGCCGGGCCTGCCGGGCAAGAGACGGACGCAGAATGGACACGACAAGCGATTCACGTATTGAGAGCGCCAGACGCCCTCGTTAGACCTCGTGAAAATATCGGAATGGATCGACCCCGGTCTTCACCGGGATTTCATCGCGCAGCAGACAGACGCGCTCCGCCTCTGCACCGGCCCGGATGGCTGGGTGGAGCGCTTCGGCGTCGACGTGTTGATCTCATATAAAACCGACGCGGCGCTCGAGCGGCTCAAGACGGAACTCTGCCTCTGGGCGCTTAATCTCGATTTCAAGTTCAGGCGGGTCTTCGCCCGCTTTCTCCCGAAACAAAATGCCGATCGCGAGGCGCCGCGCCTTATCCTGGGCGATCCCGGGACTAATCTGGAGAGCACCGCGCTGGAACGGACATTGCGCTACGGGATCGATTTCGCGGCCGGATACTCCGTCGGGTTGTTCATCGATCAACGCGAAAATCGCCGGTTCGTGCGAGATATCGCGCCGCGGACGTTGCTCAACTGCTTTGCGTACACCTGCTCGTTTTCCGTGGCGGCGGGTACAGTGGGCGCCACGACAGTGAGTATCGATCTCTCGAAAAAATCGCTCGCCCGCGGCCGGGAAAATTTTGCGCTCAATTCAGTCCCGACCAATGATCACCGGTTTCTGGCGGATGACGTGATGGAGGTAATTCCGCGCCTGGCGCGGAAGGGAGAAAAATTCGACGTGATCATCCTGGATCCGCCGACGTTCTCGAGGTCGAAGCGCGGGAAGGCGTTCCAGGTCGAGCAGGATTTTGAGACGCTGCTCCTGGCTGCGCTGGAGGTGGCAGAGCGCCAGGCAAGAATCCTACTTTCAACGAATTGTTCGAGCCTGGGAGAACGCGCGCTGGAAGTCATGGCGCGGTATTGCCTCAAAGCTACACGCCGCGCGGGAGCTTTTCACCGGGAGCCTCCCCTGCCCGACTTTCCCGCTCGGGGCGGAGCGGCCACGCTTTGGCTCACCTTGCGTTAATGAATTTCGGACACGCAAACAACCAGCGCCGTGCGAAGTTTAAGTAACATGGACGAACAGTCTTCAGGAATAACCGGGGACGTCGCGGAGCGGAGTCTTCGCTACACGAAAGATCAATTCGAGCAGGTCCTCGAACAAACGGAAGAGTATGTGCGCGAGAATCCGGCGCGAGCCGTCGCCTACGCGCTCATCGCCGGTTTCATTCTCAATCGGCTGCCGATCGGCCGCATTCTCGGTGGATTCGTCCGGCTGCTCATGATCGCTTTCAAGCCGGCGATCCTGGCTTACGGCGCGACCAAGCTCTACCAGGCGGCGCAAAGCGAGGAAGAGTAGCTCCCTGTAGCCGCTGCTCTGTGGGGAGCGCGGGAAATACCGTTTGAAACGCCCCGAGCGAAATTCGCTTCGCACAACGAAGCGGCTACAGAAGCGTCAAGGAACGAACACCCTATTTGTCGAGCGTAAAGCCGACTTTAACGGTCACCTGCCAATGATTGATCTTGCCATCCTCGATATGCCCGCGCGTCTCGATGACCTCGAACCAGCGCATGTTGCGAATGGTTTTCTGGGCGCGGGACAGCGCATTAGCCACCGCTTCTTCAATGCTGCTGGGTGAGGAACCGACCAGCTCGATTTTCTTGTAAACGTGATCGCTCATGAAGCAATTCTCCGGCGCGCACCTCGCGAAGACAATGAAATAAACTGTAGCCGCCTCCCTGTGGGCGGCGCAGCGCTAGCGAGTAGATGAGGTTTCTCTCGCGCACAGCGAAGCGGCTACAGCTTTTCCGTTGAGCGCAGCGGCGAGATTGCTAGCCTCTCTTTGCCATGGCCGAGAACATCGAATCGCATCTGGTTGAGAAACGCGTTTTCAAGCCGGCCAAGGCGTTCGCCAAGCGCGCCCGCATTCGAAGCCTTGAGCAGTATCGGCGGATGTATCGGGAGTCGATCGATCGACCGGAGAAATTTTGGGCGCGCGAAGCAAGCGAGCTCTTGTGGCAGCAGCGATGGAAGAAGGTGCTCGAATGGAAAGCGCCGTTCGCGAGATGGTTCGTGGGCGGGAAACTGAACGTTTCCGAGAATTGCCTCGACCGGCACCTTGCCGGACCGACCAGGAACAAGGCGGCCATTCTTTGGGAAGGCGAACCGGGAGACAAACGCGCGCTCACCTATCAACAACTGCATCGCGACGTCTGCCGCTTCGCGAACGTGCTGAAGCGAAACAAAATTCGCAAAGGCGATCGCGTCATCATCTACATGCCGACGATCCCCGAAGCGGCCATCGCCATGCTCGCCTGTGCGCGGATCGGCGCGGTCCATTCGGTGGTCTTTGGCGGCTTCAGCGCCGACAGCATTCGCGACCGGATCGCCGATTGCGGGGCGATCGCGGTCATTACGGCCGATGGCGGCTACCGCCGCGGCGCGATCGTTCCGCTCAAGAAAAACGTGGATGATGCGTTGCGAGGCGGAACGCCAGTCAAGCGGGTTATCGTTTTTCGGCGCGCCGGTAATGACGTTCATGTGGAAGAGGGCCGTGATGTCTGGTGGCACCGGGAGCTGGAATACGTGGATGCGCATTGCCCGCCCGTGCCTCTGGATAGCGAACATCCGCTTTACATTCTCTACACGAGCGGCTCGACCGGGAAACCAAAAGGCATCCTGCACACGACGGGCGGCTATCTTGTCGGGATTTATTCCACGGCGAAATACGTCTTCGACGTTCGCGACGAGGACATCTTCTGGTGCACGGCGGATGTCGGCTGGGTGACTGGCCACAGCTATGTCGTCTACGGTCCGCTCGCGAACGGCGCGACCACGCTGATGTACGAGGGCGCGCCGAATTGGCCGGAGCCCGATCGGTTTTGGCGGATCATCGAGGAATACGGCGTCAACGTTCTCTATACCGCGCCGACGGCAATTCGTGCCTTCATCCGTTGGGGCGACCAATGGCTCAAGAAGCATGATCTTTCGTCGCTGCGTCTGCTCGGGTCGGTGGGCGAGCCGATCAATCCGGAGGCCTGGATGTGGTATAAGAAAAAGGTCGGCGGCGGACGCTGCCCCATCGTGGATACCTGGTGGCAGACCGAAACCGGCGCGATCATGATCACACCGTTGCCCGGCGCAATTCCGACGAAGCCGGGCAGCGCCACGCTTCCATTCTTCGGCATCGACGCCGCGATCGTCGATGAAGCGGGAGAAGAAGTCGGCCCTAATGTCGGCGGGAAATTAATCATTCGCCGGCCCTGGCCATCGATGTTGCGCACGATTTACGGCGACAAGCCGCGCTATAAAAAGCAGTACTGGAGCGAGTACAAAGGCAATTATCTGACCGGCGACGGCGCGCGCCGGGACAAGGATGGATATTTCTGGATCGTTGGCCGGATCGACGATGTCCTGAACGTCGCCGGCCATCGCCTCGGGACCTCCGAAATCGAAAGCGCCCTCGTCAGTCACACCCACGTCGCCGAAGCGGCCGTGGTCGGCCGGCCTGATGAACTGAAGGGCCAGAGCGTGGTCGCGTTCGTTACGTTAAAGGCCGGGATCACGGCGAGTGCTTCGTTGAAAAACGAATTGCGCGAGCATGTGAGTATCCACATCGGAGCGATCGCCAAGCCGGACGAGATCCGTTTCGCCGAGGCGCTGCCGAAAACACGTAGCGGCAAAATCATGCGTCGTTTGCTAAAGGAAGTCGCGAGCGGGAAAACCGTTACCGGCGACACGACAACGCTGGAGGACTTGAGCGTGCTGGCGACGCTGGCCGGAGCGGAAGAGTAACGGACGTGAATTTACGTTGGTGCCTGCCGCAACCGGCGTAGCCTTATCCCGTGAGTTTCATTCGAACAGGTCTGCGCGAGATCGGGCTGAAGATTCGCCGGCAGAAGACGCGGATGGCGTTGCGCCACGAAAAGCGCGTGCTCCAGAAAAGCGAAATCAATCTTGGCCGGGAAGGTTGCTCGCAGGCGGTCAACTTTCCGGAAGTCCGCAACGAGATCGTGGCGCTGAAGAAACTCGAGCAGGAACAAAAGGAAGTCGCACTGCGCATCGCGCAGATCGAAGAGAGCATCCGGAAAATTGAGCTGCAACGCGCCCAGAACACGAAAGAGCAGAACGAAGCGCTGGCCAAGCTCGAAGAAGAGAAAAAGCCGATCCTCGAACGGCGGAATGACGCGAAGGCGGCGGCCGATCTTTGCGACCGCGAACTGTCAGGCGTGGAGCGCCGGCTCCAGGATAACGACGCTGCCGACCAGGATCTCTTAAAGAAACTGGGCGAATTACAGGCGCAGGTTCCCCCGCCGGCAGATCTCGAAGCGCAAATGGCCGCGATCGGCGCTCGGCGCTCCCGTCTCCCGGAAGAACGCGCGGAAGTCACGCGTGCGCGTCTTGGCAGCGCGGAAGCATGCCGCATGGCGCGGGAGAAGTTGGTCCGACAGGACGCCGAACTTGCTGTGGTGGATAAGAACATCGCGCGGGTCCGGGAGGAATTTGAAGCGCGTGACCGAGTCCTGAATGAGAACAGCCGCGCGCAGCAAGACGCTCTGAAGGAGGCGCGCGGTCATCATGAAACCGTCGAGGAGAAGAAGAACCCTGCCTATCTCAACATCGGCCGTCATCTTGCCTCGCAAGGCATCGCTCCGCCGAACGCGCCCCACTTGCTGCGGGAAGTGCAGAAACATCGCGCCGCCGTGGATCGGCATTTGCAACACAGCGCCGATCTGGCGGTGCTCTCGAGTCAGATTGATAAACAGGAGCTTCGGAAATTCTACTTCAGCATTGTCTCTCTATTGGTCCTGCTCGCGATCATTTTACCGCTCGTCTTTCAAACACCGCAGAAGAGGGAATGGTTGCCGCAGGACACCGAAGCGATTCTCTCCGTCAACACAGAGCAAATCGAGCGGGACGAGTTTCCCAAACGCTGGCGAAAGGATCAATCGGCCGAATGGCAAAGCGTTTGGTCCGGGCTCAATGGAGACGCGGAACGGACGCCGGTCCTGAATTTGTCGCGAGATGCCGTCCGGGTAACGCGCGCCATGACCACGAACGCGGGAACGACCCGGGAGTTTGTTCTGGTGGAAGCGCGCGGCGACGTCTCCCCGGTCATTCGCTCGATCGAGAAGGACAAGGCCTTCGAGAGGCGTCCCATCAGCGGCCTGCCGGTCTGGCTGCGGTCCGACTTTGCGCTCGCGCGGGTCGGCCCGAAGACGCTGGCGATCGGTTCTCCGCCCGAAGTGGAGGAACTGGTGAGCGTCCGCCTGGGGATCAAGCCCGATTTGAAAACCACGGGCCAGCTATTCGATCGCTTCCAAGCCCTGAATCAAGGCAACGCGCTTCGTCTCATCTCGCGAGACCCGCCGAAGCTCGCGCAAATATTTCATCCTATTTTCACCCGGGAACTGCTCGATGCGTCGGAGTTGCTTGGCCTCTCGCTGACCCTCCAGAACCCGGTGAAAGCGCGGCTGGTCCTGAGATGCAAATCCGCTCACGACGCCGCGGAACTCGGTCGCCTGATCAAGAACGAGCCGCAGCGCTGGCTCCGAGTGCAGGATTCCGATCTCCTGCTCTACACGCAGCCACCGGAGATCGATCCTCAAGGCACCGATCTCCAGCTGCGGTTCGATGTGCCGGAGAAAACCGCTCGACTTCTCCTGCAACGTATCGCAAAGACAGACGGTCCGCCGGCCTTGGCGGGGAATTGATTCGACGCCGTCCAGATTTCTTTGATCAACGCTTACGTGAATACCTGGGCGCTTTCTAGACACACTCTCTCAGGCGCTCTGCTCCTCGCTCTTATCATTCCTGTCGCCACATTCGGCCAGGGCGCGGCGCCCATGACCGAAAGCGAGTTCGTCGATATCAAACGAATCGATCCGAGCATCGTGATCGACTTGCATTATGCGGGCCCGAACAACTTTACCCACCGGCCGCTCTATCCTCCCGGAATGCCGGCGCTGGTCCGATTCAGCGTCGCGCAGCGTTTGGTCTTCGCTCAAAAATACCTCAAGACGCACGGTTATGGCTTGAAGATTTGGGACGCTTACCGGCCCGCAGCCGCACAGCAGCAGCTTTGGCAGGCGACTCCTAACAACTCTTATGTGGCGGACCCCAAGGATGGCATCGGCTCCATGCACACGCGCGGAGCTGCGGTCGATGTGACGCTGGTCGACCGGAAAGGCAAAGAAGCCGCCATGCCGACTGGGTTCGATAATTTCACGCCTGCCGCGATGCTCAGTTATCAGGGATCAAATCCGGTGGTTCGATCGAATCTCAAGCTACTGCAAAAAGCAATGGCGCGGGCCGGCTTCTATGGATTGCGGACCGAATGGTGGCATTTCTGTGCGGGCGATTGGACGGACTATCCGCCCGTCCCCGAAATTCAACTCCTGGCGCAAGCGCTCCAGCCACGGTCATGATTGACGCGATTCTGCGTGATCTGCAGCAGCCCGAATATGTTCACGTTCTGATCAATCCATTGCCGGTTTATGGATTGGGCATCGCGTTGCTGGGCTTGATCGCAGCGATGTATCTGGGCTCTCGAGGCGGCCAGGTAACCGCGCTCGTTCTTGTTTTCGCCTGCGCTGCCTCGGCCTGGCCAGTCGCTCAATATGGGGAAGCGGCGGAAGACCGCGTCCTGGCGATGGCGGACGACGACGGGCAGGCGTGGCTGAAGGCGCACGCCCATCGCGCCGATGATTTGATTTACGTTTTCTATGCCCTCGCGCTGGTTTCGGCCGCGGCGATTTTCGCGCCGAAGAAATGGCCCAGGAGCGCGCGACCTCTGGCGGTAGCGACCCTGATTCTGGCGGTCGCTTCGCTGGGCGCGGGGTTTTACATCGCGCATGCGGGCGGAAAGATCCGGCACCGTGAATTTCGAAACACTCCGCCACCGAAAACTGAGCCTGAATCTGGGTAGGTCGGCGCGCCGCGCCGACCGGATCCCGCAACGCATCCCTACCCTGCCGAACAGCCCGCAACGACCCACTGCAAGTATTCCGGCAAACCGTCCGCAAGGCGCAGGCAAATTATTTCCGGGACCTCATAGGGATGCAACGACTTCAGCTTGTCTTGAAACGCGCCGTAACGCTCGGCGGTCGTTTTGAAAAAGACGAGAGTCTCCGGCGCGTTCTCGATCTTGTCCTGCCAGCGATAGATCGATTCAACCGCTGGAATGATGTTGGCGCAGGCGGCCAGATTCTCCGTGACTAATTGCTGAGCGATGCGGCGTGCCGTTTCGATTTCGGGAAACGCGCTGAGCGCGAGCAAGGCGTCCTGTTCCATTCGCTAGGCGAGCTGTAGCGCCGTCGCCCGGCAAATCCAACCGCCACCCATCACGATATCTCCGTCGTAAAAGACCGCGGCTTGTCCGGGCGTAACCGCCTTTTGCGGCTCGTGCAACTGGACGCGAGCGCGTCCTTTCGGCAACGGCGTGAGAGTCGCGCGGGTCCCAGGATGACTATAACGAATCTTGACGGTGACTTCGATCGGTTCATCAGGATTGCCGCAGCTGCTCCAGTTCACCTGGTCAATTTCAAAATCATCCGAGGCCAGATCCTCCGCGGCGCCGACAATCACGCGATTTGTCTCCGGATCGAGATCGACAACGTAACGCGGTTGAGGGGAACCACCGGGCAGGCCCTTGCGTTGGCCGATCGTGAACAGCTCGATGCCGCCGTGTTCTCCGAGAAAATTTCCCTCGAGATCGTAGATGCCTCCCGCGTGAAACTCCTCCGCGCCGAGGTGAGAGCGGAGAAACGCTTTGTAATCGTTGCCGGGCACGAAACAGATTTCCTGGCTATCCACTTTGTCCGCGACCTTCAGGCCTAACGAGCGGGCGATTTCCCGGATGGCCGGCTTCGCCATGGCGCCGAGCGGAGTCAGCGCACGCCGCAGTTGCGGCTGGCGCAGACTGAACATGAAGTAGGATTGGTCCTTGCGCGGGTCGACGCCTTTACGCAAGACGGCGCGATCCGGATGATGTTCGATGATCGCGTAATGCCCCGTGGCGATGTAGGCGCAGCCCAGCGCTTCGGCTTTTTTCCAGAGGTTGCCGAACTTGAGCTTTTCGTTGCACATCACACACGGATTCGGCGTCCGGCCGGCCCGGTATTCGCTCGAGAAGTAGTCGATCACCAGCCGTTCGAATTGGTCGGCTTCATCGACGACGTAATGCGGGAAGCCTAACGAATGAGCGACGCCGCGCGCGTCCGCCACGGCCTGTGGCCCGCAGCACTTGTCCTCGGCGCGCGAGATGCAATCCTGCGGCCATACCTTCATCGTCACACCGACGACGTCGTAGCCCTGTTCGCGCAGGAGGTAGCCCGCCACGCTGGAATCGACGCCTCCGCTCATGCCCAGAAGGACGCGCTGTTTGCTTGCGTTCATTGCGCGTGGAAAGTCCGCGCACTCCGCACGGCGGTCAATGGCTTCCGCGCGTTTGGCGAACGCACAGGGACGCTGACGAATGGGCTGCCCGCCAGAGTAAATCGCCACGGAAAATTCTTGGCTCGACTGATTCCGATGCGCGGATCGGCCAGCACCGAAACGTGCAGGTCATCTCCGCGCATGAAACAGTATCGCGGATTCACGCAAAGATTCATTTCGTGATGCCGCTTCGTGATGTCCAGTGCTTGCGCCAATTTGCCCGGCCCGGAGCAAAGGCGATGGACGTCCTCGACCCCACGGCGTGCTCTCATGCTGCTGAGGCCCCGCCGCGGCTCGAGCGCGCGAATCAAAATCAACCCACTCCGGCCCGCCCCTTTCACAAGGACATTGAGCATCCAGTGCACTCCGTAGTTCATGTAGATGTAAACTGTCCCGGCGACGTTTCGTTCGACGAACGCACGGGTGCTGGGCCGGGTAAAGGTATGACACGCTTCGTCATTCAATGTGAGATACGCCTCGGTCTCGACTACGACGCCTGAGCACTTTCCCCAGACCAGCTCAGCGCCAACGAGCTCACGAGCACACGTGAGCGGGTCCCGCTGGAAAAAGGACGAAGGCAGGGTCGGCCGTTTTGCTTTTGCCACGACAGACCTTAGCGAAACGCGAAACGAACAGCCTCCACCGTCTTACGGCTCGTAGTAGACAGGCAACGTGATGCTGCACTCCACCGGTTTCCCGTCACGGAAGGCCGGAATGAATTTCGCCACCCGGAAATCCTCCGACGCGGCACGCCGGAAGCCGACAAGGGGCGGCTCCTCCGAAACAATCTGCAGGTCCTTCAGATTTCCGTCCGCATCGATCTTCATGCCCAGCTCCACCAGACCCTTGATCGGACCTTCGACCAGGTCGTCCGGATAGTGCAATCCTTCAAACTTCGATTCGCGCCCGACGAACGGTTGAGGGCCGACAAAATCACTTTCCTTTTTCAGCTCAGCCGCTTCCTGGTTTGCGAAAATCCGAAGACGCGGCTTTCCGTTCACGATCGAAAACGTCACCGTGCCGTAAAAGAGAACGTGCACGGGTTCGCGGTTGTAGATTGCAGGAACAAACAAAGCTTGATCCAGCCGCCTGACCAATTCCTGCTCGAGCAAGGTGGATTCAGGCGTTCCGCGATAGGTCCAGGTAGTGGCGATTGCTCCAACTCTTGTGACGGAGCAGCAGAACATGATGCTGCCATCTTTCTGTCCTTTCTTGATCAAGGCCTGAGTGTCGATCCGGTTGATAACGGAAGTGGGACCGGTCCCCAGCAGGGCCGGCCGATAGCGCGGCAACTCGGATGAAGGCGACGGCTGCGGCCCGGGCGTCGCCTGTTGTTGCGGCTTTGGCGACTGCGCCGGTTGTGGCGCCTTCGGTGATTGGGCCTGTTTTGGCTCGGGCGTGGGTGACCGCCCCACCTGGACCTCTATCGCAAACAGACTCGCGCAGCCGACCAAAAACGCCGCGAATGACAACACGATTCTACGCATGAGTGCTTACGCAACGCTGTGCCCGCGTTTTCGCAAGGTCAATCTCGCCCGCCACCGGTACCGTCCGGGCGGTGCAGCGGCCCGTGCTGCGGCGAGCGCCAGAAATTTTGCTTTCTTCGGGGCGCTTCTGCAATTTGATTGCCCGCATGTTTGAATTGGAAGGGCTTGATCACGTCGCGCTGGCCGTCCGGGATGTTGAACGTTCGGCCCAGTGGTACGTCGATGTCCTGGGGTTCGAACGGCGCTACCAGGGAATGTGGGGAGGCGTCCCGGTTTTCGTCGCACGGGATAAGACGGCCATAGCACTTTTTCCCGCCGGAAGTGATCAGGCAAATCCGTCGCCTGCTCAGAAACCGGCCGGCATGCTCCATCTCGCGTTGCGCGCGAACCGTAAGAATTTTGCCGCGGCACAACGCGACCTGACCAGTCGCAGCATCGCTTTCCATTTCCAAGATCACGAAATCTCGCAGTCCATCTACTTTCGGGATCCGGACGGAATTGAGCTCGAGATTACGACTTACGAATTCGAATAGACCCAGGCCAGGGACTCCTCCCGGTCTCGTTTACGCCACCGGTTGGTTTTCTACGGCGGCGGTATCTGCCGCGAGGTACTTCATTCCGAAAAGCCAGATAACCCCGGAGACGAGCATCGCCAGTGAAACGACCAGAAATGCGACGTTCATGTCTGGCGATCCGTCCGGCCGCGGTGAATGGCCGGCCACCGCTCCCAGCAAGGGAGGCGAAAGAGCGTCGCCCAGAGCGTGAATGATCAAAATGTTAAGCGCGAAAGCGGTCGCGCGAATCTTGGGTCCCGCCACGTTGGCCAGGGCCGCGTTGGATGGTCCCGTGTTTAAAAAAACGAAGAAGACCGCGCCGAAGAGAAGAACCCAAGCCAATGGAAATGGGGTGTAGAGCATCAGCACGAGCAACGGAAAGGCGGCCAGCATACCGAGGCCAGAGACCAGAAAGTACGAGCCACTGAATCGCTTTTGCAGGCGATCCGCGACAAATCCCCCGAGGAGCGTCGAGAGAAGTCCAGCTACAACGGTGATTCCGCCAAAAATCGGCGTGGCCTGCTCGGGAGGCTGATTGCGAAAAATCAAATAGGCCGGCATCCAAAAAGCGAGGCCGCCCAGGGCAAAAGTCATCGCGGTTTGCGCCAGGCAATTAAAGACGAAGGAGCGCGTGCGCAGCAACGCCAGGTAGTTTTCCTTGTGCGCTCGCCTGCGTTCGGCGCGGACACCGCTTCGCGCCCGCGGATCTTGTTGGTAGAAACAGAACAAACCGAGCAGGACGCCAGGTATCGCCACCAGATAAAACGCCCAGCGCCAACCGAGCTGATGGTTGATTATTCCTCCCAGCACGTAGCCGAGGGCGCTTCCCACCGGGATCGCCGCGCAAAAAATAGCCATGATGCGGCCGCGCACCTGGAGCGAAAAATAATCGGCCAGGATGGTGGGGGCCGCGGGGCCATAACCCCCCTCCCCGATCCCGACAAAAATGCGAGTGACAAACAGCGCGACGAAGGTAAGCGCGAAACCCGACGCCGCCGTCGCGAAGCTCCAGAGAATCACACATGCGCCAACGATGATCCAGCGCGAGAACCGATCGGCCAGGAAACCGAGGATCGGCGCCGAAAGCATGTACGTGACGAGGAATGCTGGAGCAAGAGCACCAGTCATCGCCATTGCGTTTGGATCCCCCGGCGCGAAAAAGGCCGCGCGGATGTTTGGCTCGACCGCCGCAAGAATCTGGCGGTCGATGTAGTTAAACAGGTTGATCCCAAGCAGCAACGCAAGCGCTGTCTGGGCGCCGGGGTTTGCCCTTGTTTCGCTGGCCGTCATTGAATTGCCGATTGCACGGAACAACCGGCTCCTTGTAAATCATATTCCATGGCGAAATCGTCGGCCGCCGAACGGGCGCTCTATTTTTTTGGCTTGGGCCTCGCCCGGCTCATTTATCGCGTTACCGCCACCGGCCTGGAACATCTTCCCGCTGGCGGCTTCCTCCTGCTGCCGAATCACATCACGTGGGTGGACGCCATTGTGCTCATGCTCGCCTCTCCGCGACCGATTCGCTTCATCATCGACGAAGGCGTCTACCGGAATCGATTTCTGCACCCGGTCTTGCGAGCGGTGGGTTGCATTCCCATCACGCCTCGCAAAGCGAAAGATGCGATGCGCGAGGCGGCGGCCAAGATTCGCGCGGGCGAAATCGTTTGCTTGTTCCCAGAAGGCGAGCTGTCGCGGAGCGGATCGCTGCTCCGTTTGCGGCGCGGCTACGAAATAATCGCGCGGCAGGCGGAAGCGCCAGTTGTGCCCGTGTGGCTCGACCGGCTCTGGGGCTCGATCTTCTCGTTCCAAGGCGGACGGTTCTTTACGAAATGGCCCCGGTCTGTGCCGTACCGGGTGATGGTCGCGTTTGGCCACCCTTTGCCGGCCGAAGCTGCCGACATCGCGACTGTTCGTGAGGAGCTGCTCAAGATCGGGGAATTTTGCTACAGCCAGCGGCCGACCCTGCGCGGTCATCTCGCGCAGGCTTGCCTGCGCGGTCTCAAACGAAATCCCTTTCGAGTCGCAATCACCGACGGGCTCGATGGCACGAGTCTAACGCGCGGCAAACTCCTTGGCGTAGCAATCGCGCTGAGCCGTCATTTGCGAAGAACATGTCCTGAGCGGCGAATTGGGATCGTCCTGCCGCCGGGCAAAGGCGGTGTGGTCGCGAATCTGGCGGTCGTTTTCGCGGGCAAGATTCCGGTCAACGTGAATTTCACCAGCGCACGTGACTCGATCGAATCCGCCCGGGAACAAGCCGGCTTGAGCACGATCATCACGGCGCGAATGCTCGCAAAGCGATTGGAGGATTTTCCCTGGACGCGGCAGGTGATTCACCTCGACGACATCCTGCCGAAAATGAAAAGGGCGATCGCCGGCTGGTGGGTTCTGGCGGTCGCGGTGCCGTCGGCCTTGTTGGCCCGAATGTTAAGACTTCCACGCATCGGGGATCGGGCGGAAGCGATCCTGCTTTTCACGAGTGGAAGTTCGGGCCAGCCGAAAGGAGTGGCGCTGACTCATCGGAACATCCTTGGCAACGTCTCGCAATTCGCCGTCATGCTCGATGCGAAAAAGGACGACGTGATGCTCGCGTCGCTCCCTTTCTTCCACAGCTTCGGCTGCACGGTAACGCTCTGGTACCCGCTGATCGAAGGCGTTCGCACCGCGAGCTATCCGAATCCGCTCGAGGCCGGAAAGATTGCCAGCCTCGTAGAGCGCGAGGCAGTAACGGTAATGCTGGCAACACCCACTTTCCTGCGCGCGTACTTGCGAAAAGCGGAGCCAGCGCAACTGCGCAGTTTGCGGCTGCTGATTACCGGAGCGGAAAAGTTGCCCGATGAGCTGGTGAAGGCGTTTGAGACGCGGTTTGGAAAAGAGGTCCTGCAAGGCTACGGACTCACGGAGACGTCGCCGGTGGTGAGCGTCAACCTGCCGGAACCGAAGGCCACGAAGCCGGGGCAATCGATTCAACCCTGCAATCGACTCGGCTCCACCGGAAAACTTCTTCCGGGCATGGCAGCTGAAATTCGTGACGCCGAGACCGACCGCAAGGTTTCGCTTCACGACACCGGAATGCTCTGGCTCCGTGGACCAAACATTTTCGAAGGCTATCTAGATGCTCCCGCCCAAACCGCGGAAGTCCTGCGGGACGACTGGTTCAAGACGGGCGATATCGGCCGATTCGACGAAGATGGTTTTCTCTATATCGAAGGCCGGCTTTCGCGGTTCTCCAAAATCGGCGGCGAAATGGTGCCGCACGAAACCATCGAACAGAAAATCCTGTCGATCCTGCCGGCCGCGGAAAACTCCGAGCGCGTTATTGCCGTCGTCGGCGTGACGGATGCGGCGAAAGGTGAAGCGCTCGTTCTTTTGAGCAGCGTCGATCTCGATCTGCCGAGCGTTCGCGCGGCACTCTCTGGAATTGGTGTGCCGAACCTGTGGATTCCCAAGACGGTGCGCCGGGTGGGCGCGATTCCGGTTCTTGCCTCGGGCAAACTCGATCTTGCCGGATGCAAAGCGATGGCAGCGGAGAAATCAGGTCGGGAAAACTGATTCAGTCCGCCGCTGGCCGCCGACGCACGAGAACCGAAGCGAAGAAAGATTGGACAACCTCGCCGTCCTGGTTGGTCGTCACGTTGCGGATACGGATAATGCCGCGATCTGGCTTCG
>JBEEHC010000073.1:0-42580 GCA_041167205.1 Verrucomicrobiota bacterium
GCCCGTAAGCGTGAAACGATTCTCGACTACGTAAAGACGATTCATCGTATCCTTCGCCGCACTCACGCGACGACGCGCGGAGAAAGCGCGGACGGCCGCGATATCGCCATCGCCGCAATCAAGGAAATCGCTGTCGAGCGCGAGAACAACATCGGCCCGATCGAGCCGGGCAATGAGCCGCGAATTATCGCCGAAGCTCATGTGAGTGGCGAAGCTCTGCGCTTCGGTCAGGAGAGGGTCATACACGCACCAACGCATCTTCGGAAAAGCCTTTTGCAGCTCCCCGCGCAAACGTTCCCGGGTGGGCGAATGCACTTCCTCGACCAGAAAGGCAAGACCTGCTCCGCCGTCAGCCGCAATCTTCGAGCGAAGTTGCGCGAGATATTTCTCAAAGGCGACCCTATCCCGCGTTTCGAAGGTGTCGACTTTCTTGCCACCTTCGCTCTTTTCGCCTTTCTCGACGAAGCGTTTTGAGCGCGCCGGATCATAAAGATCGAGGATGGACGCTTGCGCGAAGGCGTCGGTCGCCCCGCCGCTCGCAGGATGAAGCGGGTTGCCGTCGACCTTGGTCGGCCGTCCGTCGTGCGTCGTGATCACGAGTGGAATCGCGCCGGTGCGCCGCGGCATCGCCGTCGCATAAAAGAGGGCCTTGCCGGGGATGGCCCACTCGACACTCTTGGTAAACGGGACGAGGTGCGCTTCGGGACGGCGGCAGCTCGTCAGGCCAAAGCCGGCCAGCGCCATCGACGCTCCCATTAGCTTCAAGAAACCGCGACGCGACCATTCGTCCCCTTCGAGCTGGGCCGCGCCCGCGGGAAATTCCCGCTCGAGCCACCCGCGAAATTCCGGCGTGTCGCTCAGTTCACTGAGGCTGCGCCAGTAACGCTTTCCGGTCAGCTTCTCCGGTGGATGCTCGAAAATGCGCTTCATCGGTGGCACCCCTGGCAGTTCAACGGCGGTTGGATGTCCCAGCGCTCTTTCAGCGTCTGGCCAATTTCCTGTTGCGTCAGCTTCTCCTTCTTCGACCAATCGTCCTGCGCATCCTTCGGCTGCCCGTACTTGGCGACAAAGGCGGAGACATTTTCTCTCTCCGGTTTCCAATCCAGATTGAAGACTTCGGTCTCGGGCCGAAGAAAATTTTCCGGGTGCCGGTGGCATTCGAGGCACCACGCCATGCTGTGCGGCTTGGCATGATAGACGACCGGCATGTGATTGACCTGCCCGTGGCAGCTCGCGCAACTGATCCCACGATTCACGTGCGCGGCGTGGTTGTAATAAACGTAATCGGGCGTGCGATGGAGCTGCACCCACTCGACCGGCTGTCCGGTTTTCCAACTGGCGCGCACCGGCTCCAGCTTCGGATTGTTTTTTTCCACCTGGGTATGACAGGCCATGCACGTTTGCGTGTTCGGGATATTCGAATGCGCGGCGACGTCGACAAAGCTATGGCAGTAACGGCAATCCATCCCGAGCTGCGAGACGTGCAGATCATGCGGGAATGGCACCGGCTGGATCGGCTGATAACCGACGCGCGTGTACTTCGGCGTGATGTAATACCAGGTCCCCGCCGTCAGGCCGCAAACGATGACCACGCCGCAGACCGCGATTTTGAGCGGCAGCCAATTTGACCAGCGTGGAAAAAAATTCGCCATAGCGCTTAGCGAACTGTGCTTCCCCGAAGGGCCAGCCGCCAAGATAAAAACGGCACAAAGTTGCGGTTAGGATGTGCAGCGCTCAGAGGTCGGTGAGGTTAAGGTTGATCGCCGCGAGACAGCGAGAGGCCACGACTCTATAAATCGCCCTTCGGTTGGCAAAAGAAAATTGTGCATCATTTCGTTTTTCCTGGAGAAATCTCGCGACTCTTATCCTGATACGAAGAAGCGGCGGACAAGCAAAACCGTAAAAACGAAATTCCTCTGGCAGGCACAACGGCACGAACGGCGCTCGACGATCACGCTACCGCTGGCGAAGATTAGTAGATGAAGACTTCGGCAGCAGTCTCATTTCTGATCGCGCTTTGCTGCACGGCGCCGGGCACTTTACCGGCGGAACCGGCGGACACCGTTTTTATCGGCGGTAATATCCACACGGTAAATGACCGGCAGCCCCATGCGGAGGCGATCGCGGTAAAAGTCGGACGAATTGTCTTTGTCGGCTCGAATGCTGAGGCCGCGAAATACAAGGCCGAGGCGGTGCGCGTCGTCGATCTGCAAGGGCGGACTGTCGTGCCTGGTCTGACGGATTCGCACTGCCACATTTTCGGCATCGGTACCCGCGAGATGAATCTGAATCTCGAAGGCACGACCAGCCTCGAAGATTTTCTCGCGAAAGTGAAAGAGCGCGTCCAGAAAACACCGCCCGGCCAGTGGGTGACGGGCCGGGGTTGGATCGAGACCTTCTGGAAACCGCCGGTCTTCCCGACACGTCTGGACTTGGACAAAGTATCGCCGGACAATCCGGTTTTTCTTACGCGCGCCGATGGTCACGGCGTGGTCGTTAACAGCGCGGCGTTAAAAATCGCCGGCATCAATAAAGAGACGTCGAATCCCTTCGGCGGTGAAATTCTGAAGGACAAGAAAAGCGGAGAGCCGCTCGGGATGTTGCTGGATCGCGCCGAGGAATTGGTCGGCAAGCACATCCCATCGCCGACGGCAGCGGAAAAAGAGCGGGCCCTCCTGCTGGGCGTGAAACGCAGCCTCGAGCTCGGGTGGTGCGAAATCCAAAACGCCGGCAGCGTGCTCGCGGAAGTCGATCTTATGCGGAGGCTCTGCGATTCCGGAAGGATCAAGCTGAGGATCTACAACGCTGTCTATGGACCGGAGGAACCTGCTGCCCGTCTGCTCGCGGATGGTCCAGTCGTCAACGCGTGCGATTGGCATTTCACCAACCGCACAATCAAAGTCGTGTTCGACGGCTCGCTCGGTTCGCGCAGCGCGGCGTTGCTCGATCGTTATGCCGATGCCGAGACGTCGGGCTTTCTGACCCAGAAGGAAGCGGACTTGTCGCCGATGTTCGAGGAGGCCCTGCGCCGCGGCGTTCAGGTGGAAACCCACGCGATCGGCGATCGCGCGAATCGGGTCATCCTGGATCTGTATGAACGCGCGCTCAAATCCGTGCCGCCCGAAGAACGAAAGCTCCGCGAGCCGCGCTGGCGGGTGGAGCATGCGCAGATTCTCAGCGCCCAAGACATCCCGCGGTTTTCGAAACTCGGCGTTATCGCATCGATGCAACCGTCGCACGCGATCAGCGATTTATTTTTCGCGCCGAGCCGTCTTGGAAAAGAGCGCCTCGCCGGCGCCTACGCGTGGCAGCGCCTGATCAAGTCGGGAGCTGTCATCGCCGGCGGGTCGGATGCGCCCGTGGAACGAGGCGAACCGATGATCGAGTTTTACGCGGCGGTGACGCGCAAGAGCGTTAAAGGATTTTCCGGTGAGGGCTGGCACCCGGAGCAGGCCGTCTCGCGGGAGCAAGCGTTGAAGATGTTTACGGCGTGGCCCGCCTACGCCGCCTTCGAAGAGAAGGACAAGGGCTCGATCGAAGTCGGAAAACTGGCGGACCTGACGGTTCTCTCGAAGGACATCATGAAGATTCCCGAGCCCGAAATTCTCGCGACCACCTGCGCGATGACCGTGATTGGCGGCGAGATCGTTTTCGAGAAGCAGCCCTAAGTTCGAACCGGCGTGCCTGACTTGTCATCCCGAGCCGCGCAGACCGTGAGAGACCTCGCATTACCCATTAGAAGTGTGACCGCAACTTCGGCGGTGAGGTCGCTCGGCGTCTGCCCGCCTCGGGATGACAGAGCGCCTAGGAGTACAAATACTCGTCGTGATATTCCCGTTGCGGGGCGAATTGCACGGTCTCGTCCCCGCCGGTCTCCGGATACTCGAAGATTTTCCCTTCGTAGTTCCGGATCACGATCTTCTCGTTGTCGTGATACAAAACGTAACCAGGATTGATCGGCACCTTGCCGCCGCCGCCCGGCGCATCGATCACAAACTGCGGCACGCCGTAGCCTGTCGTGTGGCCGCGCAATCCCTCAATGATCTCGATTCCTTTCGCAACGGACGCCCGCAGATGCGATGAGCCGTTAATCAGGTCGCACTGATAAACGTAATAGGGCCGCACGCGGCACATGAGCAACTTCTGCACAAGCGTCTTCATCGTATCGATGTTGTCGTTCACGCCGGCGAGGAGCACGCTTTGATTGCCCAGGGGAATCCCGTGATTCGCCAGGCGCTCGAGCGCTTCCTTCACTTCCACCGTGAGCTCACGCGGATGATTCACATGCACGCTCATCCAGAGCGGATGGTATTTTTGCAGCATTGCACAAAGCTCGGGCGTGATGCGCTGCGGGAGGAAAATCGGAACGCGCGTTCCTATCCGTAAGAACTCGATGTGCGGGATCGCGCGTAAGCGGCTGAGAATCCGTTCCAGTTTTTCGTCGCTGAAGATCAGAGCATCGCCACCAGAGAGGAGCACGTCGCGCACTTCAGTATGCTCTTCCAAGTAGCGAAACACCTCCTCGAAATCGGTGTGCAGCTCCTGTTCGCCCACCCCGCTCACGACGCGGCTGCGCGTGCAGTACCGGCAGTAGCTCGCACATCGGTCGGTCACGAGAAAGAGAACGCGGTCCGGATACCGATGGACCAATCCCGGCACCGGCATGTGCGAATCTTCCCCACACGGATCGGCCATGTCGTACGGCGACGTCCAGGTTTCCTCGATCCGCGGGATGACCTGGCGGCGAATGGGGCATTCCGGGTTGTCGCGCTCGATCAGGTTGAAAAAATGCGGCGTGACGGCGAGAGCGAGCTTCGTGCCGGAAAGCAGAACGCCGCTGCGTTCTTCATTCGATAATTCCAGGTGCTGCTCGAGTTGCGCGAGCGAAGTGACCCGATTCTTCAGCTGCCATTTCCAATCGTTCCAGAGTTCCTTCGGAACGTCCGGCCAATAGCCAGGCGCATGCGTGACGAACTCTTTTCCATCCATTTTGCCAGGGGCAAGAGTGACCATTTTGTTTTGTGGAGCGAAAAGTTAATGGCCTTAATAATCGTGTCAATATAGGCACCTTGAGGTGTGCGTGGCGGGTCACTCTTCGAGGAGATCCTTTCGCAAAATGGCATTTGAACAGCTATCGTAGGCTCTGTGTCCAAGTTCCCAGTCATGCGAAATTTCATTCATTTCCTCGTCCTCTGGCTGGCGGCCTCCTCGCTGCCGGCCGCCGCTCCGCTCGCTCAACCTGAGACCGGCCCGACTTCGACTGTTCCGCCGGCGGCCGCAGATGCGGGCAAGGACGTCGTCCATCAACTGAACAGCGCTTTTACGAAAGTTTTCGAGATCGTCGCGCCGAGTGTCGTGATTATCGAAGTGACGAAGAAGAACGACGCGGGCGAAAACCCCACGCTCGAAGATCTCTTTTTCCAGGGCCCTCAGGATGAAAATGCGCCCCGCCGGAATCCCCGTAATCCGCAACCGGTCCAAAGCGAAGGCTCCGGATTCATCGTGCGAGCCGATGGCTACATCTATACGAACTATCACGTCCTGGAGGGCGCCGATCGCATCGACGTGAAGCTGAAGGACGGCCGCGAGTTTCAGGCGAAAATCGTGGGCACGGACGAAAAAACGGATGTCGCGGTCATTAAGATTGAGGCCACGAATTTGCCGATCGCGCAATTCGCGGACAGCGACGCGGTACGCGTCGGGCAGTTTGCCTTTGCCATCGGCGCGCCGTTCAAGCTCGACTACACTTTTACCTACGGCGTGATCAGCGGGAAGGGGCGAAGCAAGCTGCTCGTGACGGGCGGCTATTCGATCTCCGACTACTTGCAGACCGATGCGTCCATCAACCCGGGCAATAGTGGCGGCCCGCTTTGCGACATCGACGGCAAAGTGGTCGGCATGAACACCCTAATCAACGGGTTGAACCGCGGTCTCGGTTTCGCGATTCCGAGCAATCTGGCCAGCGAGATCGGCCAACAACTCATCGCCGGCCATAAAATCGTCCGGCCCTGGCTGGGCATTCGGATCGAATCGCTGGGCGATGACCCGTCGATCCGCGATTTGTTCAAGGGCCTCGACAAAGGCGTGGTCGTCCGAACGATCGAGGCCGATGCGCCTGCCTACAAGAGCAACCTGCGCCCCTTCGATGTCATCACGCAGGTCGACAACTCGCCGGTCAGCAGCGACACGCAGCTCCAGCGCGAGATTTTGAAAAAGAAGGTTGGCCAGAACGTTGAGCTTACGGTTTGGCGAAAGGGCCAGACGCTGAAGATTCCGGTGACGACCGGCGAGCTGCCCAACGACATCTCCCGCGCCTCGAACGAATTGACTCCGCCGGTGCCCACTAAACCGGAAGACTCGAACAAGTTCGGTTTGCAGGTGCAAGACTTGACCAAGGAGGTCGCCACCCGCTTGAAACTCAGCGTCCAGCAAGGCGTCATCGTGACCGACGTCGCTGATAACAGCCTCGCCGCCGCCCAGGACATTCAGCGCGAGGATGTCATCACGGAAGTGGACGGAAAGCGCGTGACCAACGTCGCTTCATTTCGCGAAGCGCTCAACAAAGCCGACCCGCGCAAGGGCATTCTGCTCTACTTGGACCGAAGAGGCAGCAAGACGTTCGCAGTCCTGAAGATCGGGCAATAGCGCTTCGTAGCCGCAGGTTCGAGCGCGAACCACCAACGCCCCGACCGGGCTCAGGCCCACTCAGCTCTTCTTGTTCCCAGCGAGAACCAGGATTATTCCGCCAATGAGACAGACACCACCCAGGATCGGCGGCAGCGGAACCGTTTTCTCGCGGTCCGCGCTCACCTGCAAAGGGCCGGCATCAATTATCTTTTCGCGCTTGGTGTAGCTGAAGCCGCCGTAGGCGAGCGCAATAATGCCGATCGCGATCAGAATGATCCCGACAATCCCAGCGGGTTTCATGAATCGGACAGCCTAGAGCGTACGTCTGCCTGAGATCAGATTGACGATCAGGACTACGACCGCGATGACGAGCAGCAGATGGATGAGCTGGCCGCCAAAATGGCCGATGAAGCCAAGAAGCCAAAGAATCAGCAGAACAACAAAGATAGTCCAGAGCATAAGGTTTCCTTTGGGTTGAAGTTTCTTCTGCTTCGTGTGCGGAGGGGCCGGTGCGCTTATGGATCTTTCCAGATGGGCCAGATTTTTGGCAATCCTACGGCTCTTACACAAATTCGAATAAACCTCTGGCGGCCACGGCGGAAAAATATTACAAACGTCTTTACCTCTTGCCGTCCTTTCAAACCTCGTGCCTATGCGTTCCAATCTTCTCGCCGTTTTTGTTATCGCCATTCTGCTGACCGGTTGCGCCTACGAAGGCACGATCGTGGAAAAACGTTCGCGGCAGCTGCCGGACTCGAGCATGATCGGGACCGAAGGCGTCTATTCCTTCGTGTTCCGCGGGCCCACCGGAACTTCGCGCCCCCCCATCGGAGTTCCAAACCCTCAATTCTGGACGGAGAGCAACGGCATGTACACGTTTCTCCTGCGCGATCGGCAGGGAAACGTGCGTTCGCAAATGGTGACAGCCGAGGTTTTTGCTCGCTGCCGGGTCGGCGATTATTTCAACGATCGAGGGCCCGTCTGCCAACCGTCCGATGCAAAGGACAGCAAGGCCGTTGCGACGGTTAGCCAGCACCGGCGGCATCACCGGGTGGCGCAGAATCACCGGACCCATCGCAAGGTGGCGACGCCTCGCCGGCATCACTCCACGAAATCGCAGAAGGCGATTACGCTTCGCGCCTCACGCGCCCTCCCCCGCGGTTGAGCCCTGGGCCAGCGTCGCGCGAAGATTCCAGCCATTTTTTTGCAGGCGTTCGCACGCCTCGGCATAGTGGCATTTCCCCAACTCCGCCACGAGACGCGCGGCGCGATCGCGAAGTTTCTCATTGGTAGGTGCAAGATCGATCATCACGTTTCCGCGCACCTTCCCGAGCGCCACCATCGCGCCGGTGCTGAGAATGTTGAGCGCAACTTTTGTTGCGGTCCCCGCCTTTAAGCGCGTCGAACCGGTCAGAATCTCGGAGCCCGTCGCGAGATCGATTTCGAGGTCGAACGCTTCCATGCGCGTCCGCGCCGGATTGCAGGTTAGCAGGATCGTTTGTGCGCCCCGCTTCTTTGCCGCCGCGAGCGCGCCAAGCACGAAAGGAGTCCTCCCGCTTGCGCTGATTCCGCAGACAATATCCGCGCCGGTCACGCCCCGTTCGTCGATCGCCAGCGCGCCGCCGCCCGGTTCGTCCTCCGCTCCCTCGGCGCTGCGATGAAGCGCACTCACTCCGCCCGCCACAATGCCTTGCACCAGTTCAGGTGAAGCGCCAAAGGTCGGCGGAATCTCGCTTGCATCGAGAACGCCCAGCCGTCCGCTCGTCCCCGCGCCGACGTAAAACAAGCGGCCACCCTTGCGTAACGTCTTGGTCACGAGTTCGATTCCGCGCGCCAGAGCGCCAACCTCTTTCCGCAGAGCTTCCTGAACGAGTTTTTCTTCCTCGACAAAGAGCTCGACCAATTCTTGCGCGCTACTTGTTTCCAGGTTTTTCGAGCGGGGATTCCGCCGCTCCGTCAACGCGCTCGCCAAATCCTTCACTTCAGACGCTCGCGGCTCGAATGAAAAAGTTCTGCGCTCCTCAAGCTCCGCGGCCAGCCACGCGGCACCGAGTTCGGGAGATTGCTCGCTCATCCCGACCCGGGCGTCCGAGAGATTTCTCTTCAATCGCCGCCGAAACGCCGCCACGTAGAGCGAATCCCGGCTAAACAAACCGCCCAGGAGAATTACTTTGGGTGCGAACAGTCCCAAACGAGATGCGACCGCTGCCGTGTACTCGGCGAGGACGTCCGCGCCGTCGTCGATAATTTTCACGACATTCGGATCGCCGTCTCTCGCGGCCTCCAAGACGACGGGACTTAACGTCGCGATCTCCATCTTGTCGGCCGTCTGGGCCCAGCGAACGAGTTCATCGCGGCTGTTCAGGGAGAGAGCCCGCAGGATGCTGGCAGTAAACTGCGCCTCTCCACGATGCAGATCGTATTCGCGCAGAATGAGCCGGAGCGCTTGGAGGGAAAGGAAGTAGCCGCCCCCGGCATCGCCCAGGATGTGGCCCCAGCCACCGGCCTTCTCGATCCGTTCCCCACGGCGACCGGTCACCGTAGCGCCGGTACCCGCGTTCACCGCGATACCATCGGCGCGGCCCAGAGCGGCCGCGAGACCAGAATCCCGGTCGCTCCCCGCGACAATTTTCGCGCGCGGCCAGATTTCCGCGCAGAGCGCCTCCAGGGACTTGCGATCGTCCGGACCGCAGCCGGCAAGAAACATCCCGACCCGGTCGACCTCTCGAGGCAGTTGCCGAAAAATGGAACGAAGTCGATCCGGCGGTGTCAGCCGAAAATTCGAAGGCGGGAGCTTTCCTTGATCGACGACGCGCAAACCATCCGTGCCGCGTTCGACCATGACCCAAGCGGTCTTTGTTCCTCCGCCTTCGACACCGAGGATTCGCTCTGAGGCTGCCATCGCTGTTACAAAACCTGTCGCGGCGGTCTGTGGCCGCCGAATCTCTTCGCGCCAAACTACAGGTAGAGTGTGGCCGGTTAGAGGCTGCCACAGCAAGATAATCCTCAGCGCGATTGCGAGTCGGTGGCTCGTTTGTATGATGCCGCCATGGCTGAAGCGGAAGTTACGGCGCGCGATCGGATCGCCGAGTTGCGACGGGCGATCGAAGAACACAATCGCCGCTATTTCGAGGAGGCGGCGCCGACCATCAGCGACCGTGAATACGACAAACTATTCCGGGAGCTGAGCGACCTGGAAAAAAGCTTCCCGAACCTGGCGGCGACCAACTCCCCCACCCAGCGAGTCGGCGGCAAACCGCTGAAGGCCTTTGCGCAAATCACGCATCGAGTTCCGATGCTTAGCCTGGACAACACCTACTCCGAAGAAGAGGTGAAAGATTTTTATCGCCGCATGGAGCGCCTGCTGCCGAACCAAAAAATTCCGGTGGTGGTCGAGCCGAAAGCGGACGGAATCGCCGTCTCGCTTCTCTACGAAAAAGGTGAACTTCGTTACGCCGCCACACGCGGCGACGGAAATGTTGGCGATGACATTACCCAAAACATTCGGACGATTGGGGCGGTGCCGAAACGATTGAAGGGCGATGCGCCAGACATTTTGGAAGTGCGCGGCGAGGCTTATCTGGACAAAAGCGGGTTCGCGAAGTTGAACACGGAGCGAACAAAGGCGGGTTTGCCGGAGTTCTCGAATCCCCGCAATGCCGCGGCTGGTTCCCTGAAACAACTGGATCCCGCGATCGCCGCGCAACGGCCGCTCGGCGTGATTTTTTATGGGACCGGGGCAATCGAAGGCAGGGCGCTGGAAAAACATTCCGACCTCTTTGGTTTGCTCAAGAAGCTGGGATTGCCGGGCACGGAACGCTGGTGGCTGGCGGATTCGGTGGAAGGAATTCTAAGCGCGATCCACGAACTCGATCAGGTCCGCCATGATTTTCCGTATCAGACTGATGGCGCGGTCATAAAAGTCGACTCGTTTGCCCAGCGAGAGATTCTCGGATTTACCGCAAAATCCCCTCGATGGGCGATCGCGTTCAAATATGAGGCGGAGCGGGTTGAAACGCGCTTGCACGACATTCTGATCCAGGTCGGTCGAACCGGAACCCTGACACCGGTGGCAGCACTCGAGCCGGTAACGGTGAGCGGAAGCCGGGTGGCGCGGGCAACACTGCATAACGAGGAAGAGATTGAACGGAAAGACATTCGAATCGGCGACGTCGTCATCGTCGAAAAAGCGGGCGAAGTGATTCCCGCGGTGGTCGGCGTTCGAACCGATCTTCGCACAGGCACCGAGAAAAAATTCCGCATGCCGAAGAGATGCCCGCAATGCGGAAGCCTGGTCGTGAAAGATGAAGGCCAGGTCGCAGTCCGTTGCGTGAACAGCAAATGTCCGGCGCAATTGCGGCGCCGGATCGAGCACTTCGCCTCACGCGGCGCCATGGATATCGAAGGACTGGGTGAGGCGATGGTCGGCCAGCTGGTCGAGAATAAATTACTGGAGGACCTGAGCGGCATTTATGCGCTGACCGCCGACACGCTTGGCAAACTCGAGCGCATGGGAGAAAAGAGTGTGGGCAACCTGCTCAATGCGATCGAGGACAGCAAATCGCGTCCGCTCTGGCGCCTTATCTTCGGGCTCGGAATTCTGCACGTCGGAGTGAGCGCCTCACGTGCGCTGGCCAATCATTTCCCAAACCTCGACGTGATGATGAAAGCCTCGGCGGAGGAATTGCAGCGGATTCCAGACGTGGGCGAGGTGGTGGGGCAGAGCATTCACGATTTCTTTCGCGAACCTGGAAACCTCGAGATGATCGAAAAACTGCGAGGAGCGGGTTTGCAATTCAAAGGCGAAACGAAAACGCTCGATCCTTCCGCATCAAAAATGAAAGGAGCGACCTGGGTCATCACAGGCACGCTCAGTCAATCGCGCGATGAAATCGCAGAGATGATTATCGCCCACGGCGGAAAAGTGAGCGGAAGCGTGAGCAAGAAGACAAGCTTCGTCCTGGCCGGGGCAGATGCCGGAAGCAAGTTGGCGAAGGCGAAAAAGCTCGGAATCCGGATCGTCAACGAGGACGAATTTCGAACCATGCTGTAGCCGCCGTAGGTGAGGCGTTGCGCGCGCGCCCTGTCACCGCTTCGCACGGCGAACGCGGCTACGGCGTCCTGCCCGCCGGATCGAGCCGAAGGGGGATCGATTGATTCATGCCCGGAGCCGCAATCACGGGCGGATGGTGGCTGGCCGGATGAAAATCGGCCTGGATATCGAACGTCAGTTTTTCCTCCCCGCGCAAGACGGTGATCGGAACGGTGTCCCCAGCCGTAATGAAAAATGATGCATCAATCACGTCCTCGGGCTCGCGCACTTTTGTCTTTCCCACCTGAAGAAGAATGTCACCGGATTTGACGCCCGAGCCAAAGGCTGGCGTGTCTCGTATGATCTCCGTCATCTCCGCGCGGGAGCCTTCCTTGAATTTCTCCGCCTCGGCGACGTTGATGCCGATCCAGCCGTGGCGCGCTTCGCCGAAACGCACGAAGTCATTCCGAATTTTCTCCGCGGCATCAATCGGCAAGGCATAGCAGGCGGAGCCGTTCTCGATGCTGCTGACCAGAATGCCGACGACTTCGCCCTTGAAATTCAGGATGGGAGCGCCGGCTTCACCACGCTGCGTGGGAACGTTCACGCGCAGATGCGTTGTGGAAAAATAACGCCCGAGAAATTTCCGATCGAAACCGGCGATCATTCCGAAACTGGGCGTTTCTGGAAGATCGAGGGGAAAGCCGATCGTGATAACAGGCGTTGCTACTTCGATTTGCTCGGACTTGCCGATCGGCAAGGCAGGTGTGGCGATGTCCGCCTTCAGGATCGCGATCCCGCTGCGCACATCGGTTAGCATTACGCGCACCGGATATTTCTTCCCGTCAAAATCAACCGTCAGGCTTTCGGCATCACCGCCGACAGAATAGGCGGTGTAAAGCGTCCCAGCGGGATCGACAAAGAAACCGGTGCCCGCGAAGTCACCATGCTCGTCCGTCCCGTGGACTTTTACGACGGCTTTGGCCGACTTGTCGAAAACGTCTTTGACTTCGCGGCTGATCGAGGTTGTCGACGGCTCCTCGGCGCGAGCCAGAGCGGCCACGGCGAAAAACGCGAACGCGAAGGAGAACCGGGACACCGCAGCGCGAAGAGACCGGGAAGACGATTCTGGCGCCAGACTAAAATCTGAAAGCAGCCTCATAACTCACTGGAGTACTATCGAGAACGTAGCGCGGAGGCGTCGCGGCCCGTTGAGTGTGGGGGCTGTAATTGGCAGTGCGCAGGAGTTTCGGACCCAGATCACGCGTGGTGACCGGAGATGAGAGACTCCAAGCCGTATCTTGAAGCGCCGTGGCAACCACTGGCGTTTGGTTCTGCGCGGCGACATTCTGAGTCCCGGGCCCTTGGTAGACCTTCAATGAAATGACCGCCGCGCACACGAGCACGGCTGTGACCGCCGCGGGATAGGAGGTAAGCGCTGGCACGTTGAGGCGGAACATGAAGTCCTGGGCCCGCTGGAGGCAAATGCGCCAGAGAGGTTCTTTCAATAATTCGTCGCGCTGCCGGCGATGGAATTCGTGCAGAAAACTATCGAAGTAACCCGGCGGGGGCTGCTCGTGCCGCTTCAAGCGCAACAATTTGCCGATATCGTTTTCGTTAAACTCGTTCATGCAGCGTTCGCTTAAAATTGATGAAGGGGGCTAGGAAACAGGATTCTTCCGGAACTCTTCCAGATAATTTTGCAGTTGTCGGTTCGCGTAAAAGAGCCGGGAACGTACCGTACCTTCGGAAACACGCAAGATTTTGCTGATCTCAGCATGGGGCATCCCTTGAATGTGAAACATGGTGACCACGGCTCTGTGTTCATCAGACAATTTCATCATGGCCTCGTTCAATCTTCGCTGGAGCTCGGAAAGGTCCGCTTCGCGCACCGGACTGCTCGTGGCGGTGAGCTCGAGGAACTCTTTGTCGTTCTGAATGCTCGCGTCCATGTCATCGAGGCTGAGATGAAACCGGCGGCCGCGTTTCTTGAGGAAATTCAGCGTCATGTTCACCGCGATGGAATGGATCCAGGTATAAAAGGACGATTTGCCGCGAAAGCCGCCGATCGATTTGTACGCCTTCGAAAAAACGTCCTGGAGCAGATCGTTCGTGTCCTCGTGGTTGGAGGTCATGTTATAGACCAGGCCGTAGAGACGCGGCGTGTATTTGACGACCAGCTCATCAAACGCCGCTGCGTCGCCGCCCTGGGTCCGCGAAACCAGCTGCTTGTCTTCATCCGATCTCGGCTGTTCCATCGCGTCGCGCTTAGGCTTAGCACGCGACCGAAGACCCGACGATAACAAATCGGAGAAGCGACGCGGAGACGGCAAGGCAATGGCGGGATTCATCTTTTTGGGGTCGCCGGGAGGCATCAGCGGCGATCGCGGACCGACATGAGCCAGAGCAGGTTGCCGAGCGTGGCGATGAACGCGGCCACATATGTCAGCGCGGCCGCATTAAGAACCTTATTCACCCCCGCGACTTCCTGGCCTGGCTGGACGATGCCCATCTGTTGCAAAATGATTTTCGCCCGGCGGGAAGCGTCAAACTCCACCGGCAGCGTGATCAACTGGAAGGCCAGCAGGATCATATAGCAATAAATGCCGAGCGTGATCAGACCGGTCATATGGAAAATGAAGCCGCCGATAATAATGAACGGCAACATCTGCGAAGCGACCATTGTCAGAGGCACGATGGCCATGCGCGCTTTGAGCGGGGCGTAGGCTTTCGCGTGCTGGATGGCGTGGCCGGTTTCGTGCGCGGCGATGCCAAGCGCGGCGACGGAGGGCGTGTTGTAAACGTTCGACGACAGACACAAACGCTTGCTGGTCGGGTCGTAGTGATCGCCGAGATAATCGTTAATCTCGACCACTTCGACGTCGCTGATTTGCGCCGCCTGTAAGATTTCGCGGGCCGCTTCGGCCCCAGTAATGTTCGAGGTCGCGCGCACCTCGCCCCATTTCTTGAATGCGTGGCTTACGCGCCACTGCGCCCAAAGCCCGATGATCAGCGGAACGCCCACCAGCAGCAACCAATTGCCGCCGAACATTCCGCCGCCGTAATAGTATGAAAGCATATGAGATGAAATTTGGTTTTCTGTCGCGTCCCTGTGATCTAAGTGCGACGAAGCGAAACGAAGTCGAAGCTTCTCTCGCTTGGGGAAGAGATTCTTCGACTCCGCTGCGCTTCGCTCAGCCTCACTGTCTGCAAGGTTAGACGCCTCAGCGGGAGGTTCGTTCAGATTTCGAGTCGCATCTCGAAACGCGACAGCAGTCGAGTCCCATTCTTCGTCAAAACAACCACATCCTCCAGCCGTGCTCCGCCGATCCCCGGATAATACAGGCCGGGCTCCACGGTGAGCACTTGCCCCGGCTTGAAGACGGTTTTCTGGAACCGCGGAAACTCGTGGATCTCGAGGCCGAGGCCGTGGCCAGTTCCGTGGAAGAATCCGACCTGCCGGCCGGCCCGCACCTCTGTCGGATAGCCGCGGTCAGTGAAAAATTGCTTTACTTCGGTGTGCAGCTTCAAGCCGTCGACGCCGGGCTTCATTTTCTTCAGCGCCAGCGCCTGGCCTTCTCTCACGGTTTCCCAAAGCCGGCGTTGCTCTTCGCTGGCGCGCCCCCGAATGACCGTCCGCGTCATATCGCCGTAATAGCCGCTCGTCGCGTCGCGAGGAAAAATATCCAGGATGATGAGGGAATCGGCTTTGAGCGGCCCGAAGCCGCGTTCATGCGGATCGCACGCCTGGTCGCCGCCGGCGACGATCGTGTTCGCCGGCAATCCCCCGGCACGCAAGATCGCTGAGTCAATTTCGGCGCGCAGAATCTCGGAGGTCAGCGTGCGACCTGACCACTTAAGCTTCTTTCCTCGACCAGTTTTCGACGCGGCCAGCACTTCCATCGCGCGAGCCAACCCTTTCTCGGTAATGGCAAGGGCGCGGCGCATCTGTCGCAGCTCGTCCTCCGATTTGGCTTCGCGCTCCGGCCAGAAAAGTCCGTTAGTGGCGCGCACTCTAATTTTCCGAGTCGCCAGCTCCTCCGCGTAACCGAGGGGAAAATTCGCGGGCACAAGCGCGGAGCGCACGCCGCGTTTGCACAGAAAATGCGACATCACCTTTTCAAAGGGCGGCGCTTTCTTCTGTGTTCCCTGCACCTCGCGCTCGAACTGGCTGAAAGAAACGATCTCGTCCGCCTTCGCCTGCTTGCGCGCGCGATCGATCTCGAGGTCGCTCAAAACGATGGTCCGCCTGCCGTTTTGCTCGAGAAAGATAAACGGATCCGGCACGAAAAACTTTGTCGCGTAGAGCATGTCCGGGTCGTGATCGCTCGACGCCACGATGAGGCGAGTTTCGTTTTTCGTTTTCTTGCGCTTACTCATCCAACATTCCTAAGCGCTAACCCCTTGCTTGTCATCCCGAGCCGGCGTGCACTCAGCTCCGGCGCACTTCGAGCTGTCGTCGCAGAATCCAGTGGAGCAGCCCGAGGAGGCCAAGCGTCGATCCGATCAGCACGATCGTGTTGAAAACGAAGACATTTACTTTCATCCCAAGGTAACGTTTCTCTTCGCCGAAGAAAACATTCAGCTTCCCGCCCCGCCGGTAATCGCTCTGCTCCATCTCCGCGTTCGAGATTAGATCGGACACCTTTTGGTTCACGTAAAGTTGCTCCGCCGTCACCGGGCCGGACGCCTCGGTGAAAAGCTCGCGATCGAATGGGCGCTTCCGATCCAAGATCTGGTCGATCACCTTAAGATACCGATCCAGCTCATCCGGAGTTTTCGCCTCCAAACCGGAAAGGACCGCGAGCGTTTCCTTCAATTCATTCAACCTCTTCGTCGCCTCCGGATTCTCGTCCCGCCTCGCGACGAGACGATCGATCTCGTCCTGCGTCCGCTCCTGGCGCCGGGTCAGCGGATTGAGCTTGGCCTGGGCGACCACCATCTCTTCGTACGACCAGCGCATCGCGATGAACTGACAGACGAACGGCACCTGGAGTCTGCTATTCATCTTTTTTCCCTGCTCGTCGTTCGGGTGCTCCGAGAACCAGCGGCTGAAAGTGTAAACGAGCGCGAGGTTGCGGTTCATGTCCTCATATTTAATGAGCGCTCCGCCCATGATGATCTGCGGAATGAGGACGAGGGGAACAATGTTGGCCGCCGTCTTTGGGTCGGCCACGAGCGATGAGATGACCAGTCCCAGGGCCACACCGCCCATCGCGGTCATAAGCATGATGCCGAGATCGATCCAGAACATCCCGCGGATCGCGAGGATGTAATTCCCGATCAAGACAAAAAGGATGCACTGAAAAAGCGCGAAGAAACCGAGCGAGACAAACTTCGCGAAGACGTAGTAGGGCAACCGGACATTGAGGTTGCGTTCGCGCTGGAGGACGGCGCGGTCGCGAATAATGTCGTCGGCACTGTTCGTTAGGCCAAGGAACATCGCAACGATCAGGCTGAGGAAAAGATAAGTCGGAATATGATAGGCGGAGGCGAAATCGTAGTGACCGCTGTCGGAATAGCGTAGGAGCGTGGAGATGAGCAGCGCGAGAACCGGCGCGACGCCAATCGTGATGACGAGGTTCGCGCGGTTGCGCAGTTTGCTCATGAACGAACGCCGGAGGAGCGTACGCAACTGCGTCCATTCATCCCGCCAACGACCGAAGAATCGCTTCTTGGTGGCCGGGGCCGTCGGCAGCGCCGGCAGCGGGCCGCGGCGCAACGACACCTGTTTGACGTCCTGGATCAGCCGGAACGCTTCGTATTTATCCCGCCAGAACTCCGGTGAATACCGGCGGGCCGCGATCAGTTGTCCGCGGCTGTTCTCCTCATAGATCACGTCGCCGCTGATGTCGCGCAGGGGCGTCTCGAGCACGTCGAAGATGAATTCCGGCCGCGTCGTTCCGCACGACGGGCACGCGCCGAGCTCCGCGCCGAATTGATGCTGGTGCTCGGCCTCGGCGAAATAACGCAGCATGTCCGTGGGCGTGCCGAAAAAAACAAGGCGACCTCCCTTGTCGAACAGGATCGCTTTGTGAAACATCTGGAAGAGTTTCGAGCTCGGCTGATGGATCGTGACAATAATGATCTTGTTGTGCGCGAGCCCCCGGATGATCTCGATGACGTGCTCGGAATCCTTGGACGACAGGCCGGAGGTCGGCTCATCAAAAAGATAAACGTCAGCCGACCCGATCATATCGAGCCCGATGTTCAGCCGCTTCCGCTCGCCGCCGCTCAGCGTTTTCTTAACCGGACTCCCGACAATGCTGTCGCGACGCTCATTCAAGCCGAGCTCGATCAGTTTGCCTTCCAGTCGGCGGGTCAGATCGCGACCCGAAAGATGCGGCGCGCGAATCGCCGCGGCGAACTGCAGGTTCTCCCCGATCGTGAGGTGCTCGTCGAACGCATCCTCCTGCGGAATGTAACTGATGTAACCCTTGAGGAGGTCGAGGTTTTCGTAAAGCGGCCGATCGTTCAGGAGGACCTGTCCCTGCACCGGCTGGAGCTGTCCGCCCAAAACTTTCATGAGCGTGCTCTTGCCCGAGCCGCTCGCGCCCATCACGCAAACGAGCTCGCCACGATTGACCGTGAAGGAAATTCCTTCGAGCGCGATCTCGGAATTGGTGAAGCGATGATTAACGTCCACCACTTCGAGCGATCGAATGATGTTGCGCTCTTCCTCGATGATTCGTTCGGAAAAATTGCATCGCAGAAACTGTCCGACATCGATCCGGATGGTGTCGCCGTCCTGGAGAGGCGCGGTGCCACGGACCGGCGTCTCTCCCACCATGATCGGCCGATCGGCTTCGATGATCTCCAAAGTCCCGACCCGTTTGTCGTAATCGCACAAGATTTTCAGCAAGACGTCGCCGCTCGTTCCCGGTGAGAGGAGAATATCGTCTTCCTCGAGCAAACTCGGATTATTCGAGACCAGATATTCGGACTTGGAAGCCTTGAGCTGAAAACGGCCGCCCATCGCGCGAGCGCGCCGCCGCAGGTCGAGCAAGTCCATCTCGCTGTCGTTGTGGAAAACGATCTTGTCCTCCAGCGTCGCTTCGACCTGCGTTCCGGACTTCAGCTTGATGTTGTTCAGGACGGCGTCCACGTCGCGCAACGCCTTGATTCGCACCTTCAAACCGAACGTCACTTCCAGGGCGCTTTCCCGCGAGCGCGAGCGCTCGAGCTGCACTTCATCGGCATCTTTGTGCACGCGCACGAAAATCTGCGGCAGCGAGACGTTCTTCTTCGCGTTGAAATATGCAGCCAGCTCCTGGTAGGTCAGAAATTGGTCGCCGACCAGGATGCGCTGCCCGGGATAGATGCGGCAAAAGCCACCGCGCAAAAGTGGCCGGCCGCGAACCGAGATCGTCTGCCCGGTGTAATTCTTGAGCAGGATCAAATCGTGATAACGAAAGGCGAGGAGACGATCGGTCCCGTTCAGGCTTTTCAGGGTCACGTCCGCCGCGCTGTTGGTTCCGAAGGAAAGCGATTCGAGAGGTGACGCGCCGCGCTGGTAGATGGAGGCGTCGGAATCCTCCGAGGCGTTCAGTTGGTAAACGATGTCGATCGCCTGCGCCGCCATGCCGAGCTGCGACATGAACGAGTAAAAGGCGACGACTTGTTCCTGCTTCAAGCCCGCTTGCGAAATCAAATCGTAAAGCTGCACGCCGAGCATGATCTTTCGATCGGCCCCAAGCTGCGCCGATAGCTTCTGCGCCATCACGGAGAGATCCTGCTGCTCGTAAAGCGCCTGCCGAAAGAGTTGGCGCAGCTCCGAGTAGACCGCCTCCGGATAATCGTAACGCAGGAACCCAAGACTCGAATCGATTTCCTCCTCGAGCAAAACGCCGTCCGCCTTCGAAAAGCTAGCCAGCACCTGAATGAGAAGCGGCAGCAGATTCGGCCCCTCCGAAACGCTGCGCGGTTTGCGCAGGGCGCGTCGCATCCAGCGCCGGCTCCGTCGCTGGATCCGGTAGGCAAACGGAGTGACGCGCTGCACTGCGCGGTCAATCTTGTCTGCGACTAGGTTGAGGGCCGTCATTTTCGGGAACTTGCGGATCAAAATTACCGCACGACTGCCGCAACGCAATCGAGAGGCGATCTTTGAACGCATTCCGTGAGAGAAGTCTCTAAGCGGGTATGACGTTCCGTCCCGGCCCGGCTCCTGCTCTTTGCATTGCCAAAGCCTTCATGTTAGCCTTTTCGCGCTCGCCAAAAGCGCGCTCCACGCCCTATGCCTCCACCTGATCGCAACTCGCAAAAGGAGAATAAACCCCGCGGAAACGAACCCAGTTTCAACTGGCGCGGCGTCGTTCTGATCGCCATCGCTTTCGCGCTGATCGGCCTGGCCGTTCTCTTCCGGGGCGGCGCCTACGCAAACATCGAAGACGTGCCCTACAATCGCTTCCTGGAGCTGCTCGATAACAAACAAATCGCGGTCGACAAGAACTACCCCCTTCAGCTCGTGGTCGAGGAAGGCCGACCCACCCAGACTTTGCGCGGCTATTACCTTAAACAAGGCGTGGGCGCTGCCGCGGCGCAGCCGGTGTTGTTTCGCACGACCGTCTTTTTGAATTACAACACCGACCTGCAGGAACGTCTCGCGAAAGCAAATATTCAGCCGGCGATCAAGATGGAGTCGAACCTGATGGCGCAGACGCTCGTCGGGTTTCTGCCGATCGCCCTTTTCCTCCTCGTGCTCTATTTCCTGTTCCGCCAGCAGATCCGCATGGCCGGCAAGGGTGCGCTGAACTTCGGCAAATCGAAGGCCCGAATGCTCGCGCGCGACAAGAACAAGATCACATTTAAGGACGTCGCCGGTGTCGAGGAAGCCAAGGATGAAGTGCAGGAACTCGTCGAATTTTTGCGCGACCCGAAAAAATTCCAGAAACTCGGCGGCCGCATTCCGAAAGGCGTTTTGCTCGTTGGGCCTCCGGGCACGGGCAAGACGCTGCTCGCGCGGGCCATCGCAGGCGAAGCAGACGTGCCGTTTTTCTCAATTAGCGGGTCGGACTTCGTCGAGATGTTCGTCGGGGTCGGCGCCTCGCGCGTTCGCGACATGTTCGAGCAGGGGAAAAAGTCGGCGCCCTGCATCATTTTTATCGACGAAATTGACGCGGTCGGCCGGCACCGCGGGCACGGCGTCGGTGGTGGACACGATGAGCGCGAACAAACGCTTAACGCGCTTCTCGTCGAGATGGACGGCTTCGATACGCAGGAAGGCGTCATCATCATCGCGGCTACAAACCGGCCCGACGTGCTCGATCCCGCGTTGCTTCGTCCGGGCCGCTTCGATCGCCAGATTACGGTCAATTTACCGGACGTGAAGGGCCGCGAGGAAATCCTGCGCGTACATTCGAAGAAAGTGAAGCTGGCGGAAGGCGTCGATCTTCAGGTCGTCGCGCGCGGCACCCCCGGTTATTCCGGCGCAGAACTCGCGAACGTGATCAACGAAGCAGCGCTCCTCGCGGCGCGCCGTGGATTAAAAGGAATCACGCTGCACGAACTTGAAGAAGCCCGCGACAAAGTCCGCTGGGGCAAGGAACGCCGCAGCATGGCGCTGAGCGAAAAGGAAAAGACCAACACCGCTTATCACGAAGCGGGGCACGCGTTGCTGCTCGAATTGCTCCCGCACACCGAGCCGCTGCACAAAGTCACTATCATCCCGCGCGGACCGTCTCTCGGCTCCACCATGTGGCTGCCCGAAGAAGACAAATATACTAATCGAAAGAACGAATTGATCGCCGGCCTGGCCGTCGGCATGGGCGGACGTGTCGCGGAAGAAATTGTCTTTGGCGACGTCACGAATGGCGCCAGGGGCGATATCAAAACGGCCACGGCTATCGCGCGCCGCATGGTTTGCGAATGGGGCATGAGCGAAAAAATGGGCATGGTCGAATACGGCGAGCACGAGGATTACGTGTTTCTCGGCCGCGATATTTCCCGCGCCCGCGATTACAGCGAAGCGACCGCCGAGCAAATCGACGGAGAAGTCCGCAAGCTGATCGATGATGCCTACAAAACCGCGATGAAGACACTGACGGCTCATCGCCAGACGCTGGAAGTGATCGCGAAAGCGTTGCTCGAATACGAGACGCTCGACGGCGTGCAAATCAAAGAAATCATGGAGCACGGCCGGTTGCTCAATCCCCCGCCTGGTCCGACGCCACCCGTGTCCGGTCAGAAGATGGCTGACAAACCGCCGAAGCAGGTGGTCGTGGCGCCCGAAGTGCCGCCACTTCCCGGTGGCCTCACCGGCGCACCGGCGTAGGCTCAGCGTCCGCAGAATCACCGGATCTTCCCTCGCGATGGCTCGCGATCGGGCCCTACCTACTCGCGCCTTTGCTTCTGCACCAGATGGCGCAACTGGCGTTCCATCGTTTTGAACGCGTCGTGGATAACTTTGGTCAGCGCGGCGTGGGCGCCGTTGTCCATCTGCTTTTCGTCGGCAACCAATTCGTGGCCCGGCGGCACTGTGACGTCGATTCGCACCCGAAACTGGTTTCCTTTATGATGGGTGTGATTGGGCTGTTCGATCGCGACGTCACAGCGATTGATGTGATCGCAGAATTTCTCCAGCCGGGCCGTTTTCTCCAGAATGAATTGGTCGAGCTCCTCGGACTTCTCGACGCCACGATAGGTAATATTTACTGGCCGTTGCATAGCTGATTGGAATCCTAAGCCCTCCTGTTACGCGAATCGACCTTTTGTCGCAAACCCTGCCGAATCGCTAACCAAGCCGTCATCTTCAATTCCTACACCGGCTGCAACGAGCGAAAATGCGAGGGCAATTTCGCCGGTTCGATTTTGACCAGGTCGGATTTCACGTACTCCACAATCTTATCGCGAACGGCCGGCGGAAGCAGCTCCACGACGGCGGAATGAATTGAGGCTGGCGCCGCGAAAGACCAGCCGGTCTTGCCCTCGCGTTCGGCGATTTCGGTAATGCTGTCGGCAAGTTGCTTGAAAATGCGCCGATCGTTCTCGGTGTCGATCCCAGTCCTTTCGGCGATGGAATTCATCTGCCCGGGGGCCGCTCCGCTGGGAAAAGCGCCAGCCTGATCCGTGAGCTTGTCTTGATAACGCCCATGGGCGTCGGTTGTATCGAACGCCTGCACCAGTTGCAGATGAGGGCCGCGGGTCGGAGTCTCGGTCACTTTGTAGGCCTTGAGACTGCCGCGATCGGTCACGATGATAAGAGAGGTCGGTGTCATAGAACTGTCAGAGTTTTTGATCGCAAGATAAGTTCGTTTGTCGCGCTTCGATTGCGCTGAAGAAGTCTAGATGCTCTCTTCCTTTTTCGCCAACCAAACAGCTTATCCGGCAAGTGGTGATTGGTAATATCGATCGAGCAAATCGGCCGGTTCACGAAAAATCGCGATAGCCCCCGCATCACGCAGATCGTCTTCCGGAAAACCACCGCAGAGAAGTGCAATCGTCGGCAGATCTATCTTCTTCGCCGCCTCGATATCGTACGGCGTGTCGCCGATCGCGACCGCCTGCTCGGGCGATAAATGGCCGAGCAGGCGCAACGCTGCGATGAAGACGTCCGGCTTCGGCTTCGAATGCGCCACGTCATCCGCAGTCGTCTGGCAATCGACCAGTCCCTCGATCCCAATCAGTTTCTGATAATATTCGACCTCATCCGCTTTGCCTGACGAAGCGAGGGCGATCTTTTTTCCATCGCTGCGGACGCGCTCGAACAATTCGCGGACACGTGGGAACGGGCGAACTCGCGGGAGATATTTCCTCTTGAAGATCTTGCCGCGAAACTCGTCCATCTGCTTCCCAATTTCGCGCAGCTCCTTTTCGCTCAGAAAAACCGGGAGATATTGGTCGCCACCTTTCCCGATCTGTTCGCGGAGTTTCTCCAATGGAATCTCCTTTCCGAAATGCCGAAACGTTTCCTGCCACGCTTGCACATGGAGATCGTTTGAATCGACCAGCGTCCCGTCGAGATCGAAAATCGCGGCCCTGATCACTTTTCCTCGACCGGCGTGTCCGCGTCCTTTTTTGATGCTGCCTTCACCGCGGGGGCGGCTGGTTTTAGCTCATGCGGCAATTGCACCTGCCGTTTCTTCCAGGACTCGTGCCGAGCCAGCGCCTGTGCGCCTGAGGCCAGCTTCAGCAGTTTCACGCCGCGTCCGATCACTTCCACGTCGTCGCCCGAAGCGAACTTCTTCGGTTCCGGCAGGAACCCATGTTCCTCCGCGGTATCAAGGAGAAGCATCCATTCGAGGTGCTCCTGGCCCGGCAATACGAAAACGATCGGCTCAAAATGCGCATTGATGAGAAACAGAAACGTTTCGTCGCGGATCGGTTCCCCCTCGAAACTGAGCACGTCAATCGTATCGCCACTCAGAAGCACTCCGATGCAGCGCACGAAGGGCGACGCCCATTCTTCGTCACTCATTTCGTTGCCGCCCGGGTTGAACCACATTACGTCCTTGATCTCCGAGCCGCGGATTCGCCGGCCCTGGAAAAACTTCGGACGCCGGAAAACCGGATGGTCCCGGCGGAGTTGAATCAATTTCTTCGTGAACTCGAGCAGTCCTTTTTGCTCCTCATCGTGCTCCCAGGAGAGCCAGCTCAGTTCGTTGTCCTGACAATACGCGTTGTTATTCCCGTTCTGGGTGCGCGCCCATTCATCGCCGGCCAGAAGCATCGGCACGCCTTGTGAGAGAAAGAGCGTTGCGAGAAAATTTCGCCGCTGCCGCGCACGCAACTCATTGACCTCCGGATCGTCGGTCGGCCCCTCAACGCCGCAGTTCCAGGAGTTGTTGTTGTTGTCGCCATCGTTGTTGTGCTCGCCGTTGGCTTCGTTGTGCTTCTCGTTGTAGCTGACGAGGTCGTTCAGGGTGAATCCGTCGTGCGCCGTCACGAAGTTGATGCTGGCATAAGGGCGGCGTCCGCTGTGTTGATAGAGATCGGGGCTGCCAGTGAGCCGGTAGGCTATTTCGCCCACGCGTCCTTCGTCGCCTTTCCAGAAGCGGCGCACTTCGTCGCGGTACTTGCCGTTCCATTCCGCCCACAGCACCGGAAAATTTCCGACCTGATAGCCGCCTTCGCCGATGTCCCAAGGCTCCGCGATTAACTTCACCTGCGAAAGGACCGGATCCTGGTGAATGATTTCGAAGAACGCGTGCAGCTTGTTCACGCCCTTGTCGTCACGTGCCAGAGTGGAGGCGAGATCAAAACGAAAACCATCCACGTGCATGTCGTTCACCCAGTAGCGCAGGCTGTCCATGACGAGCTGAAGCGTGCGCGGGTGGAGCAGATTGAACGTGTTTCCGGTCCCGGTGAAATCGAGGTAAAGCCGCGGATCTTCCGGTGACAAACGGTAGTAGGCCGGGTTATCCACGCCGCGAAAACTGAGCGTCGGCCCAAGGTGATTCCCTTCCGCGGTGTGATTGTAAACAACGTCCAGGATCACCTCGATGCCGGCCGCATGCAGGTTGCGCACCATCGCTTTGAATTCCGAAACCTGCTGGCCCATGGCGCCGCTGCTCGAGTATTGCGCTTCCGGAGCGAAGAAGCCGATCGTGTTATAACCCCAGTAGTTGCGCAGACCGCGATCGACCAAAACCTTGTCGTCGATGTGCGCGTGCACCGGCAGAAGTTCGACCGCCGTCACACCCAATTCTTTCAGGTACTTGATCGCGCCGGCGCTTCCCAAGCCGGCATAGGTGCCGCGCAGTTCGGCCGGCACGTCCGGGCAGAGCCTCGTGAAGCCCTTCACGTGCATTTCGTAGATGACCGAACTGTGCAGCGGCGTGCCAGGACGCTTGTCGTGGCCCCAGTCAAAGGCGTTATCGATCACGACCGCTTTCGGCATGCCCCAGGCGTCGTCGCGAAAATCGGGCGAGAGATCTTCCTGAAGCCCGCCGACGACGTAACCAAACATCTCGTCCGCCCAGTTCACCTGCCCCACGATCGCCTTCGCGTACGGATCGATCAGCAATTTCGAGCTATTGAAACGCATGCCGCGCTCGGGATCGTACGGTCCGTAAACGCGGAAGCCGTAGAGCTGCCCCGGCCGAACATCCGGCAGAAACACATGCCAGACCTGGTCCGTGTGCTCCGTCATTGGGATACGAATGTTTTCCTGCGGCGCGTCGATGTTATCGAAGAGGCAAAGATCGACCGACGTCGCCGCCTCGGAGAAGAGCGCGAAGTTAACCCCGTTGTCCAGCCATGTCGCTCCGAGTGGATAAGGATAACCCAACCAAATTTTTACCGGCGTCATAAAATATGAGCCGTTCCTATCCTCTACGGTTTTGCGCTTGGCAACGGATTAAGAATTCATGCGCGGTAGCGCGCTCTTCCTCGACCTCTTCCTCCGCGTTCTCATCTCTTAATAAGGAAGATTAAGCGGAAGAGATAGAGGAAGCGTTTCTACCGGAACCGCCCAAACCACCCGTAGGGAAACGCGTCGCCGGGACAATCGGTCGCCCATCGCGGCGGGTTTACTTCGCGATGGGGGCGCACGATCAGGGACCGTCCGTCGCTCTTTCCGCAGCGTTCCTGCAGATATCGAATCAGTTCCTCGCACGCTTCGAGCTGCGCGCGGGTCGGCTGGTCTCGATTGAAATCGCCGACGAGACAAATGCCGAGCCCGATGTTGTTCATATAATCGCTGTGAACGTGTCCGCCGTTGATCTGTCGGCGCCAGCGATCGCCGATCTCGATCTGGCCGTTGCGTGACGACGTTCCGTTTCCAATGACGAAATGATAGGCCAGTCCATTCCGCATTCGCCGAATCTTGCGGTGATAATAATCGAAAGCTCGCGCGTTGCCTTGCCGCGTGCCGCTGTTGTGCACGATGACGAACTTCCAGCGCGCGCGCTGGACCGGCGCTCTTCGAATCGCGTCGATGGTCGCGCTGGTGAGGTAACGATAATTGGAGGGCTGCTGCCGCGACCACGGCCAGAAACCACGCCGCGGCGGGGATGGTGGCGGGGGTTCGAGACCCTGCTCTTTTTCGAGGCCGGACTTTTCCACCGTGATGTCAGAAGGCAGTGCGGCCTGAGGCAAGGGAGGGGTCGAAACCGGGCGCGGGTGTGCAGACGGTTCTGAAGCCGGAGTCCGTGTCGGTTCTGGAAAGGTTTTAGGCGGCTTCTCAGTGGGCGCGGGCGTTTTTGCCGGCTGAGCTTTTTCGCTCCGTATTGGGGTAGCCTCCTTTTTTCCTTCTGTCTTCTTCTTTGCACCAGGCTTTGGAGTAGGCGATTCGTCCGGTTCGGGTGTAGGACTTTTTTTGGCGCCGGGCTTTTTTGTCGGCTCCGGCATTTCTGTTGACCCGGTCTTTTTCGTCCGCTTCGGTGTTGGGGTCGCCTCCTGGTCCTTCTTGCTTGATCCTTCTGCCTCTGGCTTCGCTTTGGGCTTCGGCGTAGGTGATTTCTCCGGTTCGGGGCTGGGGCTCTTTTCGCCTCCAGGCCTTTTTTTCGGTTGCGGAGATTCGTCCGCCTCAGTTGAGTCCGCTCGCTTCGGTTTTGGAGTCGGCTCTTCGGCTTCCTCGCCCAATTTTTTGGTTCCGGATTTCGTCTTGCTCTTCGGCGTGGAGGCTTCCTCCGGTTCCGGCGTCGGACTTTTCTTCGGCCGTGGCGTCGGAGTCGGTTTCGCCTTCGCCGGTTTCTTGGACCTGGCTTTGCGCTTCGCCGGCTTTGGTTTCGCGGTCGGCTCCGGCGTTTCCGCTGGCGCCGGGGAAGCGACCGCGCGCATCTCCTCGCGCGCCTTGATGCGAGCGTCGCGTTTCTTCTTTTCTTCGTCGGTCAGCTGCGCGTTGACGAAGGTGGCGACGATTGCGCTGAGCGCGAGGGCCGTGCCAAGGAAAACGCGAAGACGGATCACGGCAGGCGAGCGTAACAGAGCCGAAGATGCGATCAAGCGGGCTGTGGCGTCGCCGCAGCGGCGTTGGCGGCACGCTCCCGCTCCCGCCGGAGAATCGCGTTCAATTTTCCGCCGAGCAGCAAAAGCAAACAGGTCAAATACATCCAGGTCATCAGGACGATGATGGACGCCAGCGCAAGATAAGTTGGGTTATAGCGATCGTACTTCGCGACATAAAACTGGAATAGTTTTGTGACGATGATCCAACCGACCGAGAAGAAAATCGCGCCGGGCAAAGCTTGCCGGATGGTCAGATAGTTTTCCGGCGTCAAGAGGTAGAGGGCGAGCGCCAGACCAACCAGGGCCAGCGCGGTCAGCGGCAAACTCAGAAAGGCGACCCATTCCTGGAGTGGGATGGTTAACTGGAAATTAACCTCGGCAATACCGGCGAGAGTTTCGCCAAAGACCATCGCGTTGAAACAAAACAGGATGGTGATCCCAAACCAGAAGACGAGGAAGAAGGAAATGATGTACTTGGACCACCAGTTGCGATCTTCCACCACGCCGTGAGTGCGGCTGAGGGCATGTGAGATGGTGGAAATGAAGAGCGTGCCGAGCCAAATGCCGAAGAAGATTCCGAGGTTCAGTAGCGTTCCCGTGGAACCGGTGACGACGATGTTCGCCACCAGCGAATCGATGATCTCCTGCACCTTCGGGTCGGCCGGGAGGAAGTTTTTCAGGATGCCAAGCAACTGATGCAATTTCGCCGGGTCGGTCCCGAAAAGGCCGAGCAAATACCAGAGAAAAAGCAGCCCGGGGGCGAGGGTAAAGAGGAATTGATACGCCATCTGGGCGGCCAGGCCCGTCGTGGTATCCATGGCGGTCTCATAAACCAAGCGCCGGAAAATGCGCCCGACGAACCTGAGGTATTTCATCTGCGCGCAGAGTTTACTTTGCCGGAAACAAATATCCATTAAACTCTCCGGCAACTTCCTCCAGAGCTGCCGGCCTAACGAGTTTTGAAAAAGATCCTGATCCTGACCGCCGGGTTCGGCGAAGGACATAACAGCGCCGCTCGCGGCATTCGCGATGGCATTCGCAAGATTTCGCCCGACGGCGCGCACGTGGAGCTGCACGATCTTTTTGCTGAGACTTACGGATTCGGAAACGATTGGGCGCGGGTCCTCTACATGGGAATGATCAATCGCACGCCACGCGTCTGGCGCGTGATCTACCGCTGGCTCGATCGGCAGGAACAGTTCGCCGGGGATTTTCGCGTTTTCTTCGCGCTAAAAAACTACATGGGCCGAATGCTGGCGCGGCTTCAACCGGACGTGGTTGTCTCGGTTTACCCGGCTTATCCGCACATGCTCGACGAGTTGCTGGGCTGGGAAGGCTCGCCGCAGCACAAGCGCGTGGTGGTCATCACGGACTCGCTCAGCGTGAACGCCATCTGGTATCGGTGCAGCGCCAACTATTTTCTCCTCCCAAACGAGCGAAGCGCGGCGGTCTTGCTTGAGGCCGGCATTCCACCGGAAAAAATAAAGACGTTTGGTTTTCCGGTCAGCCCGGTCTTTGCGCACCCGGGCGAAATTCGCTTGCCTCCTTCCGACGAGACCGGCCGACGCGTCCTCTACATTATCAACGCGGCGAATTCGGCCGCGCCGCAGCTGGTCCGTCGTCTCGCCGGCCTGCCTGAAATCCAATTAACCGTCACGGTGGGCCGCAATGCCGGGCTGAAGGTTTCCGTCGAAAAAATCCGTCGCACCGTTACGCAGGAGTTCGAGACCGTGGATTGGAGCGATGAGCTGCCGCGCCTCCTGCGCGCGAATCATTTGGTCATCAGCAAGGCCGGTGGTGCGACTGTCCAGGAAGCGATGTCGGCCGCGTGTCCCATGATCGTCAATCACATCATTCCCGGACAGGAAGAAGGGAACGCCCGATTCATCGTCGAAACGAACTCAGGCACAATCGCGCTCTCGCATGAACGGGTGATTGCGGCGGTCCAGAACGCGTTCGCAAATGACGCCGCGCAATGGCGTGAATGGTCGACCAATATCAGCCAGCTCGGCCGGCCGACGGCATCGCTCGATATCGCTCAGTTTCTTCTTTCAATTTGAACTGAGAGACGCTCGCCGCGGCGAGCGCCTCTACGTTCAAAAAATCCGCTCGCCCGCGACGAACGTTTGCTGCACTTCCAAATCTGGCGACAACACCACGAAATCTGCATCGGCGCCTGCTTCGAGTTTTCCCTTTGTCTTTGATCCGAGAGCGCGCGCCGGGTTCGCGCTCGCCATCGCGACCGCTTCGAGCAGCGGAATCTTCACTTCATTTACGACTACGCGCAGAAGATCGATCATTCGAGATGCGCTCCCGGCCAGCGCGGAACGGTCCACCAGCAGACAAACACCATCGCTGACCACGCAATCGAGCCCGGAGAGAGAGAACCGCGCGCCTTCGGATAAACCCGCGCCGGCGGTTGCGTCGGTCACCAGGCAAATTCCGGCCGGCCCTTTCGCGCGATACAACATTTTCATCAAAGTGGTTGAAACGTGATGACCATCCGCGATGAGCTCGCAGATGATTTCCGGCTCGCTCAACGAGAATTCCAGCAAGCCCGCTTCACGATAAATGTCTCGCCGCCGCGCGGACGACATCCCATTGAACGTGTGCGTCACGTGCCGCACCCCGTGATTAAAACCCGCACGCGCTTCTTCGTCGGACGCATCGCTGTGACCAGCGCTTACTGCGATGCCTCGTTCGCGTAATCGGTCGATCAGATCGAGCGCCCCCGGTAATTCCGGAGCAAGCGTCATGCGTTTGATCACCTCTGCGAACTCGAGCAACTGATCCACCGACTTGCGATCTGGGTCGCGAATGAATTCCTCGCGTTGAGCGCCGCGCCGCGTTTTCGAGATGAAGGGCCCTTCGATGTGCACCCCGGTGATTTGTTTGATCGGACGGGCGGAGTCCCGCACGGCACGCAGCACCTCGACAATTTTGGGAATCGGCGCCGTAACAGTTGTGAGCAGCAGCGACGTCGTGCCACCGGCTGCGTGATAATCGCAGATTGTTTGAAACGCTTCCGGCGACGCCTCCATCGTGTCCCGGCCGAGACCGCCGTGAATATGAAGATCGATAAATCCCGGCGCGAGATAGTTCCCGTCCAGATCGATCGCTTCAACGTTCGATCGTTTGCGGACTTCGGCGATCTTTCCTTCCACCACGACCACCTCCAGGCCGTCGTGGATTCCATCCGGGAGAATGAGTCGAGCGTTCGAGAAGATCATTGCAGCAGGGTGGATCGAGCGCTCCGTCGCTCGATGCCAAGAAATGGCGGCGAAGCCGCGTGGAATAAAAATCGCGCGACGGAGCGCACGATCCACCCATTAGGTCTTTCTGTTCTCATGATGATGATGCGCTCTGGTTCTGCAGCCGCAGCAGTCCAGTCACCCGCGTCGCGATGTCGTCCGGAAAACCGAGCGCCTCTTTGAACTGCCAGTCGCGCTCCAGCGGATTGCGCACGCTTTGGCAGCGCCGAAAAGTCGCCCGGTCGATCCAACCTTGCAGCCACATTCGGTGTCCCAGGACCGGCACCGGGAAATCACTGCCGTGCAGAATCCGGGGAGCTATTTCGTCGCGCAGACAATCGCGCAAATGTCCACAGCGGTTGAGCGAAACCATCGCGCTAATGTCGCCGTAGAGATTCGGAAACTCGCGCAGCATCGCCGCCCAGGCATCAAAGTGATCGCGATCGAAGCCGCCGCTGCTGGTGCCGCAATGCGCCGCGATCACCGTTACACCGCATTCCAACGGAAACCGAAGCAGCTGCGGATCGGCCAGCGCCGCGTTGATCACCGGCACGGTATGTTCGCCGCCGGTATGCGCGAGAAGCGGCAACCCCGACTCCGCCATTCGCTCCCAGAACGGGCGAAAGCGCGTATCCGAGAAATCGATGTTCTGGCAATTCGGCAGGCATTTCATCAGCACGGCGCCTCCCTCGAGGCAGCGCTCCAGCTCGTCGAGCGCATCGCGTCTGGCCGGGTGAATCGAAACGCCTGGAAGAAATTCCGGGATTTTTCGCGCCAGTTCGAGCACGACGTCGTTCGGCACGAACATGGAACCGAGATCTTCTCTTGGAGTTCCATCCGGATCGTGCACCCGCTCATGGGCGAGAAGGACCACGGCATCCATGGAGGATTCGCGGACGAGTTTCCCGAGATGCTCGGCGTAGATGGCTTCGAGATCGCCTTCGAGCGCGCTGGCGGGAACCCCGAGTTGGCGCAACATGAAACCAGCGAGCCAACGGTGCCAACCCGTCAAACGCAGCCAGCCGCCGGATCCGCCGAAGCCATTCCCCACCATGTGAACATGCGCATCGATGCGACCGCCAGGTCGCTTGCCGGAAAGAGGCTGCATGTTATCGCCAGCAATGTGACAGCGGTTCCACCGAGATGGGAGGCTTTTTCGCGAGCCATCGCCATGTCGCGAGAGCAGCATGGAGCGCTTGCAACGCTTTGCTCTATCGACATTCTGTAGCCGCTCCGCTATCGAAGCGCGGGGCGGGCGCGTTTTTCCGCCGAATCCTCACGCCGCCCGCAAGGCGGCGGCTACAGCGAAGCAACGATGCAACGGTTTAATCTTCTCCATGAATAGCTCGGGAAATTGGGCAAGCCGTTTCGCCGTCCGCGGTGTTTTTTGGCGCGAGTATCTGGACTGGGCCACGGTCAACATGCCTTTCTACACTTACCCGGTCCTGCACTGTTTCATGACGTTCTTCTTTTTCTTTTTCGCAGCGCCTGCCCGCCGAATCGTCCTGGCCAACCTCGCGATAGTCCTACCGGGTTCCTCCCGCATCGTGAATTATCTGCGCGTCCTTCGCACGTTCTACAACTACGCCTGGACGATTTCCGAGGCGGCAATTCACAAGTTGAACAAAGAGGAGTTCGCCTACGAGATAATCGGCGCCAAATGGCTCGACCAGCTCGGCGCCGCGCAGGGCGCCATCGTTCTAACCGCTCATATGGGCAACTACGACTTGGGCGCAGCTCTGTTTGCGGAAAAATTTCATCGAGAAATTCGGCTGGTGCGCGCTCCTGAGCCGGACCGGCAGACGGCGCAACACCTCAGTGCTTCGTTCGAAAAAAGTGGCGAAGGCGCGGTCAAAGTCGATTACAACACCGCGGGCGCCTTGCTGTCGTTCGATCTGCTGAATGCGCTCCGTCTTGGCGAGATAGTTTCCATTCAAGGGGATCGCGTGGACGGAGACTTGGCGAGCACCCCGGCGCGTCTTTTTGGCAAGGAGGTGGGCCTCCCCAATGGTCCTTTTGTCCTCGCCCAGGTCTCGCGCGCGCCGATCTATCCGCTCTTTATCGCCCGGTCGGGTTATCGCAGCTATCAGATCATTGTTTGTGAACCAATCACCGTTTTGCGAAGTGGTCGCGACCGCGAGGAGGATATTGCCCAAGCCGTCGAAGCGTGGTGCCGGGTCCTTGAGCAAATGCTCGCGGAGCGCTGGGACCAATGGTTTGCCTTCGCCCCGGGCTTTCTTTCCGATGAACGAAACTTTTAACAAAGGTCCGCAGTTTTATTTTTCGCTGCTCCGCTTCATCGCGATGCTTCGCGGTGGCGCCGCGCGCCGGGCCGAGAGCAACGCAGTGGAAGCGTGGCTGGTCGGCCTCGCGATTTACTCGATCCACTACCTTTTTTTCGCCACGCTGCTCATTCCATCCCATCCCGCGCCGTGGCTCACCGTGCTGCTCCTCGTGACCCTCGCGTTTTGGGTTTGGATTTTCTGGCTGCTCCTCCTCTACATCAATTCAGTGATCATCCAGCTGCTGCACTTGTGCGGACTCTTCCGCCAAATCCCGATCCGCCGCCTCCAGAGTGTCTTGTGGGGAATCGTGACGACGGCGATGGCTTGCGTGTTACTCAAGAGCAGCCCGTTGGTGCACGAACTCGGAACTATCTGGTTGCTGGCGGTCGCGATGAATTTGGCCTCGGCGGCCGTGTTAGCTTTTAAGGATGCAGCTCGCGCTTCCGGAAAATAACTCGCGCTGGAAACGTCGTGCGCTGCTGGGGTTCGCCTTCGCGGCGCCCGTTCTCGCACTCTACCTCAGCCGAACGAGTCTCGTCCTGGCGCTGGCACCCATCTTCCTCTCACATGTCCTTCTCCTCTACGCGACGCTTGTCCCAAATTGCCAATGGTGGGGACCGGTGATCCGATCCTTCCACACTGCCCAACCAGAGGTGTGGATCACCATCGATGACGGCCCCTCGCCCGCTCACACTGCGAAGATTCTCGATCTTCTCGAGCGCTTCAACGCACGCGCGACCTTCTTTGTGGTCGGAACTCGCGCGGAAGAATATCCGCACCTCATCACGGAAATCCTCAGTCGCGGGCACGCCATCGCCAATCATACCTACACGCACCCAAGTGGAATGTTTTGGGCGGCGGGCCCGGCCAGAATCGCGGTGGAAATCGACCTCTGCGCGGATTTGCTCCGCAGCGCGCCGGATCGTCCCCCACGATTATTCCGGGCGCCCGCGGGGATGCGGAATCTGTTTGTGCACCCCGAACTGGGGCGACGCGGACTGGCCTTGATTGGTTGGACCGTCCGTGGGCTGGACACCGTCCAACGCGAACCAGCACTGGTGGCGGAGAAAATCCTGCGGCAGGCCAAAGCAGGCGCCATCATCCTTCTTCATGAAGGACATCGCCTTGCGAAAGATCCGGAATTCAATCCGCGGTGTCTGGAGTTGACTCTGAGCGGGCTGTCCGAACGCGGCTATCAATGTGTTATTCCGCAGCCGGAACAGTTGCGGACGCGCTCCGCCTGAAAATGAAAATCTGATTATTGAACGGCAGTTTTCCCCAGAGTGGCCGGCTTTCGCGCTCGAACTCATTTTCGTTGAACGCCTCAGCGATGCGCTCGCGCGACGGAAAATGAAGTGACGTGTTCAAGTTCCATGAAACGGCCTGCGCAAATTTCTCCGCCACGCAGGTGATCCAGAACCGCGGGCTATTGTCCCTCGGGCAATCGCGAATGACGAGCAACCCTCCCGGCGCGACGCGTCGCGCAAGACGCGATAACAGCGAAGTCTGCTGTGCCAGGGACAGATAATGAAGAACATCGAACAAAGCAATGTTGCCGGAGAAAGGCGCAATCGGTTCCTGAATATCCTGATGGCCAAGATCGACGTCCTCGTAGTGAGACGCGATGCTAGTTCCCTGCCGGATTTTCCGGGCATCGACATCGAGTCCGAGAATCGGTTGCCGGCAACCGCGTTCGCGCAGATAAAACGCGAGCAGGCCAAGCCCGCAGCCGATATCCAGGATCGGCTCGTCCAAGCCGCGAAACAGTTCGTACGCGGTAGGATAAATCGGATCGCGGCGCAGTTTACTCCTCACATAACCACGGAGCCAGCGCTGGGGAAATTGGGCGGCGACACGGGCACAAGCCGATTGATGTTCGCTCACCTCGCTTCGCCGGTTTTCCATTTGCTTCGAATTATCGCACTGCCAGACTGATCCATGGGCGACTTCTTCGCCGACTATCAAGTCGGAGATTTTTTCGACGAGATGTTCGCCGGGCCGGGCGTGGTGCGCCCTCATTACAGCAAGTTATTCGCGCGCTTCAAGGAAATGGAGCGCGAAGAATTCGAGCGCAAACGCGCGCTGGCCGCCTCCACCTTTCTCACCCAGGGCGTCACTTTTACCGTCTACAACGACGACCAGGGGACCGAGCGCATTTTCCCATTCGATCTCGTGCCTCGCATCATTCCCGCGGAAGAATGGGAACTCGTCGAACGCGGGCTCGTCCAGCGAATCACGGCGTTGAATCTGTTCCTGCACGACATCTATCACACGCAGAACATTCTGCGCGATGGGGTCATTCCCAAACAGATCGTCTGGGAAGCGGCGCATTTCCGGCCCGAGTTCATGCACTTCGATGTGCCGCAAAATATTTACATTCACATTTGCGGCACCGATCTCATTCGCGACAAGGACGGCACTTATCTGGTGCTGGAAGATAACGCGCGCTGCCCCTCCGGGGTCTCCTACGTGATGGAGAACCGGCAAACGATGAAGCGCACTTTCCCGAGTCTGCTCGGTCAATATCGCGTCCGGGCGGTCGAGGATTACAGCCAGGAATTGTTAAATGTTCTGCGCCATATCGCGCCGGGCGGAAAAACCGAACCGACCGTGGTCCTCCTCACGCCGGGCGTTTACAACTCGGCCTACTTCGAGCACTCGTTCCTGGCCCGCTCGATGGGCATCGAGATCGTGGAAGGGCGCGACCTTGTCGCACAGGATGGCAGAGTCTTTATGCGCACCACCATGGGGCTCAGGCCGGTGGACGTGATCTACCGCCGGATCAACGACGATTTCCTTGATCCTCAAGTTTTTCGCAAAGACTCGGGCCTGGGCGTGCCCGGTTTGGTGGAAGCGTACCGGGATGGAAATGTCAGTCTGGCAAATTCCATCGGGACCGGCGTCGCCGATGACAAGGCGGTTTACCATTTCGTGCCCAAGATGATTCGCTACTACTTGAGCGAAGATCCCATCCTGCCAAACGTCCCGACCTACCTCGCCACGGTAAAAGAGGATCTCTCTTATATTCTCGAGCACATCCCCGAGCTCGTGATCAAAGCGGTGAACGAGAGTGGCGGTTACGGAATGCTCATCGGTCCCCAGGCGACGAAGGCGGAGTGCGAGCGCTTTCGGGAAAAGGTAAAAAAGAATCCGCGCAATTACGTCGCGCAACCCGTTGTCCCTCTCTCCCGCGCGCCGGCCTTTTGCGACGACAGCATGCAAGGCCGCCACCTCGACCTGCGCCCTTTCATTTTGTACGGCGAAAAGGTCACCATCATTCCCGGGGGCTTGACTCGGGTGGCTCTCCGGGCCGGTTCGCTCGTGGTCAACTCATCCCAGGGCGGAGGCAGTAAGGACACCTGGATCCTCGAAGACGAATCTTCACCGTAGGACGGAATGTTAAGCCGCGTCGCCGATTCATTGTACTGGATGAGCCGCTACATCGAGCGGGCGGAAAACAACGCACGAATCGCGGACGTGAATCTCCAGTTGCTCCTCGACCTAACGAATTTACCCGAGGCCGATCCGCAACAGCAGTGGGATCCAATCATCAGTTCCCTCGAGGAAAACGAACTCTTTTCCTCGCTCTACGAGAGGCCCGACGGCAAGGCGGTGATCGATTTCGTTAGCCTCCAAAAAAAGAACCCTAACTCCATCCACTCCTGTTTAACGCTCGCGCGCGAAAACGCCCGGACCACAAGCGAACAGATCTCGAGCGAGATGTGGGAGCAGATCAATCGGCTCTATCTCTTCGTGAAAAGCGAGACGGCGAAAAAACTGGTGCGCACCAGTCCCTACGAATTTTTCAAGCGCATCATTGCGGGATCGCACCTGTTCCAGGGAATCACCGATGCAACTATGACCCACGGCGAAGGCTGGGATTTTATTCGAATCGGCAAACTGCTCGAGCGGGCGGACTGCACCTCGCGCATCCTCGACGTGAAATATCACATCCTCCTTCCCTCGGGCGAAAAGGTGGGTGGCAACGTGGACACCATTCAATGGATGTCGGTCCTCAAGTCGTGCAGCGCGCTCGAGGCCTATCGCAAAATTTATGTCGGACAGGTGGCTCCGTGGAGGGTCGCGGAATTCGTCATCACGCATTCCGCTTTTCCACGCTCGATCCGGTTCAGCGTCGATTGCTTTGATGCCGCCTTGCACCACATCTCCGGCTCGCACGAGACGAAGTACGCGAATGAAGCGGAACGCCTATCGGGGCGGCTCCGGTCGGACCTCGATTACGTGACGATCGGCGACATTTTCAAATTCGGATTGCACGAGTACCTCGAACAAATTCAGGAGCGGCTGGTCGAGATCAGCAGCGCGATGCACGGGACTTACTGCGCGAAGAGCGCCCTCGAGAATCTGGCTACGGATTGAGCAGGCCTATATACCAGCTCAGCAGCGACTCGCCGAAGAACATCCAAAGCAATCCGCCGAAGGCCAGGTACGGCCCGAAGGGCAACTTGGCCGACCAGACGCGCCGGCCGAGGAGCAGCGTCGCGAGACCAACGAGCGACCCGAGGAGCGAACCCGCGAAGACGCTGAACAAAACCGCGCGCCATCCCAGGAATGCGCCGATGGCCGCGAGGAATTTCAAATCGCCGCGTCCCATCGCCTCACGGGGAATCTGAAGTTCCCGCACGACGCCGGATATCTGCGCCAGCGTGTCGAGGGAAATTTCCTCACCGCCGATCTTCACCCGGTTGTAATGAAATCGGAGATCTGTTTTTCCGATGTTGCGAGTGTCCACGATCGCTTCGTCGCAAAGCAAAATAAGGAGATCGCTTTCGCGCGAAAAATAATCACTCCACAAGCCCTTCTCTTCGCCCACGATGAAATCGGCGTCGTCTCCTGTCCGGATCCAGCTAAATGGCGTGGGCGAATCCAGCTGGATCTTCTTTTTCCCGAAAACCTTCTTGCCGGCTTCGAGAACGATCCAAAGAATGGTGTAACCGAGCAGCGCCGAAAGCCCGGAAGTGACGAGCGCCGCCCATCGGCTTTCCGTCGACATGAGGGCTGGCACAAGAAAGCTCGCTAGAATCCCCGCGATTGTTCCCCCGATCGTGACTTCGTCCGGAATGATGAAGTGCTCGAAGTCGACAAATGTTCCAACAATGAGCAGCGAAACGAAAAGCCAATAGGCGAGCGCGATCTGCCAGGGGAACTGCCGCCAGACCGCGAGAAAAAGAAGAGCGGTCAGGAGTTCAACCGCGAAGTAGCGGAAGGCAATCCGGCTTCCACAGTTCGCGCAGCGCCCCCGCAAAAAAAGCCAGCTCAAGAGCGGGATATTTTGATACCACTGGAGTTGCTTTTTACAGGAGGGGCAAAAGGAGCGGCGCGGCTCGTTCACCGAAAGATCGAGCGGCATCCGATAAATGCAGACGTTCAGAAACGAGCCGACCACCGCGCCGAGCACAAAGGCGAACGTTGCGAAGAGATAATGATAGGCGGCGAGCGAGTTATCCATGCCTTCAGCCGCGCAACGTCTTCAGTGCCTTTCGCTGCATGAACCACGCGATCCAGATGCAACTCTCATAAAGCAGGCACATCGGCAGACTCATCGCGATCAACGTCAGAATGTCGGGCGTGGGGGTGATGATCGTGGCCAGGATGAAAATCAGGACGATGGCGTAGGGCCGTGTCCGCGCCATGAATGGATACGTGACGAGGCCAAAGCGCACGAGCGCGAGCACCACGACGGGCAACTCGAAGGCGAGGCCGAAGCCGATCGTAAAGCGCGTCACGAAGGAATAATATTCCTGCACCGTCCACGCGGCCGTCCACCCGAGCGATTCCGTGTCGCGAAAAAAGAAGAGAATGGTTTTCGGCAGAAGCCAGTAATAACAGGCGAGCACGCCGGTGAGAAAGAGAGCGAAGCTGACAAAAATCGCGGGCAGAACAAACCGCTTCTCCATCGCCGTCAGCGCCGGCAGAACGAATTCAGCGAGGAAATAGAGCAGCAGCGGAAACGACAAAACGATGCCCGCATAGAATGCGAGGCGAAAGGAGATCGTCAGCGAATCGGTCACGCCCATGGCCCGCAGCGCGCCGATTTTGGGCTCGAGCTGGTGCAGCGGCCGCTGCATGATCTGGACGAGCGACGAGCGGAACGCGAAACAGATCACCATCGCAATCAGAAGCGTGATGGCCATCTTCACGATCGTCCACCGGAGGTCCTCGAGATGCTCCAGAAACGGCTTGGATGTCTCGCTTTCCGGCAGCTCGCGAAATTTGAATAGGTTGCGTAACGCCATACGAATCGAAATTTATTCGCGACCGAGCGAGAGAAGCCCGCGTGCCACCAACCGCGCGCAAAGGCCGAGCGTGTTCGCGTCGCGGATTTCATTGGTGTCGATCATGCGGCCCAATTCCTGGGGACTGAACGCCTGGCAATCCAGAATCGATTCCGACTCGTCGCAGGCTGGGCTCACCGCACTCGGCCGGACCGGGCGCGCGAGAAAGAAATACCCGCGCTCGTCCGTAAACCCTGGCGAAGTAAAATAGTCTCCGAGCGAGATCAACTCACCGCCCTCGGCGAGCTCGAACCCGGTTTCTTCCCGCAGCTCGCGCAACGCCACCGTCTCGATCGCGCCTGTTTCCTGGTCGATTTGTCCGGCAGGCATTTCCCAGAGCGCGGCCCGAATTGGGATCCGTTCCTGGCGAATCAAGATGATCTTCCCGTCCGGCGTCATCGGCGCGATCACCACCGCCTTCTTCCGGTGCACCACCGTCCATTTCCGGGGCTTGGCCCGAGCAGGCGTTCGGATTTCCTCGGTCGCGACCGCGAGATGATCGTTTCGAAAATGCGTTTCGCTTGAAATGATTTCCCAACCGTCACTCTCCGAAACGAGGTCGTTGCTCTTCACGCCGGAAGATTATGAGGAGCGCTCAAAAAAGCGAACCGTCTTTCTGTAGCTGTAGCGGCGGTCTGTGACCGCCGGGTTTCATCCCTAAACGGAAATCAAATCTTTTCGGCGGTCATAGACCGCCGCTATAGAGAGACGGCTTACTTCGTCGAGTGTTCTCGCGTCACGGTCACGGAGACAAACTTGACCTCCGGCACGATGAATTTGCGCAGCTCAATCGTGATCTTTCCAATCTCAAAAACCTCGAGCAAATGCGCTGCTAATGCGTCAGCTAGAGTCTCGATCAGCCGGTCTGAACGAGCCTGAACAAAGTTCTTCGTTTCCGCGCAGACAGCGGCGTAGTTGACGGTCCGCCCGATCTCATCTTCTAACTCTGGCGCGTTGTGCTTGGGCCAAAACGTTATGTTGAAGGTGAGACGCTGGGCGGTAGCGCGCTCTGCGTCTGGCACGCCGATGTGCGCAAGAATCTCCAGCTGCTCGATGTGGATAAAATCGTTCACGTCCCTCGCCTGCACCTAGCAGTTGCACATCAAAGCAGCTCCGCGCAAGTCCGCTGGTTGTGGCAGGAGAGTATTTGGGATTGATTGATGGCTGACTTCCCTCATGATCACGGGGTATGCTCTATTCCCTCCGTAATCGAACGGTCCACTGTTGGCTCTCCATTACTTTTACGGCGATAGCAATGAGCTCGGTGCACGCCCAAAGTGTGCTTATTCCAAGTACGACGCGCCGAGATCTGGTGTTCGATTTTTCCGGACAAAAGCTCTACATCTCGAACTCCACAGGCATCGTCCAAACTTTCAACCTCTCGACGCTTACCTTTGGAACGAGCTATGACCTTGGCGGTTCACTCAATGGGCTGGATATTGCGCGTGATAATTCATTCCTGCTTGTTGCGCAAAACGCTACCAGCGGTTCTCAGGGAACGTTTCACAAAGTCGATTTGGCCACGGGATCGGTAACCAACATCAATTACACGCTAGCATTTAGTGAGACGGGAGCCTGGGATGTAGCGATTGGTTCAAACGGGTTGGCCTTAGTTACGACTCGATTCGGTGGTTCGGGTTGGGTTCCATTGCGCCAGATTAATTTGACTACCAATGTAATAAGCATTCGGCCAGACGTCCCGGGTTCCGGAGGAGGTGGAGAGGTGCGGCAGGATACGCAGATCCATCGCGGCGCGGATGGAACGCGCCTCTTCTTTATGGAGGCCAATACCTCCGAGGGACCCATCTTTACCTATAGCGCGACCAGCAACGCCTTTGGCTCTGGCATTAACACCAACGCATTTATGGACAGCGCGAGTGGGGCCGTGAATCGGAATGGCGGCCTAATGGCCCTTCGGACATTCAGCTCCGCTACCTTGTACGCCACCGATTTCAACTTTGTTCATAGCTTTATCGGAATTGATGGAGGTGTCGCCTTTGATGCTTCAGTCGACATTCTTTACGGTGTCAACAGTACGACCGACGAGATTATCGCGTATAACACGCAAACATTCGCCGAGTTGTTCCGTCTCAACATTGGTGAAGATATGTCTGCCGCTTCCACACAGTTTGGGACTGGAGTATTGGTGGCCAGTGCGGACGGTCACTGGCTTGCTTTGGAAACCCCATCAGGTATACGCGTTTTTTCCATTCCGCAGACTATTCCGACTCCAACACCGTCAGCCACACCAACTCCCACTCCGGGCGGCAGTCTGCTTATTCCGAGCGCGATACGCCGAGACATGGTGTTCGATTCTTCCGGGCAAAACCTCTATATCTCAAACTCCACCGGCACCGTCCGAACGTTTAACCTTTCGGCGCTTAGTTTTGGAACGACCTACGAGCTTGGCGGTTCACTCAACGGTCTGGATATTGCACGTGATAATTCGCTCCTGCTTGTTGCGCAGAACGCTACCAGCGGTTCTCAGGGAACGTTTCACAAAGTCGACCTGGCTACGGGAATGGTGACCAACATCAATTATACGCGAGCATTCGGTGAGACGGGAGCTTGGGATGTAAAGGTTGGTTCAAACGGGTTGGCTCTCGTTACCACACGATTCGGCGGCTCGGGTTGGACTCCGCTCCGTCAGATCAATTTGACTACCAACGCTCTAACCATTCGATCGGACGACCCAGGCTCCGGAGGCGGAGGACAGGTCCGGCAAGATACGCAGATTCATCACGGCGCGGATGGAACGCGACTTTTCCTTATGGAAAGCAATATCTCCAGCGGACCTGTCTTTACCTATAGCGCTACCAGTAACACTTTTGGCTCTCCCGTTAATACCAACGCCGCTTTGGATTTCGCCAGTGGGGCCGTGAATCGGAACGGAAGCCTCATAGCCCTTCGGACATTTGGAAGCCCGGCATCCTTAAATACGGCCCCGAACTTGAATCTTGTTCATAGCTTTAACGGAATAGATGGAGGTGTCGCCTTCGATGCTTTGTTCGACATCTTTTACGGTGTCAACAGTACGACCGACCAGATTATCGCTTATAGCACCGAAACATTTGCAGAGCTGTTCCGCCTCACCATCGGCGAAAACGTGTCTGCCGGCTCGACGCAATTTGGTGCTGGAACATTATTGGCCAGCCCGGACGGTCATTGGCTTGCCTTAGAAACCCCGGCAGGCATTCGCCTTTT
>JBEEHC010000074.1:0-7801 GCA_041167205.1 Verrucomicrobiota bacterium
GAGAGCATCGTGAAGGAAATCACCGACCTCGTGTTGGAGCGTGTGAAGGCGAATGGGATGGACCTGGTCTTCGATAAGTCCGGCCTGAGCACGAACTATGTGCCCCTGGTTCTATATTCCAAGGACAGCGCGGACTTCACCACCGAGATAATCACCGCGCTCAACAAGAAGGCACCGAGCGCACCGGAAAAGCCGGAAAAGCCGGCCACCACCTCGGCACCCGCGACGAGTCCCGTCAAACCAGCAACGAAGCCCTAAGAGGCCGATTCCCTTTCTCGAAAGTGAAAAACACGCGGCACCTCCGCGTGTTTTTTTTGCCGGTCAACCTGCCCGAACGACGTGTGCACCTTTGACTTGATCGAGCGCATCCGAGAGGATCAACCGTGAGATCGGGCGTTTGGAACGTCGCCGCCAATTTTTCACTGGCCCTGTTATTCGCCACGGGGGCTTTGGGCGCGAGGTGGGAGACGACCGTAACCGCTTCCTCACCCCCCAGTTTTCCAGGCCCGCGGGCGCTGCACGCAAGATACGGCTTCGGGTGGAGTGGGTTCCCGGGCGCCACGGCCGATGTCCGGCTAACCAAGTCGACAGGCAACCGGTTTCAATTCGATGGGACGATTCATACGACTGGACTGGTTCGGACGCTTTGGAAATTCGACGCCACGCATACAGCGAGCACGGATGCCGGCACCCTGCATCCTCTTGAAATGACGCAGATCGAAAATGCTCGGAACAAAAAGACGGTCACGAGTTTGTCGTTTGGTTCAAACGGCGTCACCTCGAAGGAAACCGAGACGCCGGGCAAGGGCGTGGGTCCGAAAATCCGGCGCTTCGATTTTCCCAATCTGTTCGATTTGTATTCCGCGTTGCTCTACCTGAGAAGCCAGCCGCTTCAGGATCGGAGCGTCCAGCGAATTGTCGTCTATCCGGCTACCTCCGCTTATTTGGCGACGGTCACCGTCCTAGGCCGCGAACGGCTCACTGGCCCCTCGGGGACCTACAATGCCATCAAGCTCGACTTGCAGCTGAGCAAGATCGGAAAAAACCGGGAACTGGAGCCGCATCGAAAATTTCGCCGCGGCACCGTCTGGCTTTCCGACGACCCTGATCGACTGCTGTTGAGAATCCAGGCGCAGATTTTCGTCGGAACCGTCGTGGCCGAACTTCAGTCCGTCGAATTCGAGGACGCCAGGCCGGGTTCCCACTGAACTGACAAGTCGACTCCAGCGCCCGACTTAGTTCGGCATCGACTGCGCGTTCGCCGGTCGCAGTCCGATGTGCGCTATTTCCCGCTGGGCAGCTTGACCGCGAGAGGCGTCCTTTGCTGTTGCAAGACCTCTCGATAGTGCATCACTCCGTCACTAATCGCCGCGGCGATCTGTTCGCGGTAATCGCCCGTGGCAAGCTTGTTCTTCTCATCTGCGTTCGTGAGAAAGCCGCCTTCTATCAGCACGGCCGGATGGCGCACATGTGTGATGACGTAGAACTGATGTGGGGTCGTTCCTCGATTCAGCGCCTGGGTCCGCGTCACGAGGGCCTCCTGGATAAAGGCAGCCAGACTCTGGCTTTCCACATTGGCCGATTCCAGTGAGGCCTGTTGCAGGAACGGCAACCAGGATGCCACGCCCGTTGAATTGGAAATCTGGTGAGCGGCGTAATAGGTCTCGACTCCCGTTGCTGCCGACCTGGCAGCGTCGTCGAAATGAATACTGACGAAGACGCAATTGCGTTGCGCATTAGCGATCGCGGCGCGATCCGCCAGCGAAACATATGTGTCGTCGGCGCGCGTGAGCAGAGTGGCTATACCCTGAAGCTGCAGGAGCCGCTCCACTCGATGCGCGACATCAAGTGCAAGCTCCTTCTCCAGGATGCCGAACTTCATTGTTCCGGAATCCTGACCGCCGTGGCCGGGATCGAGAACCACGAGCGCGAATGGGCTGTCGGTCGCCGGCGCTGGAATGTCGACCTGCGGACCCGATTTTGGCGATAAGAGTTGCAGCCAGACGAACGACGCGACCATCAGCAGCAGACCGATCCAGGCAAGAAAAGGTCGCGCGCTTCCCCCGTCGCGGTCGACTATCCCGAACATAGCCAGGAACCTAATCGCCCAAGGCGGATCGTATTTCGGCTTCGGTCAACGCGCGATACCGGATTGCGATCTTGCCGTCACGCTCCAGAACGGCCGCTTCGACGCCAGCTGCGCGCAATCGTTCTTTTCGCTCCGCCACAATTTTGTCGCGCGCGGGAAGCTCCTTCACCCCGCCGTCGCCCAGCGCGAGGTGACCGACCGTCCAGGCGTCCAGACCAATCTTCAACGCCCGTTCAAAGGTCGCGCCCGCGGAGTGTTCAGCCCGCAGGAACGTCTCCATGAGTTCCGTCGATTGCCGCGTGCCGCTGATCGCGCCAAAATCCTGCCGCGGCTGCGCAAAGCTCGCGCTGTTGGTCGCAATTGCGCCATCGTACTCCAAACGGAGAAACAAATCCGCTTCCTGTTTCGCGCCGATCTCCGCGAAGAGCAGGCGCGCGAGATAAGGGGCGCCGTAGACTTGCTCGAATGCCGTTTTCAAAACCGGGCTCAGTGAATAATGCGCCAGCCGTCGCAACGAAACGTCAGCCGCCGAACGCGTGAAGCCTTCCGCGCTGGCCAGTTCGATCGCCGCCATGCGCAAACGCTCGATATCGCCCGGATGACCGATCGCACCCATGGCAATGCGGTCATAGATCTCGAAAAGTTTCTGCCGGTTCCGGCCGAGGGTCAGGAACAAGATGCCGTCGCGATAGCCGATGGCCGCGATGGGACTTCCCGCGGCGAGCTGCGTCTCGATGTATTCGCCGCGATTGGCGATCGCTTCGACCCAACGGTATGGCTCTTCGATCATGCGACGCTTCGTTTGAAGAGCGCGGCGATCCGCTTCTCCGGCAGGGTCGCGATGCCGTCGCGAGAGACAATCTTGATCACCGGGAAAATCTTCGCGTTCCGATCCACTCCGCCCGTGGCGGTGTCCGATTCGGCCGCTGTGTCCAGCGCGCGCAACGCGACTGTCACCGCCTCGTCTTCATCTAGTTTTGCCAGCGGTTTCTTTCCCCAGTTGTTTTCGTAGTAAAGAATCCCGCGCACGGCCGGGGATCCCGAGCCGGTGGCGGCGTAGTCGGCCACTTCAAATTGCGCGCCCATCGCGTCGTAAAAATAAAGCCGCGCCGAAGGGTCCGCGCCGGAATCGTAGGTGGCGAAGATCGGCACGACGATACCAACGCCTTGCAGGACGAATCCGAAATTGTCCCGCAACAACTTTGAGAGAGCGCGCACTTTTCCGTCCACACTCATTTCCTGCAATTGCGTGCGCCGGAAAAACTGAAAGGAGTGTTCGAGGACGCGCGCCATTTCCCAAGCCGTCGCCGGCACTCCCGCGATCGCCATGATCGAGTGCCGATCGATCTCGAGCACTTTGTCCGCGCGATCGTAGACTACGGTATTGCCCGAGGTCGCACGGCGATCTCCGGCAACAAGGACGCCGCCCTGAAACTTGAAAGCCAGAATGGTCGTAGCCTGCGTTGGGACCCACGCCGGGTCGGCGCCGGAAGCGACAGTAGTCTGAGCCGGTAATGGCGCCAAAAGGCCACGGCGTCGGAGCAACGCCGGGAAGTCGTCGCTCGCTCCAGAGAAATTCTGGTCGAGCCCCAGAGCGCCCGGTTCCATCACTGACCCGTCCGCTGACGATAGCGCTTGGACTGGTTGGGATCGACCTTGCGCATCTTTTTCAGGAGGTCCCTGGTATCGGGTCGCGAGATATCCGGCGAGCGGGGACCGTCGCCGTCTCCCTGCTTGGGTCCCCAAGGCAGCGGGGGCTTTTGGATGCGCTCGGGCATGCAAAAAGGCTAGAAGATAAATCGGCGAAAGGCAAGCTGGCCAGCCTCGTTCGGTTGACCCTGCCCGGCACGCCCCGTCCCGGGGTGGCTCCAGCGCGAGGGCTTGCCAGCATCTCCCCTCTCTGGCAAGATGGCCCGCATGAAGCGCTATGCCGGTTACTCCTTTTTGTCTCTTCTCGCGGCGCTGATTTGTGCGACAGCTTCCGCCCAGGCGCCCGCGGACGATAAGTCGAACGCCGCGTTGCTCGACGCTTTGAACAAGAAAATAGACCTGCAAAACGCGAAGATCGATGCCCTTTCCCAACAGATTCTAAAACTCGAGCAGCAGGTGTCCGCTATTCGTCCGGGCGTGATGATTGGGGAGACCCCTGCCCCCGCCACGCCCGATGTTCCCAAGCCGCCTCAAACCGGCAACAGCCATGTCGTGGCTAAAGGAGAAACGCTTACTTCCATCGCGAAGATGCACAAAGTGAGCGTGGAAGAATTGCAGCGATTCAACCACATCGAGAACGATCGAAAATTGCAGATTGGCCAGACAATCATGATCCCCGCGGCATCCACCGCCTCTTCGGCGACGCCGGCTGCGCCCAAAGAATAATGGACGCGCCGGCCGCGCAGCAAAGGTTCCTCCGGAAATGATTGCGGAAGATCACGTCTTCACCCTCGGTATCGAAGAGGAATTTGCCATCGTCGATCCGCAGACGCGCGAGCTGCGCTCCCACATCCAGGAGATTCTCGAGGGTGGCAAAGTTCTGTTGAAGGAACAGATCAAGCCCGAGATGCACCAGTCGGTGGTCGAGCTCGGAACAGAAATTTGTCAATCGGTCACTGACGCGCGCCAGCACGTGATCGAGCTCCGCAGCAAGCTCGCTTCTCTCGCTGCCAAAGCTGGCCTGAGGATCGCTTCAGCCGGCACACATCCCTTTTCACATTGGCGCGACCAACTCATCACCGAAGGCGAGCGCTACAAAGAGATCGTCAAAGACATGCAACAGCTCGCGCGCGCGAACCTGATCTTCGGGTTGCATGTCCATGTCGGCATCCCCGACCGCGAAACGGCCATTCACGTCATGAACCAGGCGCGCTATTTTTTGCCCCACATCTACGCGCTCTCGGTCAACTCACCGTTTTGGATCGGACGGGACACCGGGTTGAAGGGTTATCGCCTCAAGGTGTTCGAGCGGTTTCCGCGCACCGGCATTCCCGACGCGTTCGAGTCGCTCTCCGAGTACGAAGATTACTGCAAACTACTGGTCAAAACCGGCTGCGTGGATAACGCGAAGAAAATTTGGTGGGACATTCGGCTGCATCCATTCTTCGACACGCTCGAGGTCCGCGTCTGCGATGCGCAATCGCGCGTGGACGACACCCTCGCGATGGCCGCGCTCATCCAGGCGGTGATCGCGAAGCTCTACAAATTGCTCCGGCACAATACGACCTTCCGCGTCTACCGGCGCCGGTTGTTGGACGAAAATCGCTGGCGCGCCTCGCGTTACGGCATCGAAGGCAAGCTGATCGACTTTGGCCGGGAAGCTGAAGTCGAGACGCGAAGTTTGCTCAACGAGCTGCTCCAGTTCGTTTCCACGGAAGTCGACGAGCTCGGCAGCAAACGCGAGATGGCGCACATCGAACGGATCATGCGTGAAGGCACGGGTGCGGATCGACAGCTCGGCGTCTTCCAACAGACGAACGACATGAAGGCGGTCGTCGATCAAGTCGTGGCCGAGACGTACGAGGGTTTGATGGTGACTGAACTGGGAACTGCTGCCACGGCCGAAACGTCCGCGTAGGCGCCGCGGATCAGATCGCGATCCCGAATTGCCCTCGCCTGCTTTTCGCGTAATGCTGACCGCTCTTTCGCCAACATGCCCGACCGTGCCCACACCTTAGCCATCGACCCGGAACTCCAGCCCGGCGCGCGCAACGCCATTCGCGTTTGTCTGCGGCTGAAACCCGAGGAGCGAATCACGATTATTACCGACGAGGTGACACGGGATATTGCCGCCGCTCTGCAAAAGGAAGTGGAAGAGATGGGAGCGGAGCACTCGGTTTTCGTGCTCGAGGAATATGCCGAGCGTCCGTTGACCGATATGCCGGAGATCGTTCTGGAAGATTTGGCGCAATCGCAGGTCAGTATCTTTTGCGCGCAATCGCAGCGGGGCGAGCTCCGTTCGCGCATGCAGATGAGCGATGTGGTGAACAAACATCGCATTCGCCACGGCCACATGGTCAACATCACGCGTCAGATCATGCTGGAAGGAATGCGCGCTGACTATCGCGCGATTGATGCGCTCAGCCAGCGGCTGGTCGAGCGCGCCCGCATGACCAAACGCATCAAGTGCCGCACGCCGGCCGGCACCGATTACGAGGCCGAGTTTTCGCCAGCCCTGAAGTGGCTGAAGACCAGCGGCATCATCACCCCGGACAAATGGGGCAACCTGCCCGGCGGCGAAATTTTTACTTCGCCCGCTAATTCAAATGGTGTCTTCGTCGTGGACGGGGTGGTGGGCGACTACCTCTGCCAAAAGTATGGCGACCTCCAGGAGACGCCGCTCACGATCGCGGTGGAGAATAATCGCATCCGCGACATCCGGTGCGAGAACAAGGAACTACTGGAAGAATTCCGGGCTTACACGAGCACGGATGAAAACAGCAATCGCGTCGGTGAGTTTGCGGTCGGGACGAACACCGCCTGCACCCACGTGATCGGCAACATATTGCAGGACGAAAAAATCCCCGGCATCCACATCGCCTTTGGTCATCCCTACGCCGAACACACCGGCCAAAATTGGGTTTCGAAAACCCATATCGATTGCGTCGGCCGCGACTTCGACATCTGGTTCGACGGCGAGCAAGTGATGCGGTGCGGAAAGTTTCTTGTCTGATTAATGGACCCGGAGCTTCGTTCGCGCTTCAACGCGGATTTCACGGCCGACAAGTACGAAGCGCTCCTGCGCTGCGTGAATAAAACGGAGAGATGGCCGGCGGATTTTCGGGTTTCCGAAACGCCGATTTTCCTGACCAAAGCTTTCACCGAGGAGGTGACGGAAGCGGCGACGACGATCGTGCAACGAGTGCGGACGCCGGAGTTTGTGCGCCACGCGGCCAACGCGATTCCGTTCGGTTTGGAAGTGCCTAATGAGACAGCTCACCCGATTTTTTTCGCGATCGATTTCGGAATTTGCGAGGCGGATGACCGGTTGACGCCGCGACTGATCGAATTACAAGCGTTTCCGAGCCTCTATGGCTTCCAACTTTTTTTTCTCGGCTGCCTGCGCAAAGCGTTTCCAGCGATACCGCGTAATTGGACGTCGTCGTTCGGTGGATTGAAGGACGAAGCGTACCTCGAACTGTTGCGGAGCGTGATTGTGGGGGACTCGAATCCAGAGAACGTCATCCTGCTCGAGATCGAACCGGAGAAACAAAAAACGCGAATCGATTTTGCCTGCACCGAAACGCTCCTGGGCGTGCGGCCTGTGTGCCTGACGAAGATTCGCAAACGCGGCGCACAGCTCTTTTACGACCGCGATGGGCGGGAAGTGCGGATCGAGCGCATCTACAACCGCGTCATTTTTGACGAGCTGATTCGGCGGCCGGACCTCAAGCCGGCGTTTCGATTTCAGGAGGAGCTCGACGTGAAATGGGTTGGCCACCCGAACTGGTATTTTCGGATCAGCAAACACTCGCTGCCGTTTTTGAAAACGAAGCATACTGCGCCCGCGTTCTTTGCCGACGAATTTCCCGAAGGCGAATCAATCGATGATTACGTCCTCAAACCTCTTTATTCCTTCGCCGGACTGGGCGTGGATATGGAACCGACGCGCGAGAAACTCGCGGCGCTGAAACAGCCGCATGAATGGATCCTGCAGAAGAAAGTCACCTACGCGGAATTTGTTCCCACGGTCGACGGCCAAAAATCGAAAGCAGAAATTCG
>JBEEHC010000075.1:0-15129 GCA_041167205.1 Verrucomicrobiota bacterium
GAAGTCGCGGCCAAGCTGCGGTTGGACCCGGAGAACGGAAAGGAGGTTGGTAGTGCTGCGAAGAGCTCGGACCATCTCGGCAGGCTGGCCCGGTTCGGAGAGGCTCGTATCGCCCAAAGCATAGGCGCCGATTTGGCCATAGGCGTGCATCTCCCGTTGCAAATCGAGGAAGTCGGCTGGCGAAATCCGGCCTTGTGGGTTTTGCGGCGTCACGCGGTCGATGCGCACGAGCTTCGCGCCGTCGGGATAAGGCAGCGGTTTGAGCAGAAACGAATTGATTACGCTGAACATCGCGGTGTTGGCGCCAATGCCGAGCCCGAGCGTGATGATGGCCAGGAGGGTGAACGCGGGGCTGCGAAGGAGCGAGCGAACGGCGAGGCGGAGATTGGATAACATGGGGTAGTGGGTGACGCTGCGACTTATTCGTTAGGCCGCCTTGGGATTCAGTTAGGCGCGCAGGTGAATCAAACAGGTCCGCGATAGCGGCGGAGACGGATTGCCGCGGCGAGAAAGACTGCGGCGAAGAACAGCCCGATCCAGAGGCCTGAGCTGCTCAGGAATTTCAGCGGATCGAGCTGGGCGAGCCGATCGACCACCGGGACAACGGCGCCATGGCCCTGCTTTTCGAAGACGAAGGCGTGCTGATAACTGCCCGTCATGCGGTGGCCCAGCATGGTTGCGAAATAGGAAGTGTTGAACGCTATCTTCTCGACCATGCAGACCGCCAGCCACGGTAAGAAGGCCCAAAGAAACGTCGCGCGCCGCGCCCACCCTGAGACCAGCAGCAACCAGGCATAAAATGGCGCCTGCCAAAACACCATCGTGACCAGACCGTAAATCAGGACCACGGACAGCTGAAAGAACTGCAGCCGTTCCCATGTCGTCGCACCCAGCCCGATTGGCAGCAGGATTGCGGTGCTCACCAGCAGGATGATCACCTGCGTGGCGAGAACGATCACGAAGGTGAGCAGTGGAAGAACCACCAATGGAATGATCGCCTTCGAGAGGACGGTCGTGAGATCCGAGACCGGCAACGATTTCCAGAACAGGATGCTGCGATCGCGACGTTCGCCATGCAGCGCGTCGAGACAATAGAACACCGCGACGAGAAACGCGGTCAGGATGAGCATCATCGCCGCGAAGTCGTACGGCTGCTCGACGATGGCTCGCTGCTTTGCGGGGTCGAGCAACAGCAAGGCGCGTCTCCGGTGCGGCAAGCCGATTGTGCTAATGGCGTAGCCGACGAGCACGAGGCCGCTGACGATCAGCGGCGCGATGTAGATCGAACGATTCTCCCACAACTCACGTCGCACCGACCAATAGAATGGCCGTGTCGCCGACAGGGCCCGGGGCAAGATTGGTAGCGGTTCGAGGGACGACCCAGGCACTGTATTCGATTCAGTATTCATTTAGCAGCTCCTGGTGTCGCGCCAGCCTTGTTGCCCATCACGGCGACGAACAAGTCGGCGATGCTGGGTGCGCGCACGTCGCCGAGTGCGGCCAGCTGCTGGCGGTCGACGTTGTCGAATAGCAGAATGCTGCGGCCGAAGACCGGACGCTCGTGAATTGGCTTCAGGGCCCGCGCTGCATCCAGCTGCTCGGGCTTCACCATCACTTCCAGATAGCGCGTCTCAAATTCTTCCATGCTGCAATTCAGCACGATGCGGCCGCGATTGATGAACATGAGATCGGTCAAGACGTCCTGGATCTCTTCCACCTGATGCGTCGTCACAACAATCGTGCGGCTGCGATCGAAGTAGTCGTTGAGCAATGAGTCGTAGAACTGTTTGCGAAAAAGGACGTCGAGGCCAAGCGTCGGCTCATCCAGCACCAGCAATTTCGCGTCAATCGCCATGACCAGCGCGAGATGGAGTTGGGCCACCATCCCTTTCGACAATTGTCTGACCTTGCTTGTGCGCTGGATGTCCGTCTTCGCTAGAAAAGCTTCCGCCTTCGCGCGATCGAATCGCGGATGCACGCCGGCGACGTAATCGAGCGCCTGCGAAACTCGCATCCAGCGCGGCAGCACGGCGACATCAGCAATGAAGCAGACATCGCACATGAGCCGATCGCGCTCGCTCCAAGGGTCGCGTCCGAGCACCTTGAGTTCTCCCTGATAAGGGATGAGGCCAAGAATCGCGTCGAGCGCGGTGGTCTTGCCTGCGCCGTTGGGACCGATCAGTCCGAGGATGCGGCCCTCGTCGACCCGCAAGTCAACGCTGTCCAGCGCGATGGTTGTCCCGTAGGTCTTGCGGAGGCCGCGTGCTTCAATACAAGCCATGACTAACGAGCCTCCTTTGCAGCCTTCGACGTCGACGCGTGGCGTTCGGCAGCAGCCAGCAGTTCTTTTGGAGTTAAGCCCAGCCGTTGAATGGTTGCCGCGATCCGTGGCCATTCTTCCGCAAGAAATTTTTGGCGTTCGCCCTGCAGCAACAGATTGCGCGCGCCGGCTTTGACGAACATCCCGAGGCCGCGCTTCTTCTCGACCAGTTGCTCGTCGACGAGTTGCTGGTAGGCCTTGAGAACCGTGAGCGGATTGACCCGATATTCGGCCGCGACATTGCGCACAGACGGCAGCGGATCCCCTTCCTTGAGCACGCCGTCGAGAATCATATGGACGCCCCGGTCGCGCAGCTGGCGGTAAATCGGCTGACCGTCATTCCATTCATGATTCATTCTGTCTTCCCGATCCCCTTAGGAGGGGAGTGCCAGGGACCGCTCCGATTGAGTGCTGCGCTTCATATAGTGATATAGTTGACTATAACACCATGTCACGCGCAAGCTCTTTTTCCATTTTCTTTGGCCGCCGTTTCGGACCGGCTTGCCGAGATGTTGGCGTCGCATAGACTCGGCCCTCAAATGACAATTCCAACGACAACAACGAGCCAGTCTCCGCGTCGCCTCTGGCGAAGCACCGCTGCAGTCCTCCTGGGGTTTTTCGCCGTCGCGGTTCTCTCGCTCGCCACCGACCAGGTGCTCCATGTGCTTAAAGTCTATCCGCCCTGGGGCGAGCCGATGCGCGAGCCGGGTCTGAACCTCCTGGCGCTGGCCTATCGGATTGTTTACACGATCCTGGGCGGCTACCTCGCCGCGAGGTTCGCGCCTCGCAATCCGATGCGTCACGCATTTGTCCTGGCGATCATAGGACTTGTCATGGGCTCAGCTGGCGTCATCGCCACGAGCGGCCTGGACTTGGGCCCGCGGTGGTATCCGATTGCGCTCGCAGTCACTGCATTGCCCTGCACATTGCTTGGCGGGCTATTATACCGCCCGAAGCATGACGCACGATAAAAAGACGCGCCGCGCGAATTGGCCAGCCCCAAAGTCCGCTCTCGGCTGGCTCGGGAGTAATGGTCCGCTGCCCGCGGATCCCATTGTCGATAAGCGCTCAACAACTTGTCACACCGAAGTTACATGGCGTATGGGGAACCAAACTCTTCGTCCCCCCTGCCCCTTGTCCATAACCCGGAAGTCGCGGAGGCTTTCGGAGTCAAACTTCTCTGAATGAAGCTCCTTCTCACGAACGACGATGGTATTGACGCGCCGGGGCTCGAGGCCCTGCTCAACGCGGCCTGCACTCTCGGCGATCCAGTTGTAGTCGCGCCAGCGGGACCGCAATCGGGTGTCAGCCACGCGGTAACCTGGCACGAGGGCGTCCGGATCGAGCCGCGCGGCGACAAGAGATTCGCGATCCACGGCACGCCGGCGGACTGCACGCGGCTAGGACTGATGACGTTGGTCCCCGACGCAAAGTGGGTTCTCAGCGGCGTCAATCACGGCGGAAATTTGGGGGCCGACGTCCATTACTCCGGCACCGTGGCCGCGGTGCGCGAGGGCGTGCTGCACGGCTGGCCCGGCGTGGCGGTGTCGCACTATCGCAAAAAGGGAGTCGACTACGATTGGGCGCGCGCGACCGACTGGGTTACCCCGATCCTCAGCGACCTCCTAGCCAGGCCGATCGAGCCCGGACTTTTCTACAATGTAAACCTGCCGATCCTTCCACCCGGAGCCGACAAGCCGGAAGTGGTCTGGTGTCAGCTCGATCCAAAGCCCCTGCCGCTCAATTATCGGCACGACGAAGAAACCGGTCTCTATCACGCGGGCGATTACCAGCTCCGGCATCGCACGCCGGGAGCGGATGTGGACGTCTGCTTTGGGGGACGCATCGCCGTGACGGCGGTTCGGCTGTTGTGACCCGAGTTTGCTAGGGAGCGCCGCGGTCGTAGACCTCAACCAAACCGACGCCGGTACCGTTGTTCAGTCCCCCGAGCAACGCGGTATAGTGGCCAGGTGGTAGCGTCGCGGCGATGCCAGACTCGAATGGGTTTGTCGGTGCGAGACCCGCGGCGGTCAGGTCCGCAGCTTGAGCCGGATTATCCTGCCAATCGTTATTCCCCAAAAGCAGCGTTCCGTTGCCGTCGCGCAGTTCCAGTGTTGGATTGGCCAGAGCGTTAGACACACCAAAGGGAGCCAGGCTAGGGCCGATACCGCGCACGACGATCCTGTCGTCACCGCTGTGGCTGCCGAGGATAAACCCGGCGATAACGACATTGTCGCCCGTGCTGACAAAAGCCCGCGTGCTTATGTTGCCCAGCTTCGAAAGAGCTTCCGGGTTGAGATCGTAAACCTCAATCAAGGCGACACCCGGCGTGTTGTTCGCACTCCTGACGACTGCGGTGTAAGCGCCGGGGTTCAAAGTCGCATCAATGGCTGATTCGAGATTGTTGGCGGGCGGAATCCCACTGGCTATGATCGCCGCTTCCTGCACGGGATCGTCTCTCCAATTGTCGTCGGTGATGACACTAAATGCGCCTGGACCGTGCAGCTCCATCACCGGATCAGGCAGCGCACTGGAGATACCCGATTCGACAAGCGTAGGTCCAATGGCCCGGAGAAGCACGTGTTTGGGAGCAGTTCCCGTGATGATAAATCCACCGATGCCAACGTTCTCGCCGCTCTGAACCCGCATCCGCGTCGAGAGGTTAACGGTCTGCGCGGTACCCGGTGGAAAGGGAGTCGGGCTCGGGGTCGGCGTCGCAACGCACGGAGTCGGCCCCTGAATCCCTACGAGAACAGGCGATCCCGTCTTGAAAAAGCCAACGGTCGCAGTTGTCGCCCGCGGCGGCTGGTTGGAATCGAAGCGGAAGTTATACAGCGTGCCCCAGCGAATGGCGTTCGCGTTTTGATTCTGCGCGAACGTCTGCGAGTTCCAGCTCAGCGCGCCTGCGGTCTGTGTCGGAGTCCAGGCCGCATTACTAAATCCCGCGTTTCCCTGTGTTCCATCATTGGCAAATCCAGGATGATTGAGCGGCGCGTGAAACTCGAGATTGCTCACCGTTACGCCGCATCCCAGCGGCACAATGAAGGATTGGATCGCGCGATCCAGATTCATGTTATAGACCGCATACTCGTAGTGCCAGACTCCGGCGGATGGGTTCGTTACCTTGTAGGCAACGAAGGCGCGGCCATCGATTCCCGGCTCGGGCTCGATCGGATTGATGGTGGCTCCAGTCCAGGCATTGATCGCCGGGGACATTTGCACCGTGAATCCAACTGCCGAAAATGTGAATGAATTGGGCTGACCCGAAGGATTGACGACGTTGTAACGGCGATGAGAGGGATTGTTGTACATGTTGCATTCACCAGGGTGGGCCTGGCACCAGGCATACTCGTCCGGAACGATGTATTGGACTTCGGCGTAGAACGTCGCTCCGGGATTCGCCACCAGATCCAGGTCGCCCGATCCCATCAGCATCATGTGCGAAGTAGAGCTGTGGTCGTGTCCGGTGTGATCCCTTGCCGTTGGCTGGAAAGCGCCGGTGAACGGATTCACCCAGGCACGGGAACCCAGGTCCTGTTGTCTCCCACTTTGAAAGGCGAAATAGGTGTCGGAGCAGCCCACGCCAAGAAGAGTCCCCGAACCCGGATCCGTACAGCCAAACTCGCAGTCATTGGCGGCTTTTGCGCCGTAAGTATGCTTGACCCAGGCTTGGCCGATCTGCTCAAAGCGATCGCTATTGCCTGTTCCGCCACTCATCCGATAGAAGTTTTGCGCAACCACCGGATGGTTCGTACTGGGCATCGGGACATAATGCGCCGTCGCGTTTCCGCGATTGCACGAGGTTATTCCTATCGACAGGCCGACCTCCGTGGGGGATTCGAATCCCGACTGATACAACTCATACATTTCTCCCGTTATGACATCAGGTCCCGGCACAAAAGCTCCCGGGGCGGTCTGCGCCGCTCGGGGCGCGGAATTTCCCGGACTGTTGCTCAAGAGCAAAAGCAGCGGGAGCGCAAAATAGCTCAATATTCTCCTGACCATTGTCTTTATCCTCCATTCAGAGCGCGTTTAGAAGGTATGAAGTCCTTCACTCAAGACATCGGTCCCCACGGGTCGCGGGCTGTGGATCCGCTTTTATACGGTTTGCGCAGTAAAGTAGAGTCTTTTTTTGATTTGCTTGAAGGGATTCTCCATAGCCTGGCGCACGGGCGATGGACGCCTTGCGAAGGCGAGACCTGTCACGCTGACGACTCGCAGGTTTGAGTTGCAGGTTCGCGCAGACTTGCGCATTTCTGGTGTTCGAACTCGTCCGAAGCAACTGTTGGGACGCATCTCTCCCCGGGGAAGAGTAATAAACTCAGTCCTTTCCATGAGGAGCACGATTATTGCTGTTCAAACAGGCGTCATAGTGCGACGACTTCTCCTGTCGAATCGCCGATATTCATCAACGGCACGTTAACAACAGGAGGAATGATCATGTTTGCAATATGTGAAGGTCGGGAATTCGTGGGATGGTTTTCTAAGGCAATAAGAATCGGCGCCGGCCGAATTTGCCGCAGGTTGGTTTTTTCCGCGGCCATACTCCTCGCGCTTGGCACAAGCGCGCAAGTTGCCCGAGCGGGAAATGGGAATCCCGAGCCGACTGGAACGCCGCATGCGACCGTAACACCGCACGCCACTGAGACGCCGCATGCCACCGTGACGCCGCATGCCACCGTGACGCCACATGGCACGCCAAGCCCGCATGCCACCGAGACGCCGCACGCTACTGAAACGCCCGAGCCTACGGAGACGCCCGAACCAACTCACACACCGCACGCTACGGTAACGCCGCATGCCACCGAAACACCGCACGCTACCGTCACACCTCATGCTACCGTAACCCCGCATGCGACGGAAACGCCGCATGGCACATGCACGCCGGAACCGACTGAGACACCCGAACCGACCGAGACCCCCGAGCCTACGGAGACGCCCGAACCCACTCACACACCACACGCTACCGCTACGCCGCACGCTACGGTAACGCCGCACGCCACCGAAACACCACATGCTACGGTAACGCCGCATGGCACCCCGACCCCGCATGCCACTGAAACGCCGCACGGCACTCCAACACCGCATGCTACGGAAACGCCGCACGCTACCCCCACACCGCATGCCGCTATTCAACCTTTGAACATCTCGACCCGCTTGCGCGTCGAGGCCGGAGAAAATGTTGCCATAGGCGGTTTCATGATCACCGGCATTTCATCCAAGAAGGTCGCCCTTCGGGGAATAGGTCCTTCGCTGGGATCCATGGGAGGCGCACTTTCCGATCCGACCTTGGAGCTCCGAGACTCAGGTAATTCGTTGATCGCGAGTAACGACAACTGGCGCGATAACCCGGCTTCGGCCGCGGAACTGGAGACCGTAGGTCTCGCTCCTACCTTTGATTTCGAATCCGCGATTGTGGCCACGCTTCCTCCTGGCGCCTACACCGCGGTCATGAGCGGCAAGAACAGTTCGGCCGGCATGGGCTTGATCGAGGTCTATGATATGGACGCGGCCGGCGATGGCCGGCTGACGAACATCAGCACCAGAGGTCTGGTCCGCACTGGCAACGACGTGGTCATCGGCGGTTTCATCCTCGGTGGGGACACGGGCCAGGCCACTGTGCTACTGCGCGCCATCGGGCCCTCGTTGAGCGCTGTCGGGATTGCAAATGCTCTGGCCAATCCGACGCTCGAATTGCGCGATAGCAATGGTCTCTTATTGCAGTACAACGATAACTGGAAAGACAGCCAGCAAGCTGCCATCGAGGCTACCGGGGTATCGCCCCAGAATGATCTCGAAGCCGCCGTCCTGGCCACGCTCCTACCAGGTTCCTACACTGCCATTGCCGCCGGCAAGGACGGCAGCATGGGTGTGGGCTTGATCGAAGTTTATAATCTGCCGCCGCCGCAATAGTCCACGTCGAAGCCCTCCGGTACCTCGGGGTTTCCACGTTCGGATATGCAAACGATCATTGAGATAAGACCACACTTCGGCGGTTGGAAGGTGTTCGCAGAGCAGGGTCTTGAGCCGTACTTCAGCGAGCGCGAACAGGCGATCCATTACGCCGCGAGCCGGACCGCGCTGCGGCGGGGCGAAATCCAGATTGTCAACGCCCACGGCGAGATCGAGGAGACGATTCCCTTCGATGAGCGCTCCGACTGGGGCGCAAGGCATCAGCAGTCGCTCAACATCTCCTGACCATAGAATTTACGATTCCAGGACGCTACCGGTAAGCAGATTCCCCCGGCGACGGCTGTGAGTGTGGGCGGTTGATCTCATTTACATGTTCAGGGAAGCGGAACTGGAGCGTCTTCCTGCTCCGCAGGGCGACGGCAGGCAGGCTTTCCACCTCCGGAGGAGCAACGTTGACTCCTCGCTGCCGTCGCGGGCTCAAACTCGGCTTCGAAGGGAATCACAAAATGAAAAAAATGATCTCTGCAGTTTTTCTCTGTTTCGCCGTGGTGGCTTGGGCGGCGGAGAAACCAGCTACCGAATGGGCCATGAACGCTTCCATTATCGAGGCGTGTAGTTGTCCGATGTTTTGTCAGTGTTACTTCAACACTTCTCCGGCCGGTCACGCAAGCCATGGCGATCATGGAGCGGGCGGCGAGCATTTCTGTAAGTTCAACAACGCTTACAAAATCAATCACGGCCACGCGGGCAATGTGAAACTCGATGGCGCGAAATTCTGGGTCGCGGGCGATCTCGGCGGGGATTTCTCGCAAGGGAAGATGGATTGGGCGGCGCTGACCTTCGATCCCGCGGTGAAACCGGAGCAGCGTGAGGCGATCAAGACGATCCTGGGGCACGTTTACCCGGTGAAGTGGAATTCGTTCACGGTCGCCAACGATGCGCCGATGGAATGGAACGCGACGAAGGAGAAAGCGGAAGCGCGGCTGGATGGCGGCAAGACCGCTGAGGTGGTCCTGAAGAAATTCGCCGGCATGACTGCGGAGCCGGTGGTGATGAAGAACCTGAAATACTGGGGAGCACCGCGCAACGACGGCTTTGTCATGATGCCGAATGAAGTGGAAGCCTATCGCGCGGGAGACAAGGCATTCGAGTTCAAAGGAACCAACGGATTCATGATCACGCTCGATATCAACTCGAAGGACGTGGCCGCGAAAGACGCGAAGGCGAAGATGTAACCAGGGCGGTCCGGAAAATTGTAGGGCAGGCGGTCGCTGCGGCGACCCTGCCGCGATCTCGGTCGGCAACCCGCCTGAGGCGGGTCGCCCTACAAACTTCGCGCCTAACCTGCCCGCAATGCTGCGCATAGCGTTGCAGGCGGGCGTCCCACTTCAGAGAAGAAGGACAGCGCGGCGTCCCCTTTGCCTCACCGTCTTTTGTGAGATGATTATTAGGGCGAGGCCTTCAATTTCTCGCGCGCGTATTGCAAATTGTTTCGCGCCAATTCGAAGTCCGGTTTATGACGCAGCGCTTCGTCGCAGGCAGCGGCCGCTTCCTCGTAGCGGCCGAGCTTATTGTCGGCGGCACAGATATTGTTCCAAGCTTCGGCGTAGCCGGGTCGAAGGTCGAGTGCGCGCCGGCTGGCGACGATTGATTCGGCATAACGTTCTTGGCCATAAAACTGGAGGCTGAGGGCGAGATAAGATTCCGAAGTTTGCATTGCCGGCTCATTGATGGCCTGACCATCCGCTTTCGCAACAAGTTCGCGCGCAGTGACGTCCATGGGGCTCAGTTCCAGCGCGCTGCGCAGGAGCACGCGCGCCTCATCGCTGCGCGAATGCGCGAGCAAGTAACGCGCATAGTAGGTGTAGCTGTCAGGAGACGACGGGGCGAGGCGGAGCGCTTCCTTGAAATGTTGCTCGGCCTGCGCGCTCTGTTTGGTCGCATCTTCCGCGATCGCGAGATTGATCATCAGCACTGAATAGTGCGGCGTGAGCGGTTCCGCGCGATGGAAATAATCGAGCGCGCCGGCGAAATCGCCTTTGGCCATGAGCGTGTTGCCGTAGTTCATCAAGCCTCTCCCGTTGAGTGGGCTCTTGAGGACCACGTCATGCCAGAGCGATTCTTCGTCTTTCCAGACTCTGTTGCGCTGATAGGTCGCGTATCCGTTCGCGGAAAGGAGTAAAACCGCGACGCAGCCGGTTGCTACTTTCGCGACTAAGTTGTAATTAGCCCGCAGCCGAAACAGAAGTGAAGCAACACCGGCCATTGCCATGACCAGACCAGCGTAGGGAAGAAATGTCCTGTGATCGTTCATTACTTCCGCGAGGGGAAAGAGTGACGTGGGCAGGAGCGCGATCACGAACCAAAGAAGTCCGAAACCGATCAGACGCGTTTTTTTGAAAACGGTAGCCGCGATGGCAACGGCCACGAAAAAGACGCTGAACGCGAAACCCGCCCAGAAGCGGGGGTCGTCTGTCGTTGTGAACGGATTGAGATCGTAGTCGGCGGATAGTGCGGCCGGCCAGAAGAACGTTTTGAAATAGAGACACGCAACGTAAGGCTGCGTAATCAGATAATTATAGGCACTTGCCGCGCCGGAGATCCAGCTACGCGGCGTCATGTGTTGCACGAACAACAACGTCGCTCCGCAGATCACGAATGGTACGATGATTTCCCCGATACGCTGTAGCCGCGTTTCTGTAAGACGCGTCTTGTTCTGTTCGAACAACAGCCAATAAACCGCGAGCAATACAGGGAAAATCGCCGCGGTCGGCTTCGCCAGAATGGCGATGGCCGCCGGGAGAACGTAAAGATAGTAGCGGCGCAGTTGCGGAAACGCGAAGTAAACCGCGAACGACGCGATCACGCCGAGCATCGAGATCACCTCGGACGATGCGATAATGTAGTTCACCGTATCCGCGTTCGCCGGGTGCAGTCCGTACCAGGCTGCAGCGATGAGCGCGATCCAGCCATTCCGTCGAGGACTCGCCGCGTTATCAAGGAAACGACTGACGACAAATGCTAGTAGCGCTATGAGCGCGGCGAAGAGGGCGAAGATCGACAGATGAAACCAGAACGGCTGCAGCCCACCAAGACGGTAGTCGATCGCGAGCAGTGTCGAGACGAGCGGGCGATACGATTGATTGCTCGGCAGCGAACTGAATGTCGTGGCGTCGCGGAAGAAGAGCGGAATGTTCCGCAGCTCGCGGATGGATGCGTTGTTTACGATTGTGTGTGCGTCGTCGAAGTGGAAGCTGTTGTGAAAATGGTTTGCGTAGGCCGCGATAAGGGCGGCCAGCAATAGTGCGCCGCCGAGAACTGCGAGGGCACGTTCGCGCGCCACGTTCGCATTTGCCTTGGCTTCAGACATCGAACCAGTCTGCCGCAACCGGCCGCGCGAACGCAATCACGCTACTGTTTCAAAAGAAAGGCCCGGAGCTCTTGCGGAACGCCGCTCGTCCCTCGCTCCGGGCAGCTCCGCTCTCCCGTTCGGCTCACGGCTGACCTGGGGACAGGACAACCCTGAAACCGATGAGGCCGTCGGTCATGTCCGGGTTGAAGTTGCGCTGCGCCGACCGGCAGTAGGCCGCGTCGTCGAACCAACTGCCGCCGCGGATCACGCGGTTCGAGCCCGTTCCTGGACCTTGCGGGTCAGTCACACTCCCGCCGGGATAAGCGCCATAAAAGTCCCGACACCACTCCCACACATTCCCGTGTATATCCATCAGCCCCCACGGATTCGCCAGCTTCTGCTCCACCGGATGCGTCGTGTTGGTCATGTTGGAAGAATACCAAGCGTAGTTGGTCAGGACTGTGCCGGCCAAATCATCGCCGTAACCAAACCGTGTCGTCCTTGCCCCGGCCCGGGCGCAATACTCCCATTCCGCCTCCGTCGGCAGACGATATCCCCACCCAGCCGGTATCCGCCCCGCCGCCCGCTCGCTCGCCGTCAGGGTCGTGCAATAGGCCACCGCAGAAGTCCAACTGACCGACTCCACGGGCCGGTTCGTGTCGCCGAGGTAAAGGCTCGGATTGGAACCAATCACCGCCTGATATTCGGCTTGCGTCACCTCGTGTGCCCCCATCCAGAAGCCATTGGTGAGGGTGACCACCGTCTGCGGACGCTCGCTGGGACTGCTACTCGAATCGCTCACGGGGCTACCCATGATGAAGGTGCCCCGCTTGATCCAGACCATCCCCAGGACCGGCATGACGTTGGTCGGCGACTCGGCGGCCACATCACCGGCGAGTCCAGTCGCACCGGTCGCACCAGTCGCACCAGTCGCTCCATTGGTTCCATTGCTACCGTTGGTTCCCGCGGTGCCAGTGGCACCTGTCGGACCAGTCGCACCTGCAATACCCTGAGACCCTGTGGCGCCCGTTGCTCCGGTTGGGCCGGCAGGCCCCGTAGCCCCGGTCGCACCGGTTGGACCTTGCAAGCTGGCCACACTAGCTGTGCCGAGATGCCCATTCGCGTCGATAACAACCGGCAAGGAGCTTGGAACTGTGACTCCGCTAATTCCGGCGATAAAGGTTGCGGTTTGAGTTCCCACGGTTCCAAGACGGATGGTATTGGACTCAGCGGCAACACCTCCGTTGCCGATGTCGATATTGTTACTGCCGGTGGTGAGGTTAAAGCCAGCTCCATTGCCCAAAGCAATGTTGTTGGCGCCCGTTGTGTTGGCTTGAAGCGCATTGGTTCCAAGCGCCGTGTTGCTGATGCCGTTGGAGGTGGAGGTTGGCTGATTGGAGTTAAGCGCCTGATATCCCACAGCCACATTGTTGCTACTCCATCCGCTGCCCCCATTGTTGAAAGATTGGGTGAACAAAGCGCTTCTCCCGATTGCCACGTTCTGACCTGCGGTCGTGTTGGACTGAAGCGTACCGTAGCCGCTCGCCGTGTTGAAGCTGCCCGTCGTGTTGGAAAAAAGCGCAAGGCTGCCGCTGGCCGTGTTGAAGCTGCCCGTCGTGTTGGACTGAAGCGCTTGGCTGCCGCTGGCCGTGTTGTTGTTACCCGTCGTGTTGCCTGGAAGCACAAAATAACCGCTGGCCGTGTTAGCGGAGCCCGTCGTGTTGGATAGAAGCGTATTGGCACCGTTGGCCGTGTTGTAGCTGCCCGTCGTGTTGGTCTGAAGCGCACTCTGGCCGCTGGCCGTATTGTAGTTGCCCGTCGTGTTGACCGGAAGCGCAAATGTACCGCTGGCCGTGTTGCCGTCGCCCGTCGTGTTCAGTCGAAGCGCCTGGTAGCCGCTGGCCGTGTTGTTGAGGCCCGTCATGGTGAAATTTCCCGCCCCAGAACCGGCGAAGAAGTTGTTGGTGCCAAAAGTGTGCATCAGGCGGGCGCCGTTCTGCGTAACGACGCCAATGGTGGCGCTGGTAGTTGCGGGCAGGCTAAACGAATTCGCCGTCGCGACGCCGTTAACGTCGAGTGCAGTCGCGGGATTTATTGTCCCGATGCCGACGTTGCCGGCATTGTAGTAAGCAGAGGTGCCATTGAGGGAAAACGGAGACGCACCTGTTGCACCGGTCGCTCCGGTTGCCCCGGCAATGCCCTGAGACCCGGTCGCTCCAGTCGCCCCGACAACGCCTTGGGGTCCTGTTGCTCCGGTTGCACCAGTCGGGCCTGCAACTGTGCTCGCCGCACCCGTCGCGCCAGTTGCTCCGGTGGGTCCAGTCGGCCCGACAAGCGTCGCGGTCGTTTGAATTGTTCCGTCGGGAAATCTGAAACCGCCAGAAGTACTCTCGACCGTGCCTGCCACCGAAAGCTTCTGACTCGGGTTCGTCGTCCCGATGCCGACATTGCCGACTGGAAAGAGTACCGCACCGTTAGAACTCCCCGTTCCCGCGGAGATGGAGACATTACCGCCGACGTTGCCGCCGCCATTGCCGCCCGTGAGCGCCACACTGCCGCCGATACCGCCGTTGGATCCGTTAAGGACAAGGCCCCCTCCACTGACGCCAAAGGAATTACCGCCAGCATTTAGACTGACGCCACCGCCAATGCCGAGGAAGCCGCCGCCGCCGTTAAGACTGAGGCTACTGCCGTTGCCTCCAGGGAATCCCATGTCGTTGGCTCGAATCGTCAGCGAGTTTCCGGCGCCGGGCGAGGCAGTAAAGAGTGGAGATTCAACAGACGTGGAAACATCCGCGCTGCCGGCGACGGACAAGGCGTTAGTCGGGTTCGTTGTCCCGATGCCGACGTTGCCCCCAGGCTTAATATATAACCGCGTCTGCCCCGACGAGTCGGCGAAGAAGAAATCGTCCTGCACCGGCCCGGTCGTTCCAATAGTCCAGAGGAATCCCGTCCTTCCCATGTAGAATTGCGTCTGGACGCCGGCGTTGTCGGTCTCGAGACCCATCCTCGGATTGCCTGAGTTATTGAAGACTTCGAATTGCACGGTAGGAGAGGCCGTCCCGATGCCGACGTTGCCGGCATTGTAATAAGCGGAAGTTCCGTTGAGAGAAAACGGAGACGCGCCCGTGGCGCCCGTGGCTCCGGTTGCACCCGCAATGCCCTGAGATCCTGTTGCTCCAGTGGGACCTGCGATTCCCTGAGACCCTGTTGCTCCGGTTGCACCTGTTGCGCCGACAATACCCTGAGATCCGGTTGCGCCGGTCGCGCCAGTTGCTCCGGTGGGACCGACGAGGCCGGTGGGATTTCCGACCCAATTGCCGCTGGCATCGATAACCGGCGTGCCGGCGACAGCGATGTTGCCGTTGACGTCCAGCCTCGCGGCCGGGGTCGTCGTCCCGATACCGACGTTGCCACCAGTGGTAAGCCTGAGCCCTTCGGTCCCTTGGCCTAGGCCCGCATCGGAAGCGCCGGTGTTGAGGGCAATCGCGCCATCCGATGCCAGGATCACCCGGTCCGTGGCAATGGCTCTGAGCCACAACGT
>JBEEHC010000076.1:0-9808 GCA_041167205.1 Verrucomicrobiota bacterium
GCTATGTCGGGGCGCCGGCAACGTTTCACCGAGACATAGCGCCGTGGCTACAGCGCCGGCTTTGATGCGGAGCGGAATGACGTTGCGTACTGAGAAGAATGCGAGATCACGCCGTCTTGACCCAGCAGCGCAGCACTTCCGCGACGCTCCAGGCCTGCGCGATACACCCGCCCGCGCTGTGCGGTTCACGAGCGTCGAAAACTTCGCTGATCGTGCCGATCCCATTTTCGTTCATGCTTTCGGGAAAACGATCGAGGAATTTCCGTGCGGTCGGTTTGTCCTGCGGATGCACTTTCAGCCAGGCGTCGATAAAGGGCCCGATCAGCCAGGCCCAAACTGTGCCCTGATGGTACGCGCCATCTCTCGACCGGAGGTCGCCGCCATAGAGCGGTTTGTAATCCGGATGTTTCGGCGAAAGCGAGCGCAGGCCGACCGGGGTAAGCAACTCGCGCTCGGCCACATCGACTACGGATTTCCAGCACGCCTCATTCAGCACCGGGTGGTCGAGCGAGATCGCAAAAAGTTGGTTCGGCCGGCACGCCGCGTCACTGCCGCTGCCTCCATCTACGTCCACGACATCGTAGAGATGTCCGCCTTCTTCGAACCAAAAACGCCGATTAAATGACTCACCGGCGCGCCGGGCCTCTTCTTCGTAACGCTGCGCCTGCTCCCCGCTGCCCGTCTCGCGCAGCCAGCCTTCGAGAAGCTTGAGCGCATTGAACCAGAGCGCGTTGATCTCGACCGCTTTTCCGCGGCGCGGCGTTACGACCCAATCGCCCATCTTCGCGTCCATCCAAGTAAGCTGGTAGCCTTCCATCCCCTGGGCGAGAAGCCCGTCCTCGGGATCGACGTGGATATTGAATTTCGTGCCGCGCAGATGCTGCTCGACGATGTCGATCAGGGTCGGCAACAACAGCCGGAGCGTGATGCGATCCCCGGATTTTTTGAGGTAGCGGCCGAGCGCATGGAAGAACCAGAGAGTCGCATCGGCCGTGTGGTAAAGTCCTTCTTTCTGCCCGTCGGGAAACATGTTCGGGATCAACCCATCGCGAACGTAATGTGCGAAGGTACGCAGAACGTATCCGGCCTCGAGACATCGCCCGGTAGTGAGCGTCAGTCCCTCCAGACTGATCATCGTGTCCCGCCCCCAATCGGTGAACCAATGATACCCCGCGATGACGGTGCGCACTTCATCTCCGGCCGCGTGGGCGCGCGCGGCGTCTTCGGCGCGGCCGGCTGGCGTAATGACAAATTGATCGCTTGCAAAAACCAATTCGGCGGCGACACCTTCGCGCGCTTCGGGCGCGGCTTCCTCGAGCAGCCGGGCGCGGCGTTCGCGCTCCGATCTCAAGACATCGGCCGGGCTCAGAACGTCGGCGATCTCCCACGGCTCGGTCGAGCCAATCAAGGTAGCGGTGGATTGATCGGCGAGATCGACCTGGAAAAATCCGGGACTCCAGAGTTCGCCTTCGTGGGCATAACCGCGCGCCTGTTCGGTGCGATAGACGACTTGTGGAATCTTCGAAGGCGAAATCGTGAAGGCCGAAGCGGGACCGTGCAGACGCATCCGTAAGGGCGGGAGTTTTCTGCGCGACGAAGCGATTTCGTAACGCTCGTTCACTGCGGTGAGTTTGTAAGGCTCGCCCAATGGCAGGTCGACCGAAGCCTCGTGGTGCCGGAAATGAAAGGCCGGCCGCAGCTCGAGCCGCGGTGCCTTTCCGTGACCGACGATCTGGTAACTGACGTGGACCGTGTTTTGCAGGTGAGGAAGCAGGACGCGCTTCTCGATCACGAGATCGCGCACGTGATAAATCCAAACCGGCAAACCGTCTTCGAGCCGGAATTCCCGAAGGTACTCAGCTCCTTTCAGATCGAGCTGGCCGCCAGCGCGTTCCTCTGCGCCTAACGACACCACTTCGCCGTCCTCAAAACGCAAAAACTCCGAAACGTGGTTCCACATGACCACCCGCCCGAGCGGAGCCGGCAGTGCTGCGACCAGGATTCCGTGATGTTTTCGAGTGATCGCGCCGGAGACGGTGCCGGAAGCATAACCTCCGAGACCGTTTGTGACGAGCCATTCGCGGTTGAGCAGAATCTCGCGAGAGGTCTGGGCGCCGTCCCAGCTCATCGAACGCGTTACCGGCTGACAAGGGTTCGTCAGTTGGTTCACTTATCGTCTCCTCGGCTTTTTGCGTGGAGTTATCTCTCGCACGGGATGCAAGGCGTAGGCCGCTTCCGCGGGGAGCAACCAATGTTCGTCACTGGTGACCTGAATGGCCCCGGGACCACCGTAGCGCGGCGAGTCGCTCGTCCAAAGAGTTTCCCAGCGGAATCCAAACGGTGGCGCGAGCAACGGCTCGGGAGCGGGCTCGAGCGGCAGACGTTCGCCCAGGTTCACCAGGAGAAGCCGATCGTCGCCATCATCGCCAAAATAACGCAGCACAAGACTTGCCGAACCAAGAACGGCACCGTCCACTCCGCGCATTTTCTGTTCGCGAAAGCGCGCGTCTTCGCGCCGCAGTTTCATCAGATCGCAGTGCAGATCGTACAATTGTTTGTTCCGTCCCCGCTCCGAAAAATCGAGTTTGCATCGGGCGAAAACTTCCGGATCGGACGGATCGGGTAATTGCTTCTGGATCTCCTCGTCCGCCATCGATGGAAATTGAGCGAGAAATTTGGAACGCCCGGCGTGAACCGCTTCCTGCAAGTCTCCCGACATATCGGTGAAGTAGACGAACGGGCTCGACGCGCCGAACTCCTGGCCTTGGAAAAGCATCGGCGTCCACGGCCCGAGCAGGAGCAGCGCAGTCATCGCCCGATATCGGCCCGGTGAAGTGAGAAAGCGCACTCGTTCGCCGAAAGCTGAGTTCGAAACCTGATCGTGATTCTCGAGGAACCCGACAAAAGCTTCGGGCGGGACTCCAAAAGTTGGCATTCCGCGCGGTGCTTCCTGCCACAGGTAAGGCTGGCCCTGGAAAAGATATCCGTACTTCGCGGCGGAGATGAACTCCTGGGGCCGGCCCCGGTAATCTGTGTAATAGGCTTCATGACGGCCGGTCAAAGCGACCATCGCACTGTGGTGCATGTCATCGTTCCAGAGTCCGTCGAGATCGTCGCCGCCTTCGCTGCGCGGCCGAACGAGCTTGGCTTCCTGCGTCTCATTCTCCGCCACCAGGATGATCGACCGATCGCCAGCGGTGAGGCGTGCCGCGCGGCCGATGGCGCCTACGATGTATTCACTCGACGAATCAATAATGCTTTGGGTGGCGTCGAAACGAAACCCGTCGAAATGAAACTCCTCGATCCAGTAGCGGCCATTCGTGATAAAAAATTCGCGTACCGGCCCGGAGTTCAGACCGTCAAAATTAAGCGAGTCGCCCCAATCGTTCTCGTGGCGATCCGTAAAATAGTGCTCCGAGAAGACCCGCAGGTAATTTCCTTCGGGGCCAAGGTGGTTGTAGACGACGTCGAGAATGACGCCCAGGCCTAACGAGTGCGCGTCGTTCACGAAAGCGCGGAGATCGTCCGGTGTGCCATAGAGACGACAGGGCGCGAAGAGATCGACGCCGTCATAACCCCAGCCGAATTCACCCGGGAAATCCGCGATCGGCATCATCTCGATGACGGTGACTCCAATCCTGGCCAGCTCCGCCAGCTCCTTCGCCGCGGCCCGCCAGGTGCCTTCGCGCGTAAACGTGCCGACATGCATTTCGTAGATGATCTGGCCCGGCATTTGGACGCCCTTCCATTCCTGGTCGCTCCAGCCGAACCGCGAGGGATCGACGACACACGACGATCGGTGTACTCCCTGCGGCTGAAAACGAGACGCGGGGTCCGGATGGAAGGCTTCCGCCTTGTTGACGCGGAAGCGGTAGAACGCGCCGGCGTCCGCGGTAACGGCGCCGGAAAAATATCCGTCGTTTTCCGCCTGGAGCGGATGGAAAGTTCGCTCCGCCTCATTTTCCGGGCTGCTTTCCAGGACAACATCGACGCGCTTCGCTTTCGGCGCCCAGACGCGGAAATGTGTCCGGCCTCCGCCGATTAGCTCCGCCCCAATCGGGTAGCGGCGCTCGATTTTTGCATCCGTCATCCCACTTCTTCGACCAATGGGAGATTGGTGGCCGTGCAGGATTTCTCTTTTCGTGTTCGGCATCAGGAATTACAAAGGTGGCTCTCGTTCATGCCCGGAATCATCGAACGTTACACGAAATGGCTGCATACGCAGTGGCCCGCGGGCACTGTGGAGAAGCTTCCCGTTTCCGGACCGGATGGCGTTACGGCCCAGCCGGGTGTGCGCATCGCCGGGGATCTCACCGGAATCCCGCTGCTGAAGTTTTCCTCTCATACCGGCGCGCAAGCGGTTCGGGCGATTCTGAAGGAAGAAGGCGGAAGGTGGAAGGCGGAAGCCGGAAAGCTCGATCTTGCGATCATCGGTGCGGGCGTCGCCGGCATTTCGGCCGCGATCGAAGCGAAAAAGGCGGGACTGAATTTCGCGGTCTTCGAAGCGACCGAAATTTTCTCGACGGTGATCAACTTTCCGAAAGGCAAGCCGATCTACACCTATCCCACCGAGATGAAGCTCGATGGCGGTTTGCAATTCAGCGCTGATATCAAGGAAGCGTTGGTGGCTGAAATGGAGGAACAGCGTCGCGCGGCCGGAATCGAAGTGGCCTGTGCGCGAATTGAACGCATCGAGCGGAAAGGGGGTGAGCTGGTCCTGCACAAGGATGACAAGACGACGATCGCGGCGCGACGGGCGATCGTCGCGATCGGGCGCAGCGGAAACTTCCGCAAGCTCGGCGTTCCGGGCGAAGAGCTGGACAAAGTTTACAACCGGCTTTTCGATCCGCACGAGTTTGCCGGGCAGGACGCGCTCGTGGTCGGCGGCGGCGATTCCGCGCTGGAGACGGCGATCGCGCTGACCGCAAGCGGCGCGCGCGTCACGCTCAGTTATCGCCGCAAGGAATTGTCGCGCGCCAAGCCGGCCAACATTGAAAAGATCGAGATGCTCGTGCGCGATGCCTCGGCCGACGTTCAAATCGAGCAGCCAACCTCCGAACGCGTAAACACGGCGCTGACCTCGGGGATGCGCAGCCAGGCTTCCCCCGGTTCGCTCAAGCTCGCATTGGGCACCCAGGTGACACGCGTCGAGCCGAAGCAGGTTTACCTGAAAAACGGAACCGAAGAGGCGCTGCCTAACGACGTCGTTTTCACCATGCTTGGCCGTGAGGCTCCGCTCGATTTCTTTCGACGTTCCGGCATTCCGATTGCGGGCGAGGGGACGTTGCTCGGCTGGATCGCGCTCGGAATTTTTCTCGCGTTCTGCGTTTTTCTTTATGCCTGGAAATCCAGCGGCTTCGCGGAGACCTGGCTGAATCCGTTTCCGGAAAATATGCCGGCTGTTATCAGCTCGTTAGGCGGCTGGTTCCAGGCGCAGGTGGCGGATCGTTCCACGCTCATCGGGACGATCGCAGTCTCGCTCAAATCGCGTTCCTTTTATTACACCTTTCTTTACAGCAGCAGCATCGTCCTCTTTGGCCTCACCCGGATCCGCCGGCGCAAGACGCCCTATGTCACTTTGCAGACGACGGTGTTGATGCTCGTGCAGGTGATACCGCTGTTTGTCCTCCCGGAAATCATCCTGCCGTGCCTCGGCTACAACGGTTGGTTCGATCAGGGCCTGGGCAAGACAATCGCCGATCATCTTTTCGAATCTTACATTCCGGCCCAGCAATACCTCGCGCATCAATGGCCGGACTGGGGACATCCGCGCGCGTACTGGCGCGCCTACGGTTTCATTCTGGCCTGGCCGCTCATGGTCTACAACGTCTTCACCGACGCGCCGCTCGCCTGGTGGCTCGTGATCGCCTTCCTCCAAACCTTTGTCATCATCCCGGCGATGATCTGGCGCTGGGGCAAAGGCGCGTACTGCGGTTGGATCTGCTCATGTGGCGCTCTCGCCGAGACGATGGGCGACCAGCAACGCCACAAAATGCCGCATGGCCCGTTCTGGAATCGGTTGAACATGGCGGGGCAGGTCATTCTCGCCATCGCCTTCCTGCTCCTAATCGTCCGGGTCGCCGGATGGATCTGGCCCCAATCGATCGCCGCCTCTGCCTTTCATTTGCTGCTCGAAGGAAAAAATGGGGCCGGCAAGCTGGTCACCTACGCCAACTACAAATGGATGGTCGATGTGTTCCTCGGCGGAATCATCGGCGTCGGTCTTTATTTCAAGTACTCGGGCCGCGTCTGGTGTCGGTTCTTTTGTCCGCTCGCCGCGCTCATGCACATCTATGCGCGCTTCTCGCGCTTCCGGATTTTCCCGGAGAAATCGAAATGCATTTCCTGCAACGTTTGCACGTCCGTTTGCCATCAAGGCATCGACATCATGAACTTCGCCAACAAAGGCCTGCCGATGCAGGATCCGGAATGCGTGCGCTGCTCCGCGTGCGTCCAGCAATGTCCAACGGGCGTTCTTGCTTTTGGACGTTACGATGGCGAGCGCCGGATCGTCCTCGACAAGATTCCGGCCTCACCCGTGCGAATGCGCGAGCAGGGACATTCGTAGCAATCGGGCGCTTGCCGCATTCTGCTGGGCCGGCAGCCGACGCGGCGGCCCTACAACCGGCGCCGGGTTTGATCCAAGGTCAGTCGACCGAATCTGAACGCGAGCTTGATTAGCGGGTCGCAAACGTGTGAAATGCGGACATGAACGGGGAACAGCCCAAGATAGAAATTTTCGAGCCGTTTGGCGCTGCGTTTGAAATGATGAAGAGGATTCTCTTTCAGCCTTTCGACTTCGCGAAATGGTGCGTGATCGGTTTCGCGGCGTTTATGAGCGGCTCCTGGGGAAGTAACTTCCGCTTCCGCTTCCCGATGACTGGAGACTGGCGCTACCGGTCGCACAGTTACCATAACCTGCCGACTGCCGAGTCGATGCCGGCATGGTTGATCCCGCTGATCATCGCCCTGGCGATCCTCGTGGTGATCATCGTTTTCGTCGTCATGTGGGTCGTGTCGCGCGGCCGGTTCATCTTCACAGATTGCGTGGTGAAGAACCGCGCGGCGATCGCCGCCCCCTGGCGGGAGTACCGGCGTGAAGGCAATAGCTTCTTCTTGTTTTCTCTGGTGGTCGCGCTCCTGGCCATCGTGATCGTGGCGGTGTTAGTTTTGTTGATCGCGGTGCCCTTGGGATTATTTGCGGGTGGGAAAGGGACGGCCGGATTCGGTGCCACGGCAATATTCGCAATCGTGTTCGTAGGACTGGTCTGGCTGGCTCTCACAATCTTCTTCGCGGTCGTGACCCAGTTTATGGTCCCGGTGATGTACCGCCGCCGCTGCCTCGCGCGAGAAGCATTCTTCGATGTGTCAAAGCTCCTGCTCGCGCGGCCCGGCCCATTTGTTCTGTTCGTCTTGTTCGGGATTGTCCTCATCGTGGCGCTGGCCATCGTCGGCACGATCGTTTCCTGCCTGACATGCTGTATTGCCGCACTGCCATACGTCAGCTCAGTAGTGCTTCTTCCCGCCTTCGTTTGGCTGCTCGCGTTCAAGCTCTTGTTTCTGCGGCAATTCGGACCGGAATATGATGTCTGGGCGACGGCTGATGTTCTGTCTCCAGCAGCGTCGCCGGTGGCGCCACCGAGCGTGGCTCCGCCGCCCACGGAATGATTTGCTCGTGAAGTGACGGGCGTTCTTGCGGGTGCGCCACGGTCGCCGTTGAACCTATAAATCGGTCGTATGCCAGAACTGCCGGAACGCCCCCGGCCAGCTGCGGTCCAGCACGCTTTGACGCGCCTGTTCGCCCATGCGCGCTCGTAGTTTTTGATCGCCCGCCAGAAGAGTAATAGCGCGGGCTACGTCTTCCACGTCGTGAGCTTTCGTCACCAGCCCGCTGATCCCATCCTCGACCAACTCCCGCGGCCCGCCGAGATCGGAGACGATCACCGGAAGCCCGGAGGCTTGCGCTTCAATGATGACGTTACCGAAGGTGTCGGTGGTGCTCGGGAAAACGAAGACGTCGGCGGATGCGTAGGCCTTCGCGAGCGGTTCGCCTGTGAGATAGCCCAGGAAAACTGCGTCGGGTAGCGCAGCCGCCAAGGCCTCGGAATAGGGCCCGTGTCCCACCAAATACAGCTTCACTGGGTGGCCAGCTTCCCGGACTTTGTCGTAAGCCGCCGCCAGTACATCGAGATCTTTTTCTCGCGAGATGCGGCCGACATAGAGAAGGCGAACTTCCTTCCCGTTCGCCCCGGAGCCCGGCCAGAAGGAGAGATCGCGGCGCCCCGGATTGAATAAGTCGGTGTCGAGCCCGCGCGGCAGAATCTTCAGCTTTTCCGGCGCAAACCCGCGGTCGATCCAGCATTTTCGGTATTGCTCGGAGTTCACAAAGACGGTGTCGACCTGTCCGTAGAGCCAGTGCATGTAACTCCAGGCCAGGCTTTCGAGGAAACGGTCCTCGGTCAAAATGCGGACGTACTCCGGAATATCGGTGTGATAAATACCGCTCGTTTGCAGGTTCAACATCTTTGCCGCCAGCAGCGCGGTGAGTCCCATCGGGCCCGGCGTGCTGATGATGATTTCGGTGAATTGCTCCCGTTGCACGTAATCGAGGATCTGCATGATGGGCGGGAAGCTCAGCCGTTGCAGCTCGTACTCCGGCAATTCGAACTCACCGATCGGCCTGAAATTCTTGATCGGGATGTCGTCGACTTTCAGATCGCGCCGGGAAGTGATGACGATCAATTTTTCGCCGGCTGCCACACCTGCCGCGGTCATTTTGCGGATCGTATTCGCGACCCCATTCACATCCTCGAGCGTATCGGTGAACCAGCCTCGCTTTCGATTTTGCAGCTCGGGCGGAATCGAACCCGTCATCTGCAGGAAGATTTCTCGCAGCCACTTGCGGGAAGGGGCCTGGCTATGAAAAGCGTAGATGTAGGGTGAGAGCAAGACCACGATCGGTGCGATGCCGCTCAGGGCTTGCATGCTTTCAATCACGTTCCCTGTTCTGATCTGCTGCACGAATTTTTCGAAGAGGCGAAACGCCAGCTGTTCGCAAACCAGGTTTGCCATGAGGAAGGTCCGCCGTTCCGGCTCGCTCACACCCTCCATTTCTTTGGCCATTTGCGCTTTCACCTTCGGTCGTGCGAAATGTTTCGAGAGTCCTTTCCAAAGCGAGACATTCCCCGGCTTCGCCAGCTCGAAAATTTTCCCCGACATCACGCCCTGGGCGATGAAGGTGGCCTTTTCGCGCAACGTGAATTCGGTCGGATCTCGCCCTTCCATGAAGCGCGAGAACATCGTTTCGAGCAGGGGAGCGCTCGCCCCAAGGTGTTCCGTGAATCGGTCCTGGATAAAGCAAGAGACGGTGTTGTAAAAACCATGAGATAAGACCAGCGGAGTGCCGCCTTCGCCCCGCGGTTTGCAGTCGCCCTGGCGGACGTGCTGGAGGAACTCCGTCGCGGTTCGCGCGCGCGGCGTTTCGGTATGGGCGGCGGCCACAAACTTGCCGCCGTGGTCGTCCGAACCGCCGGTGAAGATCTTTTTCCACGGCTCGGCGTGCGTGGGCTGAAGGTTGTGACGGTTCGCCAGTTCCTCGATTTTTTGGGGCGTGAGACCGGAGAGAAGTTCCCGGGCCAGCACGCTCAGGAGCGCATCGCGCAAGCCGTTGATCCCTTCGAAATGTTTGAAAAGGAGAATCAGCCGTTCGAGGTGAGAGGCTTCGAGCTTGCCATTGATGCTGTAGAGCGGGTGAGCAACCGAATGGCTTATCGCTTCTTTTTGGAGATAGCTCTGCAGCTCGTAGATG
>JBEEHC010000077.1:0-6193 GCA_041167205.1 Verrucomicrobiota bacterium
CGCGACTTCATCCGAATGCAGCCATAGCTCGCAGGGCGGCCAATCAACTTTTCCTCCGGAGTGCCGTGAATGTAAATACATCGGCTGAAGGCGTGCGCGTTCGAGGCCTGGAGACCACGCAGCCAAATGATCCTCGTGATAACGGGATCTCTTCCGGGCGCATTCGGCTTGATGATTTCGCCAGTAAAGCGTCGATTATGAAAGACCGCGCCGACCGGAGCGTGATCCCCGATTTTTTGCGCCACTTGCAAAAAGCCCAGAGGAGTCGTCATGCGCCCCCAGCTGTCGCCGAGTCCGAACTTGGATGTTGAAACCGGGTAGGTGGCGAGCTTCGCGCCATTTCCCATCAGCATGAGCTTCTGGTCGCGCACGCTGATAATGACGCGACTCGGACCGTCTGCCCGGACCGCCACCGATAGCGATATCGACGCGATCAGAATCAGCGAGAGGCGAAACATCATGGGTTCTTACTTCGGATCAAAACTTTGTCACGCGGGAATTGTAATCTCCTCGCGCTCCGCTCCCAGGTTGATTCTTGGAAACCATTGACCGACCGAAGAGAGCGAAACGTAGAGGAAGCCGATCTGGAACATGGCGAGAAATGGCACGGAGATAAATTGGCCGTGCTGAATCGCGAACCAAACGAAGTAGCTAAAATAAAGAGCGAAGGCCATCTCCGCGATCGGGAGAAGCGACTTCAGGGGCATGTACTTACAGCTGCGCCAAGTCTGGGATTTGCGCTCGATGCCGTACTTGGGGGTGCGGGCGAAATCGGATTTGTGATTGAAAACGGCTTCTAGAACAGCGCGCGCATTATTCAGCGAGAGCCCCACGCCGAGCGCGAGCAGGCAAGGCAAGAGCAGGATTTCCTTCATCCAGGTGCGCGGATGCAATTCTCGCTGCGCGCAAATATAAAACACCGCGACGGAGACGGATGCGGTCAGAAAGATCGGAGCATCGACCAGAAGCATCCGAACCCAGCCGGCTTGCGGCCCACCACTTGAAGGATGGAGAAGCACGCATAAACAAGCTAGCAAGAGGTATGCGAAGTTTGACGTTAAGTGCGCCGTCGCCTCGATTTTTATCGTGAGTGGGAGGGGGCTGCGCCAGATGGTGGGAAGCAATTTCTTGCAGGTTTGGACCGAACCTTTCGTCCAGCGGTGCTGCTGCGACTTGAAGCCATTCATGTCCACCGGGAGCTCCGCCGGGGTGATTACGTCAGGAAGGAAGATGAACTTCCAGCCCGCCAGCTGCGCGCGGTAACTCAAATCCAAATCTTCGGTCAGCGTATCGTGCTGCCACCCGCCGGCCTCTTCGATGCAGGAGCGCCGCCATAAGCCAGCGGTGCCGTTGAAGTTGAAGAACCGGCCGCTGCGGCTCCGGGCCGTCTGCTCGAGCAAGAGATGGCCATCGAGAAACATCGCCTGCACACGCGTGAGCAAGGAGTAGCCTCGATTTAAGTGACCCCACCGTGTCTGGATCATGCCCACTTTCGGGTCGGTGAAAAAATGGACCGTCTTCCGTAAGAGATCGGGTTGTGGAACGAAGTCGGCATCGAGAATGCAAACGAAATCGCTGTCAGCAGACGCAAGCCCGGTCTCCAGAGCGCCGGCTTTGAACCCCGTGCGATCGACGCGGTGGATCAGTTCCACGTTGAACCCCCGGCTTTGCAGATTCTCCACACAAGAGGCAGTCAGCTCCCGCGTGTCATCCGTGGAATCGTCGAGGACTTGGATGTGTAACAGCTCACGCGGATAATCGATCTCGCTGACCGATTTGAGCAGCCGCTCAACCACGTAGACCTCGTTGAAGATCGGCAATTGCATCGTAACCTTCGGCAACTGCTGGAAATGGCCCGCCGGCACCACAGCTCGCCTTCGGTTTTTCAGGAAAAGGTAAATAATCACATACCGATGAATCCCGTAGGCGGACAGGCCGATCAGCACGGTTAAGTAGCAGATCGTCCAGATGATAGAGCCGAGGCTTCCTTGCATAACGGGGTTATAGAAACTGCCGCCATGAAGCCGGCAAGGGCGACATGATGCCGCTTCCGCTGCATCCGTCAAATCAAAAATGGCGGGTTCGACCCGCGAAACGGGCCGCTTTTTTCGTCGGAAGAGCGACGATGAAAAGCAAAGTGAATTTGGCTCCGGAGGACGACGCTTGCCTCTGGATGCAAGCAGCTGTCAGGCATCACGCGATTCAGATGGGAATGAACGCTGCGATCCTGCCTGGGCTTCCTATTACTATATGTACGTTGTTCTTTGCTCTCTTCGGCCTCGCCCCCATCCTGGCACAGGAAAAACCCCCCGCCGCGGCGGATTATGAACGGGAAGAACTCGGCGTAAATCCGTATACCGCGCCCTCCGTGGCCGACATTTTCCAGCAGCTCGACGACCTCAAGCCCCTCCCCTTTGAGCAACTCAAACGCGAATTTCCGCAGGCGATGCACTCCGGCCGTGAGCAGATGGGAATGGTCTTCGGCGGATTGGTGGCCGACGGCTTCCTCATCGTCGAATGCCAAAAGAAGAATCTGGTGGACGACCTTGGCCGCGTTCTGTTGCGGCAAGCCCGCAGTCTCGGTGTGGGCGATCGCGTGATGCGGCATAGCGCGAGCCTCACTGACCTCGGCCGGCGCGGCGACTGGGCCGCCGTGCGGCGGGAGCTGATCGCCACGCAGAGTGACGTCGAGCAGGCCATGACTGGACTGCGCGATCAAAAAATGGCGCACCTGATTAGCCTTGGCGGGTGGCTGCGAGGTCTCGAAATTACCTCGAGCGCCGTGGAATCCAAATACACCCCGGAACGGGCGGCGGTCCTGTGGCAACGTGATTTGATTAACTATTTCGCGGAGGAGATGAAGACGCTTCCGCCATCTCTCGCTCGCAGCCCCCTCTTCGAGAAACTCCGCTCAGGCATCGGCGAGATCCGAACTCTTTTGAATCACGCGCCGCCCGACAAGATGAGTCTCTCGGAGGTAAAGGCACTGCACGCGCAGGCGCGAGAGCTAAATCTGGCCATCATCGCCGGAGAGTAGGCACTGACATTTAGGGCCTTGCTGCAGCGGAGGAGAGAGCCGAGTTTTTGATGGCGATGTCCTGGACCAAATCGATCCCATTTCTGGCTGACCTAAAACGCCGCGACCGTGATCGCTTCGAGCGTTTTAATATCGTCATCGCGATCCTGCTCGCCGGGTGGGTGCCTTCCATTCTGATGCTGGTCGTTTCCTACACCATCCTGAGGAACACGCTCGAGTCAAAGATCCTGCACGACCGACAAACTTTCGTGCAATTGATCGCGCATCTTGTGGGCGACGATCTCAGCCGCACTGGGAGCGTGATCGAGTATTACCAGACGCAGCCCGAGGTCGTGAGAATATTGTCGGCACCCAATCCGGGGGTAATGGCCCAGCAATGGCTGGCACAAACATTTTATTCGCATCCCAGAATTGACGGCATGTTCCTCGCCGCCCCAGACGGCCGGTTCATTGCCTCGTTGCCCGTGATCCCCGAAGAAGACAATTTTCCCTCGGCTCTCTGGCGCGAAGGTGCCGCTGGCTCGTCCGAGGTTTATGTCTCCCCGGTCCATCCCCGGCTGCCGGATAATCGCATGACGACGGATATCGTCGGAGCCGTTCGAACACCGGAGGGCGCGGTTGTAGGATACCTTGGCGTATCGGTGTTGGTGGAGAGAATTGGGCGCCGGCTCTCCTCCATCGACTTTGCCGCAGACCAGTCGGTTTGTCAGGTGCTCGATCAAACCGGCACCGCGCTTTTCACGAACAATTTCGTTCCCAATACGGGGAGCGTCGCACCCCAGCCGGACCGTCTCATCCAGGAGATTCGTCAGAATAAAACGGGCTACATCGAGCGGAACGGAAATCTGTACTCGTTCACGACTGTTGATACGACCGGCTGGACCACGGTGGTTCAACAGCCCAAGGCCGTGGCCTACAAACCCGTCGGCGATCTCATGGACAAGATCACCATTCCGGCGGTCTGGCTGATGGCGTTGACCCTGGTTGGCGCGATTTTTGCGTGGAAATTCACCCGCCGGCAGGCGGAGGCGGCGCGAAGGATCGAACGCGAAGTCATCTTTAACGAAAAGATCCTGGCTAACATGCCGAGCGGCATCGCCCTGATCGATCCTGACTCACGGCACTTCCTTCAGGCCAACCAGGCCTTCAGCGAAATGGCAAAACGCTTCGGCGCGTTACCTCCGGAAAAGGATATTCACGACGCCAGCTACGACGAAGTGAAGATTGCTCCCACTGAGGCGATCGAGAAAGTGCTCGCGTTCGGCGCGCCATTTCAATTGGTGGAACAACCCTTCACGGATCAAAGCGGCATGACCCGATTCGTGAATGTGAATCTGCTCCGGCTCCAGGGCTCGGAACAAACCATCCAGGGCGTGCTCTATCTCGTGGAAGACAAGACGCGGGATGTCACTCTGCGGCAGGAACTGATTGGCGCGAACGCGGCCAAGGATCAATTTCTCGCCCTGCTTTCACACGAATTGCGCAATCCGCTTTCGCCCGTGATCGCCATGGTCGGCGAGCTGGAAGCAAGCGCTCCGGATTCCCCTGAAGTGAGGCGGGCGCTGGAGGTGATCCGTCGCAACGTCGAATTGGAAGCGCGCTTGATCGACGATCTCCTGGACGTCACGCGCATTTCCAAAGGGAAGCTCCAGCTCAGTCTGGAAACAGTGAGCGTGCACGAGATTTTGCAGCGGTCCTACGAGATTTGCCGCGAGGATATTGCCGCGAAAGATCTCAGAATCGAATTTCGGTTGCGGGCCGAACACGCCTACGTCGAAGGCGATCCCGCTCGATTGCAGCAGGTATTTTGGAACCTGATTAAGAACAGCGTGAAATTCACGCCGGAAAAAGGCCGGATCGTGATCGAAACACTTAACCCTTCACCGGACGCGATTGAAATCCGGACCACGGATACCGGGATCGGAATAGAAGCGGATAAGATGCAGACGATCTTTAACGCGTTCGAGCAGGGACAAAGCTCTATCACGCGGCGATTCGGGGGGCTCGGGCTCGGTCTCGCGATCTCAAAAGCCATGGTCGCGGCTCATGGCGGAATCATCAAAGCGGAAAGTCACGGCAGAGACCGCGGAGCGGCTTTTATCGTGACCCTCGAGACCGTGCCAACGCCCGTGCTGGCTTCCACTGGCGGGGATAAGAAAATGTCGAAACGGGAAGCCGGCGGAGGAGCGAAAGCGACAAAACCCGCGCGCCGTGTCCTTGTGGTCGACGATCATTTCGACACCTGCACCGGCATGAAAATGATGTTGGAACGGCGCGGATATCGGGTAACGGTCGCGCACACGGCAGACCAGGCTGTGGAAAGAACCCGTCACGAAGAGTTCGATCTCGTAATCAGCGATATCGGATTGCCCGATCGATCCGGCTACGAGTTGATGCAGGAATTGAGCGCCACGAAGGGGCTACGTGGAATCGCCCTCAGCGGGTTCGGCATGGAGAACGACGTAACCCGCGCGCGCGCCGCAGGATTCTCGGAACATCTGACCAAACCGATCAATTTCGATCGCCTGGAAGAGTCGATCCAGAATCTGTTGGAACCAGAACCGGTGGTCGGGCCTTAGTCAGGTCGAGGCGGACTGCGTGTCCCCGGCCGCTTCGCGTTCCGCCGCCTGCTTGTCCGAAGCTTCCTTTAACTCGCGCGAAAGTTTTTCCACGCGCTGGCGCATGATTTTCCCTGCCTTGAACTTGACGGTAGCCCGCGGCGGAATGACGAAACTGCTACCCGGTTCATTGGGATTGCGCCCCACGCGCGGCTTCGTCAGGCGCGGTTGAAAAACGCCGAAATTTCGTAATTCGACGGCGACATTGTTGGCCAGACTATTGGTAATATGGTCGAGGGTGCGCTGCACAACTTCGAAAACGTCGTGCTGGACCATCCCAGTCTGATTGCTGATGGCCACAACGATATCCCTTTTGGTAAGCTTCGGCATATCACAAACTAATCGTGTCCCGGCACTAAGATGGTGGGGACAAATGCAATAAATTTGCACTCCGCGGGCGGCCGGACCGGTTCCCCTGCCCCGATTTGACCGAACCGCCTTCCCTTTTAGCGCCCGCCAGCTGGCTGCAAGGAGGGGAAGATACGGCCCAAGTAATAAGTAATGGGAGTTTGCCCCGCCAGCGCCTTGCGCCGGGACT
>JBEEHC010000078.1:0-21238 GCA_041167205.1 Verrucomicrobiota bacterium
GCGCGGCCAAGGATGTCCCGGATTTTGTGGCGGGACCCGATGTCATCGTGGGAGAGCTGACCTCGATGTCGCAATTTGGAGCCACTGGAACCCGCGTCGGCCTGGGGGTGGGAACGACCTCCTGCAATAACGGAAACGTCGAGCTGAATTGGTTTGCGTTGCCAAATACGGACCATCCGGTGATTCCGCAAAATCTTTATCGAATGAGTGGCGGCGCCACCAACGATGGCCGCTTTGAACAAATTGGCCAATCCTGGCTGAAGCATGCGTTTACTGCTTTACAAGGCAACACCTGCAACTTTGGCTGCACTCCCGCTTCCAGCGGCACTCATCTTGGCGTGGGATGCTCCGATCCGTACGGCGCAAGCTTGAATGCGAGCCAAAGTGGCTTGGGTTCACGCGCCTGGGTGAATCCCTTCACCGGCGTCTACCCGTCGACCGCAGCCAACCACTCAGGCCACAATGATCTAGATGCGGCCGCAACGCATAGGCTTCTGGTGGAAGGGAGCGACTTGGACGCCACCATGAATCCGGGCGCGACGTATTATGCGGAGGCTCAATACGTCACTCCGCATGAGTACGCCTGGTGCCAGGCTCATCCTGGGCAGTGCAACATGTACAACAATGCGTCCTACCGCCGTTTCAATGTCAGCGGCACGACGAATTTCAGCTTCACCGCCGTTGGCTCCACGGTGCGAATGACCCCTGCCATCAATGCCTGGACAGGAGCGACTATCAATACGATCGAACCGCAGCCGGGAATCGATGGTCGCGCGTTCATCGCCTACAAAGTGACGGGCCCGGTCGCCGGAGTTTGGCACTATGAATACGCGATCAACAATCAGAATCTGGATCGCGCGATCCAGTCCTTCAGTGTGCCGTTGGGATGCGGAATCACTCTGACCAACGTGGGGTTTCACGCGCCGCCTAATCATCCTGGGATTGCCAACGATGGAACACAAGGAAGCGCGGGATTCAGCGACGCTGCCTGGACTTCGAATCAAACCGTTAGCGCGGTGAGCTGGAACTCGGAGACCTTTGCGCAGAACCAGAACGCGAATGCCATTCGTTGGGGCACGTCGTACAATTTTCGCTTCGATTCGGACCATGCGCCAATAGTTACGGAGGCGACGATTGGCTTCTTTAAAACGGGGACGCCCATTACCGTTGGCATCCTGGGCCCGAACGCATGTAATGCGACACCGACACCAATCCCAACGCCGACCCCAGGCGTGACTCCAACGCCGACCCCAGGCATAACTCCGACACCTACGCCAACTCCGACAGTAACCCCTGGCGGAACGCCCTCGCCAACGCCCTGTGGCACGACAACCTTCTCTAACCCAGCGTCTATCAGTATCCCTGATAGCGGACCCGGTGCGCCCTATCCTTCAAACATATCGGTCGCCTTAGGGGGGGCCATCACGAAGGTAACGGTCAGGCTGAACAACTTAAGCCACACTTTCCCCGCCGACATCGACATCCTGCTGGTGGGCCCTGGCGGACAGAACGCCATCATCATGTCGGATGTAGGTGGCGGCGATGATGTCACAGGGGTGACACTCACGCTCGACGACGCTGCAACCGTTAGTATGCCAGGTGCGCTCTTAACCACCGGGACCTATACGCCGACTAACACGGGGACAGGCGACACATGGCCTGCGCCCGCGCCGGCGCCTTCCGGCGGTTCGCTACTCTCGGTCTTTAACGGCACAAATCCGAACGGGACGTGGTCGCTCTATGTGGTGGACGACGCGGCGGCCGACTTGGGCAGCTTTGCCGGTGGATGGGAGTTGACCATCACGACAAACAGCGGCTGCGGGACACCCACACCGACCCCAAGCGCGACAATGACGCCAATTGCAACCCCCACTCTCCCGCCACCATCGCCGACCGCAACTCCGACACCACCGGCGCCAACACCAACTCCAACACCGCCGATACCGACGCCAACGCCGCCCGCGACACCAACCCCAAGTCCGACGCCCGCGGCGCAGCCCAATAATCTCTCGACTCGGATGCGAGTTCAGCCCGGCGATAATGCCGGAATTGGCGGCTTCATCATTACCGGCACCTCTCCGAAACATGTGCTCCTTCGGGCAATAGGACCTTCGCTGAGCCAGTCCGGTGTCCCCAATGTGCTGGCCGATCCGGTGCTGGAACTGCACGGTCCGGGCTCATTTGCCGCCATTACGAACGACAACTGGAGAGACGATCCCGCGCAGGAGGCCGCGATCATCGCCACCGGCATCGCACCGACCAATAATCTCGAATCGGCGATCGACACAACGCTGAATCCCGGAGCGTATACCGCAGTGGTGAGGGGTAAGAATAACACCTCGGGAGTGGCCTTGGTTGAAATCTATGACCTGAGTCAGGCAGTGCTCGCGAAGTTGGCCAACATCAGCACACGGGCCTTTGTCAGCACAGGGGACAACATCGTCATCGCGGGCTTCACGCTAGGCGGTCACAGTGGCGGCGACAGGGTCGTGGTGCGTGGTCTGGGCCCGAGCCTGACTTCGGCCGGAGTAACGAATGTGCTGCCGGATCCGATGCTGGAGTTGCGGGATGGCAATGGGGCGCTTCTGATCGCGGATAACAACTGGCAGGATAGTCCGGCTCAGGCCGCGGAGCTGACTGCGGCAGGTCTCGCACCGACGAGCGCATTGGAGTCCGCCGTGGTCGCAACGCTGCCACCGGGTCTTTACACCGCGCTGCTCTCGGGAATGAACAATGGCACGGGCATCGGCTTGGTTGAGGTTTACGACCGCGGCATGCCCTAGCGAAGTTTTCCAGCCGCTCGTGGTTTACCTCTTTCCAGTTGATGCAAGCGATGCCGGTTCAAATTGATCGACATACAGACTCCCCACCGAACAAAGTTGGTTACGACCGCTAGAATTGAAGGATTAAGACAATGTTCAGAAAAATCTTGAGTTATCTAACGCTTCCGCTGCTTTTGCTCTTGAGCAACAGCTCGGGAAATTCCGCACCACAATTGTCCGAGAAGAGCCCGGAAGGGCCGACCGGCACTCTGGAGAGAATGATCGTGGCGAAGGGAAGCGTCGCCATCGATCTCGATTCGCATTGGCTCAATGGAAGCGGCGTCGCGAAGGGAGAATCGAAGCGAGACGCCTTGCGTTTCGAAGTGGGCTCCAATTCTTTCTTTACGATCCTTGTCTTTAACAATGTCCTGCGCGGTCCGGAGCAGGGCTCGATGGGATTAGTTTGGGGTAACTCCAGGGTTCTTCCTGAACCGTTGAACACGTCCGCAAACCAACTCGTCATCGAAAAAATTTCATCGGATGAACCTTTTGACCTTGTCGTGCGCGATGGGAAAACGGGCTTTGTCTTTTTCAACATTGAAGGACACGCCTATGAGTACGATGCCGCCGCGCATTTGCTCAGCATCAAGAAGGGAAGGCTTCTGATTTCCCAAGAGCTGGCGCACAAGGTGGGGCGACCTGCTGACGCTGGTGTCGTCGTCGGGGAAATTTCGATTGCCACGACGATGTATCCGATCGAAGTCAGCATCATCGTCAACGGCGAGGCCCAGTCGTCGATCCTGCCAGCTCGAAGCGGCGGGGCCCATGATGTTCCGAACTTTGTCCCGGGACCTGATGTCATTGTGGGAGACCTGCCCAGCATGATCCAAGCTGGCAGTGCCGGCACGCAAGTCGGCTTGGGCGTGGCAACGACCTCCTGCAACAACGGAAATGTCGAGCTGAATTGGTTTCAGTTGTCAAATACCGACCACCCTGTCATTCCGCAAAATCTCTATCGCATGAGCGGCGGAGCGACCAACGACGATCGCTTTGAGCAAGTTGGCCAATCCTGGTTAAAGCACGCATTCACTGCTTTGCAGCAAAACGCTTGCGGCTTTGGCTGTACGTCTGCTGCTAACGGCACTCATCTTGGCGTGGGATGCTCTGATCCTTACGGCGCGAGCTTGAATGCAAGTCAAAGTGGCTTGGGCTCACGTGGCTGGGTCAATCCCTTTACCGGTGCGTTCCCATCGACTGCGGCCAATCATTCCGGCCACACTGAAACTGGTGTAACGCACAGGCTCCTTGTGGAAGGCAGCGATCTAAACACCACGCTGAATCCGGGCGCGACGTATTACGCCGAAGCACAATATGTCACTCCGCACGAGTACGCCTGGTGCCAGAGCCACCCCGGGCAGTGCAACATGTACAACAATGCGTCCTATCGCCGTTTCAATGTCACCGGCACGACGAGTTTCACCTTCGCGCCTGTAGGATCCACCTTTCGAACGCTCCCTGCCGTCAACGCCTGGACTGGAGCGACCATCAATACGATCGAGCCTGAGCCGGGAGTCGATGGCCGTGCGTTCATTGCTTACAAAGTGACGGGCCCGGTTGCCGGCGTTTGGCATTATGAATACGCGATTAATAACCAAAACCTGGATCGTGGGATCCAGTCTTTCAGTGTGCCACTCGGATGCGGAATCACGCTGACCAATGTAGGATTTCACGCTCCGCTTAACCATCCTGGAATCGCAAACGACGGAACACAAGGAAGCGCGGGATTTAGTAATGTTGCCTGGTCCCCGAATCAAACCGTCAGCGCCCTGAGTTGGAGCTCGGAGACCTTTGCCCAGAACCAGAACGCGAATGCCCTGCGCTGGGGGACTCTATATAATTTCCGCTTCGATTCTGACAAACCTCCAATAGCCACCAGTGCGACGATCGGCTTCTTCAAGACGGGCACACCTGTCACCGTTGGGATCCTGGGTCCGAATGCCTGTAATGCCACACCATCTCCAACCCCAACGGCTACACCAGGCGCCGCTACGCCCACTCCAACGCCAACCCCGCCGGGAACACCTACCCCCACTCCAACGGCAACCCCGCCGGTCACTACACCTACTCCAACCGCCACACCGACCGCCACCCATACCCCAACGCCAACCCCACCGGTCACTACACCTACTCCAACGGTAACCCCACCGGCTACTACACCTACCCCGACGCCAACGCCGCCGGTTACCACACCTACGCCAACGCCGCCGGCTACCACGCCTACACCAACCTCAACCCCGCCGGCTACTACACCTACCCCGACGCCAACGCCGCCGGCTACTACGCCTACACCAACCTCAACCCCACCGACTGCTACGCCTACACCGACACCAGCCGCAACGCCCCCGCCAGCGGCGCAGTCCGTTAACCTCTCGACTCGGATGCGAGTGCAAACCGGTGAGAATGTTGGCATCGGCGGGTTCATCATCACGGGAACCGCTCCGAAGCATGTGCTCCTTCGGGCCATTGGGCCTTCCCTGGCCCAATCTGGCGTCCCGAATGTGCTCGCTGACCCCGTGCTGGAGCTGCACGGTCCTGGCACATTTGTCACGATTACGAACGACAACTGGATGGACGATCCAGTCCAGAAGGCCGCGATCCTGGCGACGGGCATCGCGCCGACCAACAATCTCGAATCAGCAATTGATGCGACCTTGAATCCGGGGGCGTATACCGCAATTGTCCGGGGCAAGAACAACACCTCGGGGGTCGCGTTGGTTGAAGCATACGACCTCAGTCAGGCAGTTCTGGCGAAGCTCGCCAACATAAGCACGCGCGCCTTTGTTGGCACCGGTGACAACATCGTGATCGCGGGCTTCACCCTCGGCGGTCACAACGGCGATGACGAGATTGTCGTGCGCGGTCTCGGACCGAGCCTCGCCGCCTTTGGCGTGGCCAACGTGCTGGCCGATCCAACGCTCGAGCTGCGCGACGGCAATGGAGCGCTCCTCATGGCGAATAACAACTGGCAGGATAATCCCGCTCAAATGGCGGCGCTCATTGGCGCGGGTCTTGCGCCGACAAATCCATTGGAGTCGGCCATAGCAGCGACCCTGCCACCGGGCCTTTACACCGCGCTGCTTGCGGGACTGAACAACGGTGCCGGCGTTGGCGTGGTTGAAGTCTACGATCGCGGGACACCGTAGCGAAGCTTCCCAAGGCGCGTGGTTTCATCTCTGTCCGAGTAGCGCAGAAATGCGCTGCCTACGTCCAGAGTTGCTCGCGCCAGCGTTGGTGCGTATCATAGGCGGCGCTCGCGAGCGGGCGCTCTAACATGCAAAAAATAGGATTCGCCGAAGCTCTTGATTCGATTGTCGCCAGCGATCCGCGCTACCAGCGCGATGCATATGTTTTTTTGCGCGACGCGCTCGATTACACAACGAAGCAGCAGAAGAAGACGAAGGGCGCGTCCGTGCGTCATGTCGCGGGTCCTGAATTGCTCGAAGGTGTGCGTCAATATGCCCTGAAAGAATTCGGACCGATGGTCGTGACGGTGTTGTCGTACTGGGGAATCCGATCCTGCGAGGACGTGGGACACATGGTCTTTAACCTGATCGGTGCCGGTATTTTCGGTAAAACCGAGGAAGATTCGATCGGCGATTTCAAGAACGTCTTTGATTTTCACGAAGCTTTTGTGAAACCATTCGAGCCTCTAAAACCTCCGTACCCAGGGGTGCCAATTAGTCTGCCCGCGCCGAAACTTTCCTGAATCGAACCGCGTCGTGTGTTGCGCCCGCGTTCGCCCGTATGTTGACCGCCCATCTTAAAGCCGCCCCGCCCGAGAGCGGCGCCAGCATCACCTTCCCCCCCAGTACCGCGCAGAAACGCGTTCTGCCCGACGGACTCACCGTCATAGTGCAGGAGGATCGCAGCGCGCCGGTCGTCAGCGTGCAGGCGTGGTGCGGGACCGGCAGCGTCGACGAGAATGAACATCTCGGGGCCGGCTTGTCGCACATTCTCGAGCATATGCTTTTCAAGGGAACGAAAACACGCGGGTCGAGCGCAATCGTCCAAAAAATCCAGGATGTGGGCGGTTACATCAATGCTTACACGTCGTTCGATCGGACGGTCTACTGGATCGATGTGCCGAAAGCCGGCGCCAGCGTGGCCCTCGATATTTTGTCCGACACGATGATGAACTCGACGCTCCCCCAGGAGGAATACGCGAAGGAACAGGAAGTGATCCGGCGCGAATTTGCCATGGGCATGGACGATCCCGATCGGATGGCGGGACAATTACTTTTCGCCACCGCGTTTCAGCGTCATCCCTACCGGCTGCCGGTAATCGGACAATTGGATATCTTCAATCAGCTCACGCAGGAAGACGTGATGCGGTACTACAAGGCGCGTTACGTGCCGAACAATCTCACCTTCATCGTGGTGGGAGATGTTGATGCGGAAGCGGTCAATCAGCAGCTTGCCGCTTTCTTCGAGGATTACCCGGCGAAATCCCTCGAGCCGCTTTATATCCCAGCTGAGCCGCCGCAACTCGGACAGCGCGTTGTTCACCAGGAATTTGCCACGGAACTGACCCGACTCTCGCTCGCCTGGCACATTCCGGAAATTACCCACCCCGACGTACCGGCGCTCGATCTAATGTCTACGATTCTCGGTGATGGCCGCAGCTCGCGCCTTTACCGGCGCGTGCGTGAAGAAGCCGGACTGGCCTTTGGTGTCTCGGCGTTTTCCTATACGCCAGGTGATCCGGGGTTACTCGGAATCGATGCGACGGTCGAGCCGGCGAAGCGGGAGGCGACTCAGGAGCTCGTCCTGAAAATTCTTGAAGAAATAAAAAATGAGGGCGTCACGTCCGACGAGCTTGCCAAGGCCAAGAAAATTTCCCTGAGCCATCATCTGGGATCGCTCACGACGATGCGCGGTCAGGCCTCGGACCTTGGTTCAAACTGGTTCCTGACGCGGAATCTCAATTTCACCCGCGACTACCTTGGGGCCGTCCAGGGAATTGCGCCGGAAGACATCCGTCGAGTCGCTGCCAAGTATCTCACGAGCGACAATCTGACGATCGTCTCGCTCAATCCGAAAGGCGCTCTGGCGGCGAAGACCGAAGGGCCAACCCCGATCGTCGCGGGGGAGATCCAAAAGATAGAGCTTTCCAACGGTATGCGCCTTCTGGTTCGGGAAGATTTGCGGCTTCCTCTGATCTCGATGGCGGCAGTATTTCGGGGCGGTCTTCTGGCCGAGACGCCGCAAACAAATGGAATCACGCGTTTGATGGCGAAGGTGCTTTTGAAAGGAACGAAAACGCGCACTGCCGAGCAAATTGCCGACACGATCGAGGCTGTCGGCGGGAGCATCGGGAGCGACGCCGGCAACAATAGTTTCAGTGTCGCGCTCGATGTCACGCAACCCGACCTGAAACTGGGCGCCGAGTTGCTGTGCGATGTCCTGCTTAATGCGACGATGCCCGAGAAAGCGGTTGAGCGCGAAAAGGAAATTCAGCTCGCCGGTATCAAGGAAGACGAAGAGCAGTTGACGACCGTAGCCCGCAATCTTCTGCGCGAGGCACTTTTCCATAAGCATCCTTATGCCCTCCGGGGCAAGGGCTCGGTCGAATCGGTCTCGAGGCTGACCCAAAAAGATTTGCTCGGCTTCCGAGATCGCTATCTCGTCGCCAGGAACGGCGTCATTTCTGTTTTCGGCAACGTCGAGGCTGCGAAAGTGAAACAGATTTTCGAGGATGCGCTCGCCGGAATGAGGTCGGGCCAACTTGCGCTGACTAATCCTCCGGAACCGCCGCCTCTGACCAGGAACACCACGGTTGAAAGTCTGAAGGACAAGGCGCAGGGCGTCATCATGGTCGGTTATCGCGGCGTCGATATCTTCAGTCCGGATCGATACGCCCTCGAGTTGATCGACGAAGCCAGCAGCGATTTGGGCTCGCGTTTCTTTGTTCGCATCCGCGAGCAGATGGGCCTCGCCTATTACGTCGGCGCCAGCCAAATGCAGGGGCTCGTTCCGGGGCTTTTCCTGTTTTATCTCGGGACGGATCCGCAAAAAATCGAGAAGGTGAAGACGGCGCTGCTCGAGGAGATCAATAAGCTCGCCGCGGAAGGGCTGACAAACGAGGAGCTGACGCGCGCGAAAAAGAAATTGCTCGGGCAACAACAGATCGCAAATCAGAGCAACGACTCCTTCGGATACATGGCGGCGCTGGATGAGCTTTACGGGCTCGGCTTTGCCTATTACAAAGCGCTGGAGCGCGACGTGGAGGCGGTGACGCTGGAGGATGTGAAACGCGCCGCCGCCAGGTATTTTCAGAAACAACCGTATGTGCTCGCGATCGTGCGGCCGCCGGATAAACCGAACGAACCGAAAGGGAATTAAGTTATGGCCGAAGTCCAAACCAACACGCAATCCGGGGAGCTTTCGCAACGCTTCATTGAATTTGTCATGATGCAGGCGCAAAACGCCGCGCTTTTTCTCGGGCAGATCCCGAACCCGCAAACGGGGCAGGGCGAAGTCAATTTGGAGCTGGCCAAGATGTTTATCGACCAGCTCGCGATGATCCAGGAGAAGACCCGTGGCAACCTGACGAACGAGGAAACGGCTGTGTTGCGGAATACGCTTTCGAATCTCCAGATGGCGTTCGTGGAAGTATCGCAACAATCACGGGGTGACAAACCGGCGGATGCGTCGCCTCAGGCAACGCCGGCGCCGGCGGATGAGCCAGCTGCGACATCAGCTCCTTCCGAGCCGAGCAGCGAGCCCGTGACTCCTCAGGCCGAGACAGAATCGCGCAAGAAATTTACCAAAAGTTACGGGGCGTAGGTGACGGGTGGAAACGCCTGCCATCCCGAGCCGCGCCGACGGCGTTGGACCCCACAACCGCCGTGCGGATTAGCTCGCGTCCTGCAACGCTGTTGCCATCGACCGCCTGCCCTTGGCGCAAGCAAGCGGGTTAGCCATTGCGAGGTCCCTCGCCCTCGGCGCGGCCCGCGATGACAATCAGCTACTTCGCGTCGGCAGCTTTCGCCCGCGAATTCGAATCACTTGCGGCCTTCCGCTGCGCCGCGCACGTATTGCTTACGTGGCGACCTCTGTTCGAAAGCTGATTCGAAAAGAAAAAAAGAGAATTGCGCAGATTGAGGTCGTGACCGACCCGCTCGAAGTGGCCGAAGACGCCGGCCTGCGCTACGTGAGCGACGACAAACCGGGCTACACGCGAAAACCAAAGGGCGACGATTTCGAGTATTTCGACACGGACGGCAAACCGATTCGCGACGAAACCCGCTTATTGCGCCTCCGGCGGCTCGCGATTCCTCCGGCTTACAAGGATGTCTGGATTTGTCCGTTGCCGAACGGACACATCCAGGCCACGGCCCGCGATGCGCGCGGCCGAAAGCAATATCGTTATCATGAGCGCTGGCGGGAGGCGCGTGATGAAAACAAATACGAGCGCATGCTGGTGTTCGGCCAGGCGCTGCCGAAAATTCGCCGACAGGTAAACAAGGATATGGGGTTGCGCGACTTGCCGCAAAGCAAGGTGGTGGCCACGGTCGTGCATCTGCTTGGACGCACCTTCATTCGCATCGGGAACGAAGAGTATGCGCGCGAGAACAAATCATTTGGCCTAACGACCATGCGGAACCGCCACGTCGACGTGAAAGGCGCGAAACTCAGCTTTAGTTTCCGTGGGAAAAGCGGGGTGAAACACGAAATCGATGTCAACGATCGCCGGCTCGCGAACATCATCCGCAAGCTGCAAGATCTACCCGGCCAGGAGGTCTTTCAGTACGAAGACCAAACAGGCGGAGCGCGAAGCGTTACTTCGCAGGATGTGAACGATTACTTGCACGAGATCACCGGCGAAGAGTTCACCGCGAAAGACTTTCGCACCTGGGCCGGGACGGTGCTCACGGCGATGGCGCTCAATGCTCAGGGACCGCCGGAAGACGAGACTCAGGCGAAAAAGAACATTAAAGATGCGATTGCGGCCGTGGCAAAAATTCTCGGCAATACGCCGACCATATGCCGGAAATGCTATGTCCATCCCGTAGTGCTGGAATCCTATCTCGACGGTGAAATGATCGAAGGGCTCAGGCAAAAGACCGAAGAAGCTCTCTCGGAAAATCTGGAAGACCTCCGGGCGGAGGAAGCCGCCGTGATGTCATTCCTCCAGGAGAAATTAGTGCAATTGGAGAAGTGATTGTCGTGCAGGGATCGCTGTAAGCGCCTCGCTGTGCGAGGCGAAGGTATGGTCCGGCTTATCTGTGCGACTGACACCTCGCACAGCGAGGCGGCTACAGTCAGCGGGTGCGTGGTGGAGGTGAAGGCGAAGGACGGCGTTGCGGTTTCGGCGATTTTTTCACAGTGATCGTGTCTCCCGGCGGACTCTGATCCTCCGGATGCTTCACTGTGCTGGGCCAGATCAAGCGCCACGGTTGACTCTTCACGGTCGCGGTCAACTCCTTCACGTTCTGGCTGCTCTCTTTCAGATCCGGCCCCAACTGACTAAGATCGGCCAGTATCGCTTTCAGCTTGTCGGACGACTCGCGGAAATTTTGCAGCGTCATCTGGATATTGTCGTTGCTCGACAAATCGGTGCTGATTTTCTCGATGTTCTTGAACGCGATCGAGATGGAGCTGTCGCGCGCGGTCATGCTGGTCAGGTTCTCAGCAAACGTCCGCATTTGCGCGAGGGCCATGTTCAGCTGCGAGTACTCGTCGGTGATGCGGCTGAGGTTTTGCGCGGTCGTTTGAAGCTCTTTCAACGTGCCGGTGGCTTCGACCGCGACTGGCTTCACGATATCGAGCATCTTCGCGATCGCTTCGCCGAAATCGGGCACGCGATCGCCGGCGAACATTTCGCCGTCTGTGGCGCGGCCGGAGTTCTCGTTGCCTTGGGTAAAATCGATCGCCGTTTCCCCCAAGAGCCCAAGCGTGATGAGACGCGCCTTCGCGTCTTTGTAAACGCCCGCGCTTTTATCAACCCGGACATCGATTCGAGCTTCGTATTTCACCCTGGCCTCAGCCGGCGTTGGCGTGGCGTTCGGCTTTGGCGTGGGTGTTGAAGGCGTATTTGGGTCGGACGCGCGGAGCGCAGCGGCGGCGGTTTCGGCGCGTTGCGCCTCATCTTTCGACACCGGCGAGTACAATTTCTCGACCTGGCCAATTTTTCGGCCCGCGAGCAGGACCGGCGCTCCCAGTTTGATGCCCGCCGCATTGTCGAGATAGATCCGGTAGGTGACCAACGGGCGGAAAAGTCCGGGCGCCCCGAGGAGGATGAGGATACCGGTCAGGACCGCGACGGTCACGAGTACCAGCAGGCCCGTCAGGATTTCATTGCGTTGTAACTGCATCTTTGCTTCCTTCCAGAATCGGTCCTTCGGTGCTCCCGCTCAAGAACTGAGCCACCACCGGATTTTGGGACTGTTTCAGCTGCTCCGGCTCTCCTGCTTCGATGATTTTTCCCTGGTAAAGCATGGCCATTTTCGTGCCGACCCGGAACGCGCTGTCCATCTCATGGGTCACAATAACCGATGTTACCTTCGATTTCTCTGTGAGACTTATGATCAATTCATCAATGACTGAGCTGATGACCGGATCGAGCCCGGCTGAGGGTTCGTCGAAGAGAATCAACTCCGGATCCATGACCAGCGCGCGGGCCAGGCTGACTCGTTTCCGCATCCCGCCGCTCAACTCGGAAGGCATCTGATATTTGGCGTCGACCATTCCCACCAGGCCTAGTTTTTCATCAACGATCCGGTCGATCTCGTCCCGACTTTTATCGGTCAACTCTTCGAGCGGGAGCGCGACATTATCGCGGACATTGCGCGAGCTGAGCAGCGCCGAATACTGATAAACCATTCCAATGCGCGTGCGGATCTGCTGAAGCTTGCGTGCCGAGAGCCGCGAAATTTCGAATTGTTTGAAAAAAATCGATCCGGCGGTGGGACGGAGAATTCCGAGAATCAGGCGCAGGATTGTGCTCTTCCCGCTGCCGCTCTGGCCCATGATAACCAAACGGTCGAGAGGCTCCACCATCAGCGACACGCCCGCGAGCACTTCTTTTTCTTCAAACCGGAGCCGCACATCGCGGAGCTCCACGACCGCTGGAGTAGGCGCGCTCATGGAAAAAACACCACGTAAACGATGTTAAACAAAGTGTCGAAAGCGATCACGGTGGTGATGGCGGTCACGACGCTGGACGTGGTGGCCGTGCCGACGCCCGCCGCTCCACCTTCGACATTGAGCCCGCGATAACAGGCGATCGCGCTGATGAGCAGGCCGAAGAGGAAACTCTTGAGCACGCCGGTAACGATGTCGCGAATGAGCAGACTGTGAATGACCAAGTCGTTGAAGTAGACGAACGCTATACTGAAATATGCCCGCGAGATTAGGGCCGTGGCAATAATCGCGGCGACGCTCGAGACGACGGAAAGGCAGGGCATCAGGGAAAAGAGGGCGAGCACTCGCGGCGCGACCAGGAAACGCAAGGGACTGATGCCCATGGCCTCGATCGCTTCCACCTCCTCGGACACTCGCATTGTGCCGAGCTCCGCAGTGAAGGCTGCGCCAATCCGGGCGGCCAGCATGATCCCGGTCAGGAGCGGTCCGAGCTCGCGCGTGAACGAAATGGCGACCAATCCCGGCACCAGCCGTTCGGTGCCGAAGCGTTGCAACTGATAGCCGGTCAGCAGGGCCATCGTAAGTCCCAGAAAAAACGAAACCATCGCCACGAGCGGAACGGAACCAACTCCGGCGCGCTCGGTGTGGCGAAAAAAACTCGCGGCCCGGAAGGGCGCGCGCCCGCGCCGCATATTATCCATCGTGTCCGTGACAGTTTGGATGATGAACCAGAACATGCCCCCGATCTCGCGGAGGAAACCGCGGCCCTTCTGTCCGATTTCCTGCACGACCACGACCGGGTTGGTCTCGATCGTCCCGCTCGAGTCTGCGTTGCGATTCTCTTCGGCCATGTCAGGTGGAAGTTGCCCCAGTTCCCCCACGTGCAAAGAGGAAAATCCCGCATTATCCTTGCGCTCCCCGCGGCCTAACCGCGCGCGGCAAGAGAAATACGCCGGAACGCGAGTCGGCCCGGCGTCAAAAGCGAATCAGAATCAATGACCATGCTTCCACCTTTCACTATTGTGATCCCGGCCTTTAACGAGGCGGGACGAATCGGCGGAACGCTTCGCGCGACGCTGGAGTATCTCGGCCGGATCAGCCCCCAAAGTGAAGTCATTGTGGTCAACGATGGGTCGACCGACGCGACTTCAGAGATTGTGCGCGAAGGTTTTTCCACCGCTGGTCCGATCGCGACGCGGTTGATCGAGCACTATCCGAACCGTGGAAAAGGCGCGGCGGTGCGTGCTGGTTTGCTGGCCGCGACCCAACCCATCGGTTTATTTTCCGATGCCGATTTGTCGACGCCCATCGACGACGCGCCGAAACTCATTGGGCCCATCGCGGCTGGGGAAGTGGACATCGCGTTTGGTTCCCGCGCCTTGGATCGGCGGTTGATCGGCCATCACCAGCCCTGGCGGCGCGAACAGGGCGGTCGCGTTTTCAACTTCGTCGTGCGCGTTGCCACCGGCCTTCCGTTTTGGGACACGCAGTGCGGATTCAAGGCATTCCGTCTCGACGTTTGCCGGCCGATTCTCGAACGCGCCCAGACCGATGGGTTTGGTTTCGACGTCGAGCTGCTTTATCTGGCGTGGCGCGCAAAACTCAGGATGAGGGAGATCCCGGTGCACTGGAATCACCACGAAGGAAGCAAAGTCGACTTCTTCCACGATAGCCTGCGCATGCTGGGTGAAGTAATCGCGCTACGCTCGCGCGGGTGAGCCACCTACTGTCGCTCGATCAGCTCGGCAAATTGGGAAAAGAAGTAGCTGGCATCGTGCGGGCCTGGCGCCGCTTCCGGGTGATACTGCACGCTGAAGACTGGCAATTCCCGATGGCGCATGCCCTCGACCGTCCCGTCGTTCAAATTGATGTGCGTGACTTCCATCTCCTTCGGCAATGAATCAGCATCCACCGCAAAACCATGATTCTGCGACGTGATCGCCACCTTGCCCGTGCGCAAATCCTTCACCGGTTGATTGCCGCCCCGATGCCCAAATTTTAGTTTGAAGGTCTTCCCGCCAACAGCCAAACCGAGAACCTGATGGCCGAGACAAATTCCGAAGATCGGTTTTTTCCCCATTAAACCGCGCAACGACTCGTGAGCGTAATGCAAGACCGACGGGTCGCCGGGTCCGTTTGAAAGGAAAACGCCATCCGGATCCAAAGCCAAGACCTCGCCGGCGCTGGTGGCGGCTGGGACGACGGTGACCGAGAAACCGTTCTGGCGCAGCCGGCGCAGGATGTTTTCCTTGATCCCGTAATCGTAGGCTACGACCCGGTGCCGCACGGGCGGAAGATTTTGCCGGATGACTTCATCGGCATTTCCGCTCGCCACCGACCAGGCGGCGCTAAGCTGGTCGTCCGGGTCCCACCGATACGCCGCAGACGTGCTGACTTCGCGGACATAGTCCATGCCGATCACACCCTGCCCGGCGACGGCGTGCGCGACCGCTTCCTTTTCCGAAATTGCTTCACTCGTCAGGCAGGCTTTCATCGCGCCGCGCTCGCGCAGATGCCGCGTCAACGCGCGCGTGTCGATGCCTTGCACGCCGGGGATTTCCCACCTTCGCAAATAATCCTCGAGCGATATTTCCGAACGCCAACTGCTCGGAATTTCACTCAATTCCTCGATAACAAATCCGCGCACGTGGGGCTCACCGCTTTCCTGATCGAGCGCATTCGTGCCATAGTTTCCGATAAGCGGATAAGTCATCGCCACGATTTGTCCGCGATATGACGGATCGGTCAGCACCTCCTGGTAACCGGTCATCGAAGTGTTGAAACAAATCTCGCCAACCCGCGTGCCCTGCGCGCCAAAGGATTCGCCTGCGAAAGTGCGACCATCTTCGAGAGCCAGCAGCGCGTGCATCGCGAGACCGTTAGCAGCTTTAGCCGTCCGCGAAAGTCGAAAGCTTCAATTCCTGCTCATGATCGTGATCCTGCTCTTGATCCTTTCCCAGAAACAACGGTGACGATCAGAAGTAGGAGCAAGATCAGGATCATGAGCAAGAAAAAGCCCGAACCGCTCGCGCAGTCCGGGCTTTTCAAAATATTACCCCGCAGATGCCGTTAAGGCGGATATCCCGTTCCCTTTCGGTAACGGGCGGACGACCGTCGCAGGAGCGTCTGACTTCCAATTAAGGCATGTCATCTTCCCCAAGTGCAACCAAGCCTCCTAGTCAATGAAATATCGGTTCGGGAATCACACCTGTAATCTCGAACACCGCAGGGTAAATTGTTGAGAGTTCTCGGTTGAGAGTTGAGCGAAAAGCGCTGGTTTTCATCCCAACCCTCAATCAAAAACTCTCAACGCTCTCAAAGAACTATTCTCGTAGTTCCACTCCCAACTCACGCTGCAACCGCTCGCGAATCTTCGCGTGGACCACGGTAATTTCGTCGTTCGTCAGTGTGCGAGTTCTGTCGCGATATGTCAACGTATATGCCAGCGACTTTTTTCCCGCTCCCAAACCGGCCGCTTCTTTTCCGCTGAAGAGATCGAAGAGTTCGATCGTTTCGAGCAACGGTTCTCGCGCCCCTTCGATCGTCGCCATGATTTTCGCGTGACTCAATTCTTCCGGAACAATCATCGCGATATCGCGCGTGACCGAAGGAAACTTCTCGATCTCGCGAAATCTCAACGCGCGACGCGGCGTGAGCAGGTCGCCGCGCATTTCAACCTCCGCCAAGAAAACCGGGGCCGCCGCGCCCGTCGCTTCGGCGTGGGAAGCGGAGAGTTGGCCGAGAAAGCCGATGACGGTCGAACCGGAAAAAACATCCGCGCTGAGTGACAAACCGGGTCGCTCCGATCGACGGAAGGAAAGATTTTCGATCCCGATCGTCTCGATCACACCTTTTAAATCGAAAAGATCGAGCCGTCGTGAAACGGCGCGCCAATGCGCGTTGCTCTTCGCGTCACCGGAAAGAATTAACGCGAGACATTTTTTTTCCGCCGCGTTCTCCGGGGAGAAGACATGACCCAGCTCAAAAAAACGAATGCTCGACGCGCCCGTACGCACATTGCGCGCGAGAACATCCAGCAGTCCCGCCAGAAGTGTTGGCCGAAGCGCGACGTGATCTTCGCTTAGCGGATTGCGCAGCTCGAGTGCGCCGGCGCCGAACAAACCCGTCTTGCGCGGGATCAACGCCGACGTGCGCGCTTCCGAAAGTCCTCGCGCCATGAGTCGTTGACGCAGGGCCGACTCGAAGTCGTAGATCCGATCCGCTTCCGAGTCGGGCGTGAACCGGCTCCGGTCGGTGACCGGAATGCGGTCGATTCCAAACACGCGCACGACTTCTTCGATCAAGTCTGCTTCGCGCTGAAGATCGGAGCGGTAGCTCGGAATACGCCACGACGTTCCGTCTGCGCTGGTGCGCGCTTTCTTTAAGCCGAAGCCTTCGAGAATCTGGTCGATGCGTTCCTGCGGAATCGCCAAGCCTATGAGCCGCGCGCATCGTTTGTAACGTAGCGACACGTCCTGGGGCGGTGTTGGAAGCTCTCCCGCGGTCGCGATTTCAGCTGACGGATTCCCGGCCGCGAGTTTGCGGATCAGTTCAGTGGCGCGTTGCGACGCCGGCAGAATCATTCCAGGATCAACCCCGCGCTCGAAGCGATAACTCGCATCGCTTGGTAGATTCAAAGTCCGCGCGGTGCGGCGCACGCTCGAGGGCAAAAAATAAGCGGACTCGAGCAAAACATTTTTCGTCGATGCGGTGACGCCGGTTTCTTCGCCGCCCATTACTCCGGCAATACCAACAATTCGCTCCTGGTCGGCGATGACCAAATCTCGCGGAGTGAGTGTGTAGGTCTTGCCGTCGAGCGCGAGAAATGTTTCGCCTTCGCGCGCGAGGCGCACAACGATTTCCCCTTTCAGTTTGTCAGAGTCGAACGCGTGCGTGGGCTGGCCGAACTCCAGCATCACGAAGTTGGAGATGTCGACGATGTTGTTGATTGAGCGCAAACCCACCGTTTCCAGTTTCGCGCGCAGCCAATCCGGGCTTGGACCCACCGTGACGTTTTCGATCCGGCGCGCGGAGTAAAACGGGCATTCACGATCGGCCGAAATTTGAATGCCTCTCTTTTGTAGGGCAGGCGCATCGCGTGCCGTTCCTTCGTTCGGCAACCGGAGCGGTTGCCCGACCAGGGCAGAAATCTCGCGCGCCAAACCGAAATGGCTTAGGAGATCACCGCGGTTCGGAGTGATCTCTACGTCAAGAATCGTATCTTCGGGAAAAAGCGAAGCGATTGGTTCGCCGATTTTTGCGTCCGGTGAAAGAATCAGCAATCCATCGCTCTCCTCGGAAAGGCCGAGTTCGCTCGGACTGCAAAGCATTCCTTGCGATTCGACGCCACGTAATTTGCTCGACTTGATCTTCAAGTCGTTCGCGAGAACAGCCCCCGGCAAAGCGAGCGGAACTTTATCGCCCACTTTGTAATTCTTCGCGCCACAAACGATCTGGCGCGTTTGCTCGCTGCCGTCCTCGACCTGGCAAATGCTCAAGCGGTCCGCGTTGGAATGTTGCGACGATGCGGTAATCCGCGCGACGACGACCTTGTCGAAAGTCGCGCCGCGCCTTTCGGTTCCCTCGATCTCGATCCCGGCGAGCGTGAGAAGCTCGGCCAGCTCTTCGACGCTGGACGGGAGCTCAATAAATTCCCGCAGCCAGTTGACAGAGAATTTCATGCTGCGAACTGCCCCAAGAACCGCAGGTCGTTCCCCGCGAACAAGCGAAGATCGGGGATGCCGAACAAGATCATGGCCAGCCGATCCATTCCCAGGCCAAAAGCGAACCCGCTCCATTTTTCCGGATCGTAGGCGACGTCCTTACGGGCTTTGTTTACTTCCTCGAAAACGGCCGGATGCACCATCCCGCAGCCGCAAACTTCCAGCCATTTTTCGCCGCCTTTGAGCGCTTTGGATTTCACGTCGATCTCAAAGCTTGGCTCGGTAAACGGAAAGTAATGCGGCCGAAAGCGAACCTGCGCATCGGAACCGAAAAGCTCACGTAGAAAAAATTCCAGCGTCCCTTTCAGGTCCGCGACGCTGACGTCCTCATCAACATAAAGCCCCTCGATCTGGTGAAACTGGGCGCTGTGCGTGGCGTCCACTTCATCGCGACGATATGCTGCGCCCGGCGCAATGACGCGAATCGGCGGCGGCGCGCTTTCCATCGTGCGGATCTGCACGGTCGAAGTGTGGGTGCGAAGGACCCTGCCATCGGGAAGATAAAAAGTGTCCTGTTCGTTTCGCGCCGGATGATCGGGCGCGGTGTTGAGGGCATCGAAGCAATGCCATTCCGTTTCGACGTCCGGCCCTTCGGCGAGGGCGAAACCCATTCGCCGAAAAATTCCAATCCCGCGGTCGAGCATTTGGGTGAGCGGATGGAGTGAACCGAGCTCGGCTGCGGTGCCGGGGAGCGAGATGTCGATGTTCGCCAGTTCGCTCGCTTCTTTCGTTGTCCGAAGGCGCTCGGCGTTGTGCTGGATCGCGGCCGTGACCGTGGTGCGCGCTTCGTTCAGAAGTTTGCCCACGATCGGGCGCTCTTCCTTGCTGAGCGATTTCATCCGATCGGCCCAGGCGGAGATGCTGCCGGCGCGGCCGAGGTAGCGGACACGCGCGGTTTCGAGCGTTTGCTCATCGGTGGCCGCGGCGATTTCGGCCAGCGCGGCATCGCGCAATTGTTCCAGCTCGTGAGACATAAAAACGAACGTCCAACGTCCAGCGTCTAACGTCCAACTCTGAATTGTAGGGCGGGCGCATCGCCTGCCTGCCTTCGGTGGCAAGCGATGCGCTTGCCCTACAACTGCAAAACGGACCTACGCCGCTTTCTTCGCTTTCGCTTTATTCTCGAGCGCAGTCTTCACCTGCTCGACAATTCCCTTGAACGCGGCCTCGTCGGTGATCGCAAGATCGGAAAGAATCTTGCGGTCGAGCCCGATGTTCGCCGCTTTCAGGCCTTCGGCGAAACGGCTGTAGGTGAGGCCCTGTGCGCGGACGGCGGCGTTCAGGCGCTGGATCCAAAGATAACGGAACGTCCGTTTGCGCGTCTTGCGATCGCGATAGGCCCAGTATTTGCCCTTCATGGTCGCGTCCTTCGCATAGCGAAAGAGTTTCGAACGGCGGCCGCGGTAACCCTTGGCTTGATCTAGAACGCGCTTGCGTCGCTCCCGGCTGGCCGGGGCGTTGGTGGCTCTTGGCATTTTGTTTTATCCGGCGGCTGCCGGACTCCTCTTTCAGCGAATTGTTCTTTGGTTAGGATCTGCTCGACCTCATTCGCTGATACGGCCCCAGTTTGCGGGGCCAGGTGGGCAGATCGTCGCGGCGCATCGGCGTCGCGGGCCGGAAAACTAGCTGGCCCACTCTAAATGACAAACGGTTTTTGTCGCTCCTCTTCGTAATCGTGCCCGATCCGGTGAAGGTTGAATTTGATCGCGGGCACGACCGCGACCATGAGGAGGAAGGTCTTCCGCATTATTGCATTGGCCGCGACTCACGCGGCCCCTAAAATCCAGAGCATGAATTGGCTCGGTCGTCATCGGCGGTTGGTCGTGGCGACGATTTGCGCGCTCTGCTCTGGGGTGATTATCTCCGTCCATTTTTTCCCTAGCTTTCCCTTCATTTCGGCGGTTTGGCGGCAGGAACAAAACTACGAGAATTTTCTCCAGCGCGAAGGCCGGAAAACCGCGACGCGGCCCGATTTCGTTTTTCTCGGGATCGACCAAAGCACACTGGAGCTGCCGCCGCTCTTGCCGGAAGAGCTCGTGGATAATCAGGCGTTGCAGTTGATGACGGCGCGGCCGTTCCCGTGGTCGCGTGAAGTCTGGGCGCTCCTGCTCGATCGGCTTTTCAACGCCGGCGCCCGGCTGGTCATGTTCGACTTGCTTTTCAACCCGCCGAATGAGGGCGATCCCGCATTCCACCATGCCCTCGAGCGGTATCGAGATCGGGTCGTCGTCGGGGCGAACATCGACGAGGCGGAGACGCATCAGATTACGGTCCCGAACGCCGCGCTGATTCCGCCACCTCCGCTCGCGGACGATCGGGTCGGGTTTGTGAATTTTTGGGCTGATTCGCAGTATGGAATTGTGCGGGGAATTTACTTCACCATTTCGGATCGCGATCTGGCCGGGCTGAAATCTTTTCCCGGTGAGGAGGTTTACGAATCCTTCTCGGCTCGCGCTCTCGAAAAGCTCGGGCGCGCCCGCGCTGTGTTGCGCGATCGGCGACAACATCCATTCCGTTTCAGCGCGAACGGCGCTTACATGCCGCGCCCGTTGTACGAGGTTTTCGATCCGAAGCTCTGGCACGCGAACTATGCCGATGGCGCTTTCT
>JBEEHC010000079.1:0-7857 GCA_041167205.1 Verrucomicrobiota bacterium
GCTCCGCGCTCGATGACAGAATGTCGGCGAAGCCGGGAATATTAGGCATCGCGCGACGGAGCGCCCGATCCACCCAGCCGCGGTCGCGGTGGTGACCGATTAATCAGGAAGGGAACGGAATGAGACTTATCATTTTTATCATTGGCTTCATGATCTTGATCGGGGGGCTGGCTTGGGCTGCGATCACCGCGGGGGTGCCGCTGTTGTACGTGCAAATCGGCGCGGTTATTCTGCTCGGGATCGGCATCATCATGGGAGTGTCGCGCACGCGCTATCGCTCGGGTGGAGACGTCACTGTGGTCAAAGATAACGATTCGCTTTGACGCGTGCTCGAAGAGACTGCACTTCGTCAGGCTGAGGAATTTTTCCATCAACAAATCCCGATTACGCGCGCGATGGGTGTGCGCGTGGTAGCGCACGATAAAAAAGGCTTCGTGGTCGAAGCGCCCATTGCGCTGAACTCGAATCACCTGCGCACCGCTTTCGGCGGAAGCATCAACGCGGTGGCCACATTGGCTGCTTACGGCTTGCTCTGGCTTGAGCTGCACGATCCCGCAATGCATGTCGTTGTCGCGGAAAGCTCCATCCGCTATCTGCGGCCCGTGCATGAGACAATCCGCGCTATCTGTCCGCGTCCTGATCGGGAGCTATGGAAGGCGTTTCGCGGGCGCCTCGCCGAAAAGGGAAAGGCGCACATCACCCTTCGCGTAAATGTCGCGGAAGAAGGTCAGGCGGCAGCGGCGTTTGAGGGCACCTTCGTCGTCCGGAAAAAGCAAATCAGGAACGGACCAGTTACTCGGCCCGGGGCGCGAGAACCTTGTTGAACCCACACCGAGTCTTATAGTGGCGACCATCAATAATCTTGATCAACTGGCAGCTCTCATCAGGCGGGACCGGGACGCTTTGCTCGTGCAATGGCGGCAACAGGTAAAGCAACTCCCCTCTGCGAAGCATCTCGATATTCCAGCGCTCAACGACCACATCCCGGATCTTTTGAATGAAATAGCCGCCGCACTTCAATCACGATCGCGCGAGACAATTCCCGAAGCGTTGGTCGAAGGCAGCCCGCCGGCCCACGGGTTCCAGCGTCTGCAGGAGGCTTTTGATATTGAAGAGGTGGTCGCCGAGTACAACATCCTCCGCGGCTGTATTCACGATCTCGCCGAAAAGAATGGTTTAAGCCTGCAAGGGGAGCCGTTCCACATCATGAACCGAGTCCTCGACCAGGCGATTGGCCTGGCCCTGCAAACGTATGCAACGGAGCAAGCGCTGGAAGTGCAGCGACGCCGGGAAGAGTATCTCGCCTTCGTCGCGCACGATCTTCGGACTCCGCTCAATGCCATTTCGCTCGCGACGAGAGTCTTGGAGGTAACATTCAAGGAACGAATCGAGCGCGCTGAAACCGCGCAGATGTTGAAAAGCTTGGGACGCAACGTCCAGCATCTGCAAAAGTTGGTCGAGAAGATCATCGAGGAAAACACCAACCTCCGAACAGAAACCGGAGTCAAACTAGAGTGTCGCAACTTTGATTTATGGCCACTCGTCGAGGCCCTCATCCACGACCTTCATCCGGTGGCAGGAACCGGCAGCACTAAGCTTGTCAATAAGGTCCCACACCACCTGGTCGTTTATGCAGATGCCAGCCTGCTCCGGCGAGTTTTTCAGAACCTGATTGCCAACGCAATCAAGTCCACGCCACGCGGGAGGGTCCTCATCGAGGCGCGCGAACTAAGCGAGGAGGGTGTCGTCGAGTGCCGGGTCAGCGACAACGGCGCTGGATTCCCGCCGGAACGTCTTGAAAAGGTGTTCGATGAATTGGAGACCGATTCCCAGAATGAAGGTGGGTTGGGCCTGGGTCTCGCTATCGTGAAGACGTTTGTTGAGGCTCACCACGGCAAGGTAACCGTCGAAAGCAAGCAGGGTTTGGGCTCCACCTTCCAATTTACGCTGCCCCGCGACGCGAACGTAAACCCATGATCATCGGAGCCCATTCAATTATTTACAGCAAGAATCCGGAGGCCGACCGCGACTTTCTACGGGACGTGATCCGGCTGCCGAACGTCGATGTGGGTCATGGATGGCTGATCTTCGGCTTGCCGCCGGCAGAAGTCGCCGTGCATCCATCGGATGAAAACAATCTGCATGAGTTTTATCTGATGTGTGACGACATCGAGGCGTTTGTTGCGGAGATGAAAACGAAGGACGTCGCCTGCGGAACAGTGCAAGACATGGGATGGGGGCTGCTCTCCCAGCTCACCCTTCCGGGCGGCGGGAAGCTTGGCGTTTATCAACCACGCCACGCGAGGCCGAAGCCGATGAGCGGATAGAAGGAGACGCGCCGGCGCGGAAAAGAGTGCGAGTTATTTTTCCTTCTCCAGCTTTAGCGCCGCGGAATTCATGCAATAGCGAAGGCCGGTTGGCTCGGGGCCATCCGGAAAGACATGTCCGAGATGTCCGCCGCAACTGGCGCATAAGACTTCGGTCCGCGTCATCATGAACTTGCTGTCGGTCTCCGTGGCCACGGCGCCCTGCGCGAGCGGCTGGTAGAAACTCGGCCAACCGCTCCCGGATTCGAACTTCGTCTCCGAGCTGAACAGCGGATTCCCGCAGCCGGCACACTTGTAAACTCCCGGATCGTGCGTGTCGGCATATTCGCCCGCAAACGCTCGCTCCGTCCCTTTCTCGCGCAGAATGTGATACTGCTCTGGCGTCAGGGTCTTTTTCCATTCAGCGTCCGTTTTTTCGATTTTTTCGCTCATATCTTCTTTCCGATATTCGAACCAGCAGGCGTCACTGCAACCAGCCACCCACGGCCTGGATCGGCTCGATCTGATCTGCTTGCGTCACCCACGCGGCGACCGCGCTCCGCGAACCGGCGACCTGCTTCGACGATTCAGCGGGAAGCCGCAGCTCCTTCATGCCCGACGTCATTCCTTCATTGGTCAATCCAAGCACGACGAAATCATGCATTAATTTCCGCCCGTTATTTTCCCCCGCGGTCACATTCGCGCCGAGCGCAAAACCCAGGCGTGCCAGATGAATTTCATAGTGCCGCTCCGCGCTGGTTGCGGTAGAATTGGAAACAGGCTCGAATGAGTGTATGCCGATACCGCTTACGACCGCTGGAAGAATTGCGTGTGAGGAACTGGGACAGCTGAATACGCTGGTGCTGGGTGTGAACGGAGATAATGCGGATCATAACAAGCGGGTGAAAGAAAGATATGGCGGCGGCGAGGAAGTGAACGTGGAATACACGGCATATTTGCAGCAATCGCTCGGCGAATGGGGCGTGTGTCGAGTCGTGGACATATACCAGTGGTATAACCGGCAGGTGCTACGGGTCGCGGTACAACATGCGCCGGAAGTGCTGGACGGCTTCCGAGACGCGGTGCGACTAGACGGAAGAGATGTGAGCGCACTCGTTACCGGCATAAATCCCGTAAATGTGATAATCGAGAAAGTGCTGTTCCGGGATAATGTGGTTCGAGGACATTTGCATAAAGTGCTTGGAATTTGGGAAGAGAGCGAAATGAGTCTGCTCGTCGAAGCGCGAAACTGCTTCGACCACGCACTCGGCAACGATTCGGAAGGGCGCGTTGCGAAGGCGCTGGCGAGCAAACCGAGTCCGTGGAAGCTACCGCTCGCTGTAAATGCGGGTCGAGTGGTGGTGACCGCAGAAACGGCGCTCTCTGCGATAGCGATAGGACTCGCACAAATATCCATAATGGACCAGCAGTTCGGGAACAAATACTCGCTGCCGCGGACGGCTGTGGAGCCAAAAAAGGTGTCTCGCTTATATTGAGTGGCGGCTAGCAACGGTTAACGACCTCCCAAGCTCCCCGAAGGCAGAGGGCGGCACAGACTGTGCATGGGGATAGGAAGGGTAGGGGCGAAGGCAGTGAAGAGCACGGGCTGTGACGCTCGAGCGGTGCGCAACAGCGCATGGCTAGGCCTTGAGGCGTTCATTCCATTCTCTTTGAAGCGATTCGAGTTCTGTGAGCGTGGCAGAATACTCGCGCGCAAAATCTAGAATGAACCAAGTGTGAAACTCCACGGCAAGGCGCTCGTAATCGCTAACTAACGTCAACAGGCGCATCGTTGGTCGATGTGCATCAATGAAAGCCTTCGCGTCGGAAGTCCAGCCAGGCCACGGCCGTAATTGGTCCATGTCGATGAGAATTTCGCAAAACTCCTTAGGTAAGATTGTCGTTTGGTGGATGGTCGCAGGAACCCCGTAGTGCAGAAAATAGTTACGAAACCCCTGCATAAACTTCGCGAGTGTTGATTCAGCGAAGTGCTCGCCGATCTTCGCTTGGTAGCGAGTGCGATGCGCGGGCGAAATAATCGGAGAACGCATAAGAACTCTCGTATGCGACACGAGGGTCATCACCCCCGCCAAGAAGTTGTGGACGTAGCGCACAAGGTGCCCGTCAAAGTCTCTGAATCCTTTGCGAAATCCCTCATACCCAACCTTCTGTTCCAGTTCTTGGCTCTCGAGAACCTCGATAAACCGCTTCAACTCAAAGGCGTTGCCAGACAACACGTTCTTGCTGTGCTCGTAACCCAGAAGCGCGCGAAAGTAGGGCATCCCAGGATGCGCTTCGATGCGCTCATGCAAGTCCATGAGAAAAAGTACGCGCGTAGAAGCCTGGCTGGCAATTACGCGCCGGGATTAGTCGATGCCGAGAATCCAGTCCTTTTTGAATTTCTGCATATCTTCCTCCGTACAGTGCAATCCAAGGAAATAGACGCCGCCGCCTTCTGATCTCTCCTCTCCGGAGTTAAGAGAGTAGAGCTGTTTCTGCTGAGCATCCGCATTAGCGATGTAAAAGCGAAATTGCACCAGCTCCCATTCTGGCACGAAAACACGGTATCCACGTCCGGGGACAAAATCGCCGATATCCATGTTATGTCTTTTCATCGTCGTGCCCAGACGTCAAGCGAGCCACAAGATCGGCAGTGCCTTAGTTGTGAAATCGGCGGGACAACAGGGAAACCCGCAATGCGCTGATCGATTCCAGGAAAAACGAACTCGAGCGAACAGCCCTTGCGCTTGGCGACAGAGTCCCGCGCAGGGACGAAAGAAACAAACGATTGGCCTCGCGAATAGAACGAGTTTCCTTCCGTCCCTATCGGGACTGGTCTTTCTCTGTTGAAGAGACCCCAGCGTTGAAACGCTGGGCTATTGTCGAATGCAACAATCGTCGAGCTCGATCCGCCCCTGATTCGCAACGCGCTCGGAGTGCGCGTTCCACCTGGCTACTCGTTCACCGCGGGGAGATGCTGATGCCGAATATCCTCGGCGGCCGCCGCGTAAACGGCATCTTCCGCCATGTTGGTGGCGTGATCGCCGACGCGTTCGAGACAGCGCGAAATAAAAATCAGGTTCAGATAGCCGCGAAGTTGAGCGGGATCTTCCGCCATTCGTTCGATAAGGCGGCGGCCGGCCGAACTATTCATGTCGTCCAGAGCCTGATCTCGGGGAACGACCGCGCGCGCCAGCTCAACGTCCTCCCGCACATAGGCATCGATGGCGTCTTTAAACATCGCCATCGCATGGGTGTACATCGGCGTGATCAATGCCGTCTCGGGCAACGCCGGATGCTGGTTCAGTTTGCGCGCGCGCCGCGCGATGTTCGTCCCCTGGTCCGCCATGCGCTCGAGGTTGGAGGAGAGCTTCATCGCCGAAACCACTCGACGCAGATCGGACGCGACCGGTTGAAAGCGCAGCAGGAGATCGATGCCATCCTTGTCGACCTGCTTTTCAAGTTGATCGATTTCCTCATCGTCGGCGATCGCGATCGCGCACATGTCGTCATCACGCTGAAGAAGGCCGGTGATTGCACGGTCGAGACTGCGTTCGGTCAGGCTCGACATCAGGAGGACATTGTTGCGCAGCGAAGAAAGGGCTTCGTCGAAAGTTCCAAGAATATGTTTCGGTGCGATCATGGGGTGTTCCAATCCATCAACCGAAACGGCCGGTGATGTATTCCTCCGTCTGCCGCTGCGCGGGATTGGAAAATATTTTCGCGGTGCCATCGAACTCGATCAGGCGCCCAAGATAGAAGAAAGCGGTGTGATCGGAGCAGCGGCCGGCCTGCTGCATGTTGTGCGTGACGATGACAATGGTGTATTGCGCCTTGAGTTGACGGATCAATTCCTCGACTTTCGCCGTCGCGATCGGATCGAGCGCGGAACACGGCTCGTCCATCAGCACGATCTCGGGTTCGACCGCCAGAGCGCGCGCGATGCAAAGCCGCTGCTGCTGCCCACCGGATAATCCGTAGCCGCTGACGTGCAGCCGGTCTTTCACCTCTTCCCAAAGCGCCGAGGAGCGCAGACTTTTTTCCACCGCCTCGTCGATGAGCGTTCGCTTGGTGATGCCGGCGATGCGCAAACCGTAGGCGACGTTGTCGTAAATCGATTTGGGAAATGGATTCGATTTCTGAAAAACCATGCCGACGCGCCGCCGGAGATCGACCACGTCCACGCCGGGCGCGTTGATGTCGACGCCTTCAATCCGGATAGAGCCGCGCGAAATCTGCGCGCCGTCGATGAGATCGTTCATCCGATTGAGGCAGCGCAGCAGTGTCGTCTTGCCGCATCCAGACGGTCCGATGAAAGCCGTGACGGCTCTGGCAGGAATGCTCAAATTTACGTCGTGTAAAACCTGATGCGTGCCATAGGCAAAATCGAGCTGCTCGATCTCGATCATGCCGCGCTCGATTTTCTTTTTCGGAACCGGGGTGGGCTGGTTGACGATGATTTGTGAGGTTGTTTCCGGCATTTCAGCAACGCTTACCATGATAGACGGCTCCTGCTTCGTTCTCGCAACACAATCGACGTAAGGGCAATCAGCATCACGAGGAACAGAAAGACAAACGCGCTGCCATATTGGACGCGCTCGGTGTACTCGTTCTGCGGGATTTTCGAGCTGACCACATAAATGTGATACGGCAGCGCCATGACGCCTTGGAAAAAAAAATCGGTCCAGCGGGCGACCTGCCACGGCATTTCGTCTTTCATGGCGTAGGCCGCGGTGAACATGATCGGCGCCGTCTCACCCGCGACGCGCGCGATGCCCAGAATGGACGAAGTCAGAATTCCGGGCAGGGCGTAGGGCAGAACATTCTTGCGGATCGTCTGCCATTTGCTCGCGCCCAAGGCGAGCGATCCCTCACGCAATCCCTGCGGCACGGCGCGCAATGATTCTTCGCTGGCAGTGATAATCGCCGGCAGAACCATCAATCCCAGGGTGAACCAGCCGGCAATGAGCGAGACGTTCCAGCCAAAGAAGATCACGAACAGTCCGAAACCGAAAAGCCCGAAAACAATCGAGGGCACACCGGCGAGATTGAGAATCGCGATGCGCACCAGGCGAATCCAGCGGCCGTTTCGGCTGTACTCGCTCAAATAAATTGCGCTGCTGATTCCGATCCCCAGCGCGAGCGCCATCGATCCGATCACGAGCAGCGCGGTCCCGACGATGCACGGCCAGATCCCTCCGGCGGAATACGCGATACTGGAGGCTTCCACCTCGGTCCCGGCGTGTTCGACCTTCCACTGGCGGAATTGCCGGTCGCTCAGCGTCATCTTCTTCCCTTCGTAGTCGAAAACGTAAAGCGTTTGCGGCGGCTCGGTCAGGAACGGGAGGTTGACGAACGGCGGCGCGGAGGTGAAAACGGTGCGGCTGCCTTTGACGCCGATGTCGAGAAAGATGTAAGTGGCGGAGGCGAGGATGAAATAGGTCGCGAGCCGAAAGATCCAAAAAATCACACCTTGGATCCAGCGGACTCGGCGGGAGTTGGAAGCGGCGGCAATCATATCATCCGATGCTCATCCGGTAACGGGCCACAA
>JBEEHC010000080.1:0-15470 GCA_041167205.1 Verrucomicrobiota bacterium
TGCGCAGATACCGCTGGGAGCGATCGTAGAAATTGTTCCCGACCGATTGCCGAAGCTTCCGAAGGCTCCGGCTGGTGCAGTCTTCACGGTCGAAGCGCCAAAGCCGGAGCCTGCGAAGGTTGACGCACCGCCAGCTCCAGAGAAAGCGTCCGAAAAGACTGTCCGCAAAAGCATCGATACTGACGAACGGCCTCACTTTGGCCGCGGCGCGTAGTTGACGTCCATTTAGCTCCGACGGCGATGCGGAGTCAGTGCATCGCGTCTTGACAGGCAGCTTGCCCTCCGCGAGCCTCCACGCTCACAATTTTCTCGTCTTCCAATGGCTAATACAAAATCCGCCTCCAAGCGCGCTCGTCAGACGACGGTGCGCTCGCTCCGCAATCGAAGCGTCCTTACTCGCCTGCGCAAGATGCAGAAAGGTCTTTCGGGAACTGGAGCGAAACCAGAAGCGAAGGACGTGCAGGCAATGATCTCGGCCATCGATAAGGCAGCCAAGCGGGGCATCATTCACAGGAATGCTGCGAACCGCCGTAAAGCGCGCTTGAACAAATCCCTGCTCGCCCCCGCGACCGCGTCGTCCGCCGCGTAGGCATCTCGTTCGCTCGCGGGACTGATTGCACGAGTCGAGATCCCAAAAGAGGATTGCATATCTCTCAGGAAGGATAAAATTCATGCCGATGATTCCCGCTCTTATTCTTATTCTCGCTGCGGTCGCCTATCGGATCGTGACGGGGCTCGCCATTATTTCCGGTTCGACCTGGCTGTCGAACTTCGCGCCGCTCGCCGCCATCGCACTTTGCGGAGCGGTCTATTTCCCGCCGAAACTCAAGTTCACGATACCTCTCCTCGCACTCGTCCTTTCCGACATCGTGCTCAATGTCCATTACGGCGCCCCGCTCCTCGTTCCGCTGATTGTTTGTCGCTATTTCGCGCTCGCGCTGGTCGGATGGCTTGGACTGGTCATCGCAGATCGACCTTCATGGAAAACCTTGCTCCCGGCGTCGCTGGCCGGTTCCACGCTTTTCTACGTCATCACGAACGCGTTCTCGTGGTTGAGCGACCCGGGCTACGCGAAGAATTTCGCCGGGTTGATTCAAGCGCTTACGGTCGGCTTGCCGCAATATAGCGCGACGCCGACGTGGATGTTCTTCCGGAACTCGGTCGTGAGCGATCTTCTTTTCACCGGGCTATTCGTTCTCTGCATGAACTTCGTTCGCAGCTCGGAACGTGCCCGCGCGGCTTCCGTCCTTCCGCACACTGCTTAAACCGGCATGCCGCCGCCGGAGCAACGCGACGAGGTCGAGATGCTCTCGCTGATGCTGTTGATCCGGCGCTTCGAGGAGCGCGCGAGTCAACAATATCAAGCGCAAAAGATTGGTGGTTTCTGCCATCTCTACATCGGCCAGGAAGCCGTGGTCTGCGGCGCAGTCGCGGCGGCGCGACCCGATGATTATCTCATCACCGCGTATCGCGATCACGCGCACGCGCTCGCTCGCGGCACCACTGCGGACGCCTGTATGGCCGAACTTTTCGGAAAGGCGACCGGCTGTTCGCGCGGACTCGGCGGCTCGATGCATTTCTTCGACAAGGAACACCACATGTATGGCGGCCACGCGATTGTTGCGGCGCACGTTCCGCTCGCCGCTGGGATGGCCTTCGCGTCGAAATATCGCGACGAAGAGCGCGTCACCCTTTGCTTCTTCGGCGACGGCGCCATCAATCAGGGCGCGTTCCATGAAGCATTGAATCTCGCCGGCCTGTACAAATTGCCGATCGTTTTCATTTGCGAGAATAACCTGTTCGCGATGGGGACGAGCGTGGAGCGCTCGACGTCGCTCAAGGAAATCGTGGAACGCGCGGAAGGTTACAATATCCCAGGGACTGTGATCGACGGGATGAACTTTCGCGAAGTGCGCGATAAGCTGGCCGAGATCATCGACTCGATTCGGAAGGATCCGCACCCTGCGTTCGCGGAAGTTCGAACGTATCGGTATCGCGGGCATTCCATGTCCGATCCGGCGAGCTACCGCACAAAAGAACAACTCGAAGAATTTCGGTTGCACGATCCGATCATCCGATTGCGCGCGCAGCTCACACGCGAAGGGAAGCTGACAAACGAGCAGTTCGACAAGTTGGATAAGGAGGCGAAGGAGACTGCTCTTGCCAGTGTGAAATTTGCCGAGGAAAGCCCCGAGCCTCCGCTCGAGAAACTTTACGACTACACCTACGTGAACGGAGCGAGTGCGTGAGGGAAATCACTTATCGCCAGGCGCTCAACGAAGCGCTCGCTGAAGAGCTGGCGCGCGATCCGAACGTTTTCCTGATGGGCGAGGAGGTCGCTGAATACAACGGCGCTTATAAAGTGAGCCAGGGGCTGCTCGAACGTTTCGGGCCCAGGCGGATCATCGACACGCCCATCAGTGAAAACGGTTTTGCCGGCATGGGCGTCGGCGCCGCGATGGTAGGGCTGAGGCCAATCATCGAATTCATGACGTTCAGTTTCTCTTTCGTCGCTTTCGACCAGGTGGTGAACAACGCGCCGAACATGCTCACGATGTCTGGCGGCCAATTCAATATCCCGATCACGTTTCGTGGACCGAATGGTCCGGCGCACCAGCTCGGCGCCACCCACTCGCATGCCACGGAATGTCTATACGCGAACGTTCCGGGCTTGAAAATCTGCACGCCCGCCACACCGCGCGATGCGAAGGGTTTGCTGAAAACAGCGATCCGCGACAACAATCCGGTGCTGGTTCTCGAGTCGGAGCTTCTCTACAGCTCGAAGGGAATGGTGGAGCCGGAAGACTTTGAGCTGCTCATCCCGCTGGGTGAGGCGGAATTGAAGCGCGAAGGCAGCGACGTCACGATTATTTGTTATGCGCAAACCGTTCCGCTCGCGCTCGCTGTGGCGGAGACGCTCGAAAGTGATGAAGAGATCAGCGCCGAGGTGCTCGATCTGCGCTCGATCAAGCCGCTCGATCTCGAGGCGATTTTGAAGTCGGTGTCGAAAACGCACCGCGTCGTGATCGTCGAACAGGACCGGCCTTTTTGCGGTGTCGGCGCGGAAGTTTGCTATCGCATTCAAAGGGAGATATTCGACGCGCTCGACGCGCCCATCATGCGCGTGGCGCAGGAAGATGTCCCAATGCCCTACAACGAGCGTCTGGAACAAGCTGTCCTCCCGAACGCGGAAAAGTTGATCGCCGCGGTCAGGAAAGTTTGTTACACCTAACGACTAATCGCCATGCCTGAGATCCAAATGCCGAAGCTGAGCGACACGATGACCGAGGGGACGCTGGTCGCCTGGAAGAAAAAGAAGGGAGACAAAGTGTCGGCGGGCGATGTGCTCGCTGAAATCGAGACCGACAAGGCGACGATGGAATGGGAATCGCCGGAGGACGGGACGCTCACGGAAATCTACGTCGAAGAAGGCGGTAAGGTGAACGTGGGCGACAAGATCGCGTTCATCGGCGGCGAAGGCGAGGCGGCTCCGGCCGAAGCCAAGCCCGAAGAAAAGAAGACGGAGCCGGAAGCAAAGGAAGAAAAGAAAGCTGCGCCGAGAAAGAAGGAGCAGACCGAAACGGAGAAACCCGCGCCCCCAGAAAACAAGGAAGCCGACACGGCGCCTTCCCAGGAGACTGAGAAGGAAGCGAAACCGGTTGAGGAAAAAAAATCCTCCGCGCCAGCGAAACCGCCGGTGGAGGCAAAGCCGGAGACGGGTGGCGAAACGCGAGTAAAAGCTTCCCCTTTAGCCCGGCGTGTCGCTGCTGAATTGGGTGTCGACATTTCCGCTATCAAAGGCATGGGTCCCGACGGCCGCATCACTGAAACCGATGTGCGCGCGGCGGCGAAGTCCAAAGGAGCGCCGCAAGCTGCCGCCGCTCCCCAGATTCACGCCGGCGAAGGCTCCCGGATCAATCTGTCTGGAATGCGCAAAGTGATCGCCGAAAGATTGGTCGCAAGCAAAGGCCCGGTGCCGCACTTCTACCTAAACATCGAGATCGATGCCGGCCCGTTGATGAGTGCGCGGGCTGAATTAAAATCCGCGGGCGAAGGGGCGGAAGCGGCGAAAATCACCGTGAACGATTTTGTCCTGAAGGCCTCCGTCGAGGCGGCGGTGCGCGTGCCCAAAGCCAACGCATCCTTCGATGTGGACGCAATCGTGCAATACAGCGACGTGAATCTCGCGATTGCCGTGGCGATCGAGGATGGTCTGGTTACGCCGGTCATTCGAGCGGCACAGGGGAAATCGCTGCGCGAAATCAGCGAAGCGGTGAAAGATCTGGCGTATCGCGCGCGCCACAAGCGAATGAAGCCGGAGGAGTTTCAAGGCGGGACGTTTACCGTTTCGAATCTCGGCAGCTATGGCATCGATAGCTTTTCCGCGATCATCAATCCACCACAGGGGTTCATCCTCTCGATCGGCGCGATTGTAAAAAAGGCGGTGATCGATGACTGCGACCAGATTGTCGTCGGGCAGCGGATGAGCATCAGCATGAGCTGCGATCATCGTGTCATCGACGGCGCCCTCGGCGCGGAATACCTCAAGGAGCTGCGCCAACTGCTCGAGAATCCGGCGTTGCTTTTGATTTAGCTGTCAGGCCAATGGAAACTCGGCCGCCGAAAAAGAGCTTTTGGATAGTGCCGTTTAGCATTCAGGTCACGCGCGGGTTGCTTCGGGATGAGCGCTCGCGCCGGAAAACGATGGGGATCTCGGTGCTTATTGCGCTGGTCATGCTGGCAGCCGGCCTGACGGTGTTGCGGCCGTGGTTGAATCCGCACGAACATCCCTGGCGTTTCATTTTCTTTTGGTTCGCTTGCGCCTGGGAGACACTGCTGGTGTTGTTGCTGGCTCTCCTGGACGTGCTGCTCGTTCGAGCGCAAGCGCGCGCAGCACGACGAGCTTTCCAGCAAGAGTTTTCCAAGAGAGCAACGCCCAATTCGCCGGACGCCGAAGAGAAAAAGTGAGTCAAGGCGAGGCCGGGATGGGTCTTGCACTCAACCAGGCAAGCGGAGTCTGGGCCATCGCCACCAGCTCGCGCCCAGGATTAAGAACGTCGCGAGAGTGACCACCAAAGCAGGGACTAGGACGGGGTTACGGTAATGCATTTCCACCTTATGTTCGCCCGCGTCGAGTCCGACGCCGAGCAATCCGATGTCCACTTTTCGCACGGGCGCGGGTTGTCCGTCCTGTAGAGCGTGCCAACCCCGATCGAATGGCGTCTGCAATACGAGAATGCTTTTTTGAGCGAGGGACACCCTGCCTTCAAAACGCGTTTGGCCGAAGGAGGTGAGTTCGAGGGCCGTCTTCCTGCGGGTGGCCGCCACGTCAGCAAGCGAGACGTTTCTCGCGTCCTGCTCAAGGTCGGAAACGTCTGTCTGGGTAAGCCCCTGCTTCTCCCCTTCGCTCCTATTCGAAAGCACTACGGCATGCAGCAGCACCGCCGATTTTTCACCCGCGGGAAGGTTCAGAAAGGCGTCTTTGGTAATGTAACGATCGAAAGTCAGCCCGAATGGGAGAAACCGGGCGTTGCGGAAGAGGTAATCCTTCTTGTAGCGCTTGACGAATTCGTATTGCAGGGCCCTCTGGAAGGGCAGGGGATCGTCCACCAGCGCATACTTCTCACCGGCGAACAAGGATAGGATGGGATCATTGAGCAACCCGATCGCCCAACGTGTGTCCCTTTCCGACTTGGGCGGAATGGCGTTTAGCGCGGTCAGGAAGGCAATGTAGTTTATGTTATTAAACGAACCGTAGGAGGAAGTTCCATAATAGCCGAACACCAGGGCATCGTTCAGGCTCGGCCAAACGCTGGGACCAGATGAGCGGAGTTTCGTGATGCGGTAGAACTTCGCGTCGTCGCTGGTCGTGATCTCCCGCAGTGCATCGATGGTCTCGTCGTTATAACCGACACGGGCCGTTAATTCTTCTTTCTGGACGGTCTTACGATCGGAGACCGTGATTCGATCGAACTGGACCAGCTCGGTCGCCGATAAGCCGAGAATGAGCCACGCCGCGAGCTTTTGCCGCTTCAATAACTGCCCGGCGATCAGAAGAACGCCGTCCAAAAGCAGAAACATCGTAACGCCGGACCTTACACCGGGACTGATGAGTGTCTGCCATTGTTCGAATGGCAGGTAAAGAACTCCCGCCAATACCGCCATTGTTCCCGTGAGAAGCCAAAGGTTGAGAGGGCGCCCTGCCATGTAGCGCGAGAAAACCATCATACTCAGAGTGATTGCTCCAAGGACCCAAAACAATGAATGGATGCGGTAGTAGTCGCCCTGGAACAACCAGAACAGGTATCGAAACCATGGAAACACGATTGGGACGAGCATCCCGATCAGGAAGAGGACGTAAATAATCCGCTGACGCCGTGTCCCACCGATCAATACTTGAGGGAGAATAAGGAGACAAAGCAGTCCGCAATAAGTTAATGGAGCTTCGAGATAATTTTGCCAACCGCGGAAGCCATCTCCGGTGCCAAGAATGTCGTTTGCGAACGGTTTCAAAGCCGCCGTGATGTAATGGAGAGGTGACTCAAACCTAAGAAACGAAGAGGAGCTCAGCGCCGCCACCGCGGAGGTTGTCCCGGAACCGCGGGGGCTGTTCAGAGCAGCATGGAGAGAAGGCACGGTGACGATTGCGCCGAGGCCAACGCCGAGAATGGCGACAGCGGCGAGTCGAAGAGAGGCGCGCAGGATGATCTGCGGTTGCCATCCATATTGGCCGAAGAGCCGTAGCGGGACGTAAGACATCAGAAACAAGGCACAAAGATAGAGATGGAATGGGGTTATTATGCCGACCAGCGCGACAGCTAGAGCAAGAATGAGCCACCGGCCGTTTTGTACGGCCATCTCCGTCCCTAACAATATCGCGGCGAAGCAAACAACTTCGTCGGCAAAAGGATACCAACAGCTGCCGATGCACATGTAGGCCGAGAAAGAAAGCAGGAGCGAGCCCAGGAGCGGGGCAGGCGAGTCAAGGCGGCGAAGCTGGAGAAACCGAAAAAAGAATAATCCAGCGAGGAGAACCTTGCCCAGGTGTTGAAAGACAAGGGCAGGGGCAATCAACTGCTTGGGCAGCCAGCTCACGGGTTGCCAGATTAGATAGCCTGTAGCATAGGCAAGGTCCTGACCCATCCCGACGTAGAACGACCACGAAGGAAAGCCCTGGCTGCGAATGTAGTTCGAAAGGTGAACGAAATCTGGGTAGTAATCGTTTACCGAATCGCTGCCGATGTCCGTGTAAAGAAGGACCGCGCCGCCGAAAAGAAAGTCTCGAAAGATCAGGGCGCCGACGAGCAGGAGGCACAGTCCAACGAGCAGCAAGGTAGCGAAGGGCGAGGAATGATCCCTCCCGGAAACAGTCGTGGCGGTCGCGCGCCTCCAAGACAGGAGATTGCGTTTCACGCTTTTGGTTGCGCTAATGGAAACAAGCGTCCACGACCGCGGATTCTCGCCCAGCGATATTCAAGGGCCGTGACGATGCAGCCGAAGCCATAACGAACGCTTCTCGAAAAATTAATCGAAGAGGCTTCGGCCATATACCTTGCCGGACACGTAACTTCGCCAATGGGGCAGCCCAGCCAGAGCACCTGCGCCAGGATTTGATTGTCGAAAACGAAGTCATCGGAGTTTCTATCGAGTGGTAAACGCTCGAGTAAGTTTCGGGCAAAAGCGCGGTAGCCGGTGTGGTATTCGGAAAGCTTCGCTCCCAACAGAAGGTTCTCCACAAAAGTGAGGAAACGGTTGGCCACGTACTTCCAAACCGGCATGCCGCCGCGCAGCGCGCCGTCGCCAAGAATTCGTGAGGCAAGCATGCACGGATAGAGGCCGCTCGCGACCAAGGAAGCCATCGCGGGAATGAGTTGTGGCGTATATTGATAATCGGGATGAATCATGATGACAATGTCCGCGCCGGCGGCCAGGGCGAGGCGATAGCAGGTCTTTTGGTTTCCGCCGTAGCCGCGATTCATTGGATGCGCCTCCACCTGCACGTCCGGCAGGGCGCGGGCGATGGCCACGGTGTCGTCACGACTGGCGTCATCCACCAGGATCACTAGATCGACGATTCCCTGCGCCATCACTTCGTCGTAGGTCCGGCGCAGCGTCCGAGCCGCGTTATACGCGGGCATGACGACGACAATTTTCTGGCCGTTGAGCATCGATCTACCTTGTAGCCCGGGTATAGCGCCTGTCACGAAAAGCAGCACCGGACCGATAAAGCTCGATTTGAGCGCGAATAGAATCGGCTCGCGCCGCGCTTCCCTGGGCGGTCGCCAACTGCAAGGCGTGCTGGGCGGTTCTCACCGCGTCGGCAGGTCGACCGGCCTCGGCATAGGAGGCGGCGAGGCTCGCGCTAACCACGGGATTCTCGCCGTGCGTGAAGGAGTTCGCACGTTCCGCCAATTCGACTGCTTTGTTGCCGTCGCGGATCCCTGCCTCTGGCCAGGTTGCCAGCATCCAGGCCATGTTATTCAAGGCTTCGATGTCGTCCGGGTTGATCTCCAAAGCTCTTCTGAAATGAGTGACGGCCTCATTGGCCTGTCCAATTTGCATGAATGTATTGCCCAAATTGTAATGTGCGTCGGCGAAATTCGGATTGATTTCCAGCGCTCTGAGCAAGTGACTCACTGACTCGTCCGGCCGCCCCGTTTCCAATAAAGCAAGGCCGAGGGCGGAGTGGGCCAACGCCTGATTGGGATCGATTTGCAGCGCGTTTCTATAATGCACAAGCGCTTCGCCCATCATTCTCTTCTCGTAGAATGCGTGGCCGAGATTGGTGTGGGCCATCGCATTGTCGGACGTGCAGGCAATGGCGTGTGTCCAAAGCGTTTGACTGTTCTGCCAATAAGAAGCCTGAGTTCGTGCGACGAAAGTCAAAGCGGCGAGGAGAATGATCGAAAGAGTGCTGAGAATTAGGCGTCGGTAACGCCATTTCGCGCACAGATCAGCCACCGCCCACGTCAACAGCAGATACAAGCCGATCTGCGGCAGATAAGCATAACGGTCCGCGTGCGCTTGAATGCCCACCTGGATAATCCCAATCACCGGCCCGAGCATGATGAGATACCAAAGCCATCCGGTCACAAGATAGGGATAGCGGCGCAAAGCGAAAACGACGATGGAAATCCCGGCCACGAGACCCAGCGATAACATTCCCGCCACGGCAATACCCCCGACCGGGAATGGATACAAAGCTGCCAGATCCGAGGGCCAGAACAGCTCTCGAAGATAGACCGCATAGGAAATGAAGGCGTTGAACACCCGGAATGGAAAGGAAATGCGGGCGAACGGCTGAATAGCACCTTTCTGAGCAAAGAGCGTCGCGAGGCACGAGGCGGCAGCCAATCCGAAAAGCGGCAGTTTTTCCAGCAATAGCCGTCGCGGAATTTGCGGAACGTCGTGTTTGCCATGCTCACCCCAACGATTCAGCGGCCAGTAGTCGAGAAGCAACAGCACTAGAGGCAGGGTGACGAGCATCGGCTTGCACATTAGTCCCACGGCAAAGAGAACTGCGACCAGCGCATAACCGGCGGCGGACGGATGGCGGGCATAGCGGGCGTAAGCCCCGATGGTCAGGACAAAGAACAGGCCGCTCAAGACGTCCTTGCGCTCCGCCACCCAGGCCACCGATTCCACCCGCGACGGATGGATCGCGAAGACTGCTGCGACAAAAGCACTCCGCCAGAGGGAGGCGGTCATCTGTCGTAGAACCAGGAAGAGCAGAATCGCTGTCGCCGTATGGAGCAGCACATTGGTGAGATGATGTCCGCCGGGACTCAACCCGTAGAACTGGCAGTCCAGCATATGAGAGATCCACGTCACCGGGTGCCAGTTGGAGGCGTGGAAATGGGTAAACGCCCAGATGGCGCCGTCGCTCGTCAGTCCCCGGGTGACCTCCAGGTTCTTGAGCACGTAATCGACATCATCGACGTTCACGAAATCGTGGCGAAGCGTCTGGCCGAAAACAAGCCATGTGATCGCCGCGAGGAAAACGCAGACACCAAGAACCGCCCAGCGGTTGTAGGAAACAGGACTGCTTCTGCGGACGGTTCTAGGCGTGGATCTGCGGCTCATTTTGTTCGGGGCGGGGAGACGATAAAGAGACCGCTGGGAATCGCGAGACAAAACCCAAAATTCCGGACTCGCAAAGCGGGCGCCTCGAAGAATAATCTTTGCCGTGACAAACGATTTGCCAGCCGGCGACGGCCGGCGGGAGAGTTGGAAGACGCGGGTAGAAATGGAGGCCGACGAATCGCGCGTCCTCGCGCCATTTGCGCAGAAATCCGGCGAGTCACGCGGACGGAAATATCCTGAGGCGCAGCATGATTACCGCACGGAATTTCAACGCGACCGGGCGCGTATAATTCATTCCCGCGCGTTTCGTCGCCTGGAGTACAAGACGCAGGTTTTCCTCAACGGCACCGGCGATCATCTCAGGACGCGCCTGACCCATTCAATCGAGGTGGCCTCGATCAGCCGGACGATCGCGAGGGCGCTATCGTTAAACGAGGATTTGGCGGAGGCGATTGCGCTCGCGCACGATCTCGGCCATTCGCCTTTCGGACATTCGGGCGAAGAGATGCTCGCGGAATGCATGCGGGAACAGGGCGGCTTTGACCATAATCGGCAAAGCCTGCGCGTGGTCGAGTTGCTGGAGGCGGCGTATCCGAACTTCCCGGGTTTGAATCTGACGTTCGAAGTCCGCGAAGGCCTGCAAAAACACCAGGCATCTTACGATTGGTCGTTGGCGGGGGACGAAAAATATCATTTTCCTTCGCTCGAGGCCCAAATTGCGAATCTGGCGGACGAGATCACGTATTACAGCCACGATCTGGATGATGCGGTCGATTTCGAAATCCTCAGTTCCGAACAATTGGAAGAGAGCCTGGTTTGGCGCCGGAGTCAGGGATCGGTGGTGGCGCGTTATCCCGATGTCCGTGAGCCGGAGCTGCACAAGATAATCATTCGCGATATCATCGACGTGCAAGTGCGCGACGTGATTGCGACCAGCGCCACGGCTATCGCCCACGCCGGGATCCGGAGCGCGGATGAAGCGCGGCGGCAGCCGGCGCCGCTCGTCTCCTATAGCGAAGAACTGTTGCACGCGAATCGCGAACTACGGCGTTTTCTCTATAAGAACGTCTATTACCACCCGCGTGTTGCAGAAGTGAACCGGCGAGCTTGCGAGATGCTGCGCTCGGTTTTCGAAGCGTACGTGCTCGCGCCTGATTTGCTCGGCGACGCGGCTGCGAAACGAATCGAGAGCGAAGGTCTCCACCGAACGATTTGCGATTATGTCGCAGGAATGACCGACCGATATCTATTAGAAGAACACACGCGCCTGAAGGGGATGTAGTCGCTTCGCCGCAAGCGCGGTGGCTGCCGAATTATGCGGCGGCGCTGCCAGTTTCTTCGCGCAGATACTGAATGAGGAGCCGAAGGCGTTGATTCACGGCCAGCTCTTCGAGGACCTGCTGGCGGCGAAGGGGATCGTTGATAAACGTCGCGGCCATCAGGTCGGCAAGCATTTCGGTATCTCCGAGGTGGGAAAGATATGCGTCTACCTTCTCAGGCAACTGGCGACCGTTCTTTTTTAACTTGGCATAGAGATCGAGCACTTTCGCGCCGAGGGCGTCGGTTTCAACGGATGACGTTGCAGTGGATTCGAGCGGCTCGATGCGGGCAATCGGAAACGGAGCGCTCTGCTCGAAGGCGGAAAAGCGAACGCGGCGCAAACCCTGCAGGATCAAATCAGAGGTTCCGTCGCCGCGTCCCACGCAGGCGCGGATCAATCCGATGCCGGCGATATGGGAAAAATCGCCGGTCGATTTCCATTGCGCCCGCTGGGGTTTCAGGAGCGCGACGCAGAACATCCGGTGCTCACTTAAAGCCAGCTCGAGCATTTCCTGGTAGCGCGGCTCAAAAATATGGAGCGGCAGCAAGGAGTGCGGAAAGAGGAGCGTGCCGGGAAGTGGCATTACCGGCGCCTGATCTGGCAATGTGATGGAATCGTCCATTGGATTTTCGCGAGGGAGATTGTTCTTCCACAAAACATGCGCTCCGGGAATTCGGCAAGACGTGGCTACACCTATTGTAAGATGCGCCGGAGTTGCGCGATCGAAAGCTGGCCCTTCGCCTGCGCTCTCCCGAGGTGGGCGTAATTTAGCGCCGAGTGATGCCGGGCGAACTCGAGCCGTGAAATTCGCCCGAGGCGTCCGATTCCCATCGCAGCGATTTTTATTTTCAGCCGCTCTTCCTGGAAAAAATCCAGCAACCTTGCCAGTTGCACGGGCGTGTCGGTGCGCGTCGCGATTTTCAGAAGATCGGCGCCTAACGACCGTGCCGCACGTGCGATTTCGTCGAATCGCGCGCGGCTCGGCGTTTCACGGAAATCGTGAAACGAGAGAATTGTTCGGATACTCCGCGCGCGGGCTTCATCCAAGATTGCCCTCAACGAACCGGCCGCGCGCAATTCAATATCCACATAGGCCGCGTAGGGCAGGAACCGTAGAAGCAAGGCGCGACGTTCGCGGGCTGAGAGGCAATTTGATCCGCCTTCGCGAGGATGCCGTGCCGTAATAATGAGCGGCACACGGAGGTCTGCGAGGGCGGACTCCACTTCGGCGCTCTTCGCCATCAGTGCGTCGAGCCGCAGCTCGAACAAGTCGGGCGGGTTTCGCATCCGGACCGCTCGTTGCAAATCGGCGCGCGTGAAAATTACGCCGACGAGCTGCGGAGTCGACGGGTTCGTCATCAAGAGCGGACGACAGGACGATCGAGCATCCGCTCGAGGTACTTCGCGATCAGGTCGAACTCGAGGTTAACCAGATCATCGGCCCGCGCCGTGTCGAGATTCGTCTGTGATTTTGTGTGTGGGATGATCCAAACCGCGAAACTTGCATCCGACACTTCTGCGACCGTCAGGCTAATTCCGTTAACGGCGATTGAACCTTTATAAGCGACGTAATGGGCAAAATCGGTGGGCAATTCGACTTCGAGCCGATGATCCGCGCCATTCTTCTCCCAGGCCATAATGCGCGCGGCGCAATCCACGTGGCCCTGCACAAAATGGCCGCCGAGACGCCCATCCGCCGCGAGGGCGCGCTCGAGATTGACGCGGCTCTGCGGGCGCAACGTTTTCAAATTTGTGCGGTCGAGCGTTTCTTCGAGGAGATCGAAGGTAAACTGGTCGGCGTGATGGGCCGCGACAGTCAGGCAGCAGCCATTGACCGCAATGCTGTCGCCGGCCTGGATTTTCTCTGCGATACGCGGGGCGACGACCTGCAGTTGCGTGACCCCATCAGTCGCGCGGACCTCGAGGACGCTGCCGACTTCTTCAATCAGACCGGTAAACATAATCTGCCGCCACAGTTCGTTCTGCGGAGCAATTAACCAGCACGACCTCGAACCGCAACCGGCGAGGTCTATTTCCAGAAAAACAAGATGGAGACCAGGACGAAAATTGGCGCCAGCACGGGCACGGCGAATTTGAAAGTGTAGCCGAAGAAGCTCGGGGTCTCGATTTTCGCGTGCTCCGCGATTGCCTTGACGAGCAGGTTCGGCCCGTTGCCGACGTAGGTTAAAGCGCCGAAACACGTGGCACCCAACGAAATGGCGACTAGGTGATGATCGTGCCTGGAGATGAACTCGGACATCTGTGCCGCGTTCTCCATGCTCAGACCGTGCAGCCCAAACGCCCCCGCGAGAAAGGTGAGATAGGTCGGAGCATTGTCGAGCAAGGCCGAGAGCGCGCCGGTCCCCCAGTAGAACTGCAAATCCGAGCGCAATCCGAGCTGGCCGGCGTGCGTTTCCACGTAGTCGAGAACGGGAATCATCGTTCCGAAAATGCCGAGAAAGATCCACGCCACTTCTTTGATCGGCGCAAAAGTGAATTCGTTCGCGCGGTGAATCTGCCGTGGGGTAAACAGGAAAGCGGCAGTTGCGATCGAAACCATGATTACTTCGCGCCATCCCGCAGGCGCTGCAATCAGCGCAGCGAGAAGAGCGAGCATGAAAATGAAATTTACCGCGCCATCGCAATGCCAGTTTCCGCCGGAGACGGATTCATTGGCGCGCTCGTTCGGGGGTCGTCGCTTGCGAAAATGCAGACTATCCAGCACCCAAAAAATGATGAGCACGGCTGCGAGCGTGACCGACCACGGGAGCCAGCAGTGCTGGAGCGCCCACCAGAACGGGACGCCTTTCAGATAGCCCAGAAACAGCGGCGGGCCGACCGGAAGGAGGGCGCCGCCTATGTTGCTCACTGTCAAAATGAAAAACACAGTGTGGATTCCGCTGAAACGATTTCGGTTCAGCGCGATCCACGGACGGATTAGAAGCATCGATGCGCCGGTCGTCCCGATGATGTTTCCGAGCAGAGTGCCGCCGAGCAGAAAAAGCGTATTTAGAGCGGGTCTTCCCTGGCTGCGGATTCGAAGATGAATGCCGCCGGCTACGACAAAAAACGAGCCGACCACAACCATGAAACTCGCGTATTCGAGCGTGGCATGGAGTACCCGAGTTCCAGAGCGGAGAGCGAAAATATAATAAGAAGAAGTGATGGCTGCGAGACCGAGACACAACTTGTGATAGTGCCGTTCCCAATGATGACGGAGAATCAGTGGCGCAAACGCGATCGAAAGAAGCAGCGCCGCAAACGGCAACATGATGAGCGGACTGGGTTCGACGCGAATGTTGGTCATCGGAATTGGCTCCTGTGCAATCGAGCACGCGGGACGGAACCCGTGTCGCTTCAACGGAACTGTTCAACGTTTAACATTCAGCGTCCAACAAACGTGATTCGTGGCCGTCATTCTCTTCCGCGATTTATCTGTTCGCGGCCTAACGATTTGTTCAATTCGGCCGATCCCCAGCGTCGCGGATTTGTTTCCCGACGGGCTGCCGTCGCGTCTCCACCGCAGCGTGTCGTTGCGCCTGTGTTTTTTTCGTTGATCTCACGCCGAGAATTTCCCAAAAATGATGTCGAAACAGGCTTGACTCGGGGGGTGGGACGACATCAGTCTGTCCACGTCCGTTCAAAATATTTTAAGAAAAATGAAAAAAAGGCTTGTCAGGCCTCTAAAACGTCGTTAATCCTCACCGCCAAACCTAACCAAACCAATGGAGAAACTAATGATAAGATACGTACTGAACACGTTAGGATCCTTCCGCTCGGCTCTCGCAGTCGGCGTCGGACTTCCTTTCCTCGTGGCAGCCAGCGCCTACGCGCAGGCTCCCACAGAAGCGACAACCGAACGAGTCATCGTGACTGGTTCGTACATCCCGACCGCTGAGACTGAATCAGCGTTGCCGGTGACAGTTTACACTGCCGAAGTCCTGCAGAAGGCCGGCGCCAACACTCCCGTCGAAGGTCTGCGTCAGCTGCCTTCCTTTGTCGGTAATACGTTGACGGAAAACGATTCGAACGGCGGCAATGGCCAGGCGGCCATCAATTTGCGCGC
>JBEEHC010000081.1:0-28240 GCA_041167205.1 Verrucomicrobiota bacterium
CAACGCGCGCAGATTGAAGCAGCCGGGTTAGCGCCGAATAACGACGCGGAAGCGGCGCTGGTGGAAACAGTCGCGCCGGGAGCCTACACGGCCATCGTGCGCGGAAGTAACCGGGGCACCGGTGTCGCGCTGGTCGAAGTTTACAATATTCCCTAGGCCGCGGGTATCGGCGAATTCTTGGCGGACGGAGCAGCCCGTTTCCCGCTGTCCACAATTTGCGGAAAGCGTCGCTGACCATATCGTCATCCTAGCCCATGAAGACGCAGGAAACGCTGACTGCTCTCCTCGTTTTCGCCGTAATGCGTGGCGCCACTTTTGCCGACACGGTTTCATTCGTTCCGCAAAAAGACAACACGCTTTATCAGGATGCCGCCGGTCAAATCAGCAACGGTCAGGGCCCTTATCTCTACGCGGGGAAGACAGGCGCAGCCGCCTTGCGTCGTGGGTTGGTCGCGTTCGATCTCGCCTCAATCCCCACCAACGCGACAGTCACGGACGCGACGCTTTCAATGGCCCTGTCGCAGCCGAGCCTCAATTCTACGCCGGTCGATATTTCGTTGACCAAAGCCTCGCGCGCTTGGGGCGAGGGCGCTTCCAACGCCGGCGATCCGGGCGGGGCTGGGATTCAGGCGGAGGCAGGTGACGCCACCTGGCTTCACACCTTCTACGACACCAGCTTTTGGATAACTCCCGGGGGCGACTTTTCAGCCACCCTCAGCGCGACCACACCGGTCATGCAGAGCGGAATTTACACTTGGAGCGGCAGTGGATTGCTGGCGGACGTGCAGGCGTGGGTTTCCAACTCCGCGACTAACTTTGGGTGGGTCATTCTTGGCAATGAAATCGACTCGGGAAGAGCGCAGCGATTCAACACCCGCGAAAATACCAACGATCCGCCGCGGTTGACTGTCACCTATCAGCTTCCCTTCCCAAGTCCGACGCCGGCGGCGCAGACGGTCAACCTCTCGACCCGGATGCGAGTGCAGACCGGCGATAATGTGGGCATCGGCGGCTTTATCATCACGGGAACCGCTCCGAAACATCTGCTCCTCCGGGCCATTGGACCGTCGTTGACTCAATTGGGCGTCCCCAATGCGCTGGCCGATCCGGTGCTGGAGCTGCATGGTCCGGGCGCATTTGCCACGATCACGAATGACAACTGGAGAGACGACCCGGCGCAGGAGTCGGCGATTCTGGCCACTGGCCTCGCCCCGAGCAATAATCTCGAATCAGCGATTGATGTGACCCTAAATCCTGGGGCCTATACCGCGATCGTGAGCGGTAAGAATAACACCGTGGGCGTCGCCTTGATTGAAGCTTACGACCTGAGTCAGGCGGTCCTCGCGAAGCTGGCCAACATTAGCACGCGGGCCTTCGTCGGCAGCGCTAACGACATCGTGATCGCCGGTTTCGTCCTGGGCAATCACAGCGGCGCGGACAGGATTGTGGTGCGTGGTATCGGCCCGAGTCTGACCGCCTTGGGTGTGGCTAACGCTCTGGCGAACCCGACGCTGGAGCTGCGCGACAGCAATGGGGCGCTCCTCATTGCGAATAACGACTGGCAGGAAAACCCGGCTCAAGCCGCGGAACTGACTGCTGCGGGTCTCGCGCCGACAAACCAATTGGAGTCTGCCATAGCGGCGACGCTGCCGCCGGGCGTTTACACCGCGCTGCTTGCGGGACGGAACAACGGCATGGGTGTCGCCGTGGTTGAAGTCTACGATCGCGGAGCGCCCTAGAGCGCGCCATCGTCGAGGTGCGCCCAATCGATCTCGACGCGCTGCCGCTGGGCGAAACGATCGTGAAAAAATAGTTCCTTGTGCCGACAGCCGTGCTCGTGCACGAGCCGGGTCACTTTCACATCGAAGCAGCAATACTCGGCGATCTCGAGCAAGCGCCCTTCGCGCCACCAGCGAATGGCATCGAGCCCAGCCGCGGTTTTCTGGATCCCGAGCGTGGCGTGTGCAATCGCGTCGAGCCCGAGCCGGTGACCCAATCGCTTCTCCATATCGACCATCAAATCGGCCGTCTGCAGCTCCGCGATGAGGTCGAGGATCGTGTAGCCCATCAGGACGTGGTAATCGAAGTTGAGCACGTTAAACCCGATGACCAAATCGGCGCGGCGCAACCGCTCGATCAGCTGATTCACCTGCGCTTCGCCGAACACTTCGTAGCGGCCAGTGGCCGTGCTGAAAATGACGCCGACCGACATCCGCATGTCGCACTTGCGCGCCCATCCACCCGCGTCGTTCGCGGTCCGCTGGGTTTCGAGATCGAAGTAAACGATGTCGCGACGCATCGGCAAATCTCAGCGAAGAGCGTGTTTCATTTCAATTCAAAACCGCCGCAATCAAAACTCATCATTTGATCGACACCGGTCACCCTGAATTGCTCGACCACCGCGCCGTCGTCCTGGAAAACATCGAGCGCGTTTGAGCCGTGAGCCGCCAGCAGGGCGCGCGTGAGTTTCGGCGTTTCACTAATGCTGCAGAGCGGCAATCCATCGTCCGTCTTCAGAAAACTACCGTCTTCATCAAGGCCAACGGCGAGCTCCACGGCCACTCGCGCGTCCGCGAGGAGGGGATTTGGCTGCAACTTCACCGAAATTTTTTCCGGAGAAATCTTGTTGTTTGGATTGGTGGGAACCGGTTTCCCGTTCTCGATCGAGAAGGATCGATGTTCGATGATCTTTTTTTCAAAATCGGTTTTCCAATCGGAAACCGCGCCATTCGCGCCATCGGTTTTCGACCCAGCCAGGCTGAGCGCACGAACCCGATTGACGAGGGAATGAGGACCCTCTTCGACCACGAAGATTCGATCTTCGGTGGTGGATGCGGCAATGGACTTCGGCTGCGGCTCGCTTTCTGGGATCGCCATTCGCCGCAGTAGTTCGGAGCTCTTGGAGAATTGTTTTATCTCACGCCGGGCGCCGCCGTCGAGCATATCAATCAACCAAAGAGTGTTGTTGACGCCGCCGGCGCAATCGAGCACCTCGGTAACATTCGGCGGCTGCATGTAGTTGCAGTGAAGCGCGGTTTCCGGAGGGAGTTTTCGGAGAAACGCGCCTTGTTTCGCGTCGCAAATCAGCGTCGCTTTTTCATCGCCAAGAAGATCCGCGTCGAGATGAAGCTCATTGTTTTCGAGCCGGACGCTGTCGATACGCCGGACACGCAGTGAATCATCGTTCGTAACGAAATCATTAAAGAAGAACCCGACGCCGTCGATCTTGAGATCGGCGACTACGAATCCGTGCGCGCTGTATTTTCCGGCCGGGGCGTTTCCTCCCGCATCATCCTTCCCGTCCCATGTCGTCGAGAGCGCGTCGGTCCCGATGTCGAATTCATTAATATCAGCCTCGCGCTGGAGCACCCGGACGAGTTTCCCTTTCGCGTCGTAAATGCCGAGGCTGATCGTTCCGTCGAGTGGCGGCGGCAAGAAGGTGATGCGCACGCTGCGCGCGGTTGGTGAAGGCCCCGGCGTCGGCGACTCTTGACTGTACGCCGCAACAGAGGAGGTCAGCAGCAAAAAGAAATAGAGAGATGCTTTGCTCAGCATGACAAGTAATAGCGCCAATTCACCTCTGGGAAAAGGTTATCGCGCCATTCGCAGTTCGAGAGGAAATCCTCATCCAGATCGCCGCTCGTGAATCCATCGTGAAGACGATTGAACCGAAGGAGATGATCGGTCACGCGTTTCGTCGCGTAATGCTTCGCTGTGCCAGTCTTCATCAGGAACGGCCAGTCGCTCGATTGCGCGAGCAATAATTCGCGGGCCAGTTGTTTGAGGACACGATCCGTCAACGCGCTTTCATCGGAGACATGCGCGCGCGCGACTTCCGTCATGCGGCGGGCGGCGGAATGAAGATGCGGATAAATCCAGGAATTGCACTCGTCCAGCCAGACCCCGAGATATCCGCTTTCTCCCCAACTCGAAGCCGCCGGTGCGATGGTTTGTTGGGTCGAATGGCCGGCGAGGAACTTCGTCGGCGTGGTCAGTTGAAAATCCTGCCGGCCGTATGCGTCTTTGCTCGTCAGGCGAAGATCCTGGTGCTCGTGAGCGGCCTGACGAATGAACGACTCCAGAAATCGTGGACCCTCAAACCACCAATGACCGAACAGCTCGGCGTCGAACGGCACAACCACGATCGGATCGAAATCCAACGCGCGGAGTTCGTTCATCTGTCGCCGCCTTACCTCGAGGAAGTGAGCCGCGTGCGCCTTGGCGGCGCTCTCGGCCACGGCCGGATCGTAGAGTTCCTTCTCGCAACCGCGACCCGTGATGCGGTGATATTTCAGCCCGGTAAACTTGCGAGCGCCGCTGGTTGCGGTTCCAGGTCGAAGATATTCGAGAGGAAGATCGAAACCGATGTCGCGATAAAAATCACGATAGGCCGGATCGCCCGGATAACCTTCCGTCGCGCTCCAGACCTGGCGGCTCGAATCGCGGTCCCGCGCGAATGCTGCCGGCCCCGCCGGGGTATAGCATGGCGCGTAGATCCCGCGTCGCGGGCGCGGTTCGCCGAACATCAAACCGTGCGCGTCGACAATGAACCAGCGCAGGTTTGCCTCCTGCAATATCGTTTCGAGGCCCGGTGCGTAGGCGCACTCCGGCAGCCAGAATCCGACTGGATCAGCGCCGAACGTGGCGCGGTAGACGTCGCACCCGATCAAGACCTGCGTCCGCACTGCTTCCGGCGATGGTTGCAACAGCGGGAGCAAACCGTGTGTGGCAGCCGTGGCCATGATCTCGAGGCATCCCTCATCCCGCAATTTCCGAAACTCGCCCGGAAGATCGCCGCCGCACTCCAGGAACCGGAAGCGGCAGTCAGAAAAGGTTGTGTGATAAAATTCCGATAGCTTTCGGAGCGGTTCATCGTCGCGATTGCGCTCCATTTCGCGCGCGGCCAGGTCGATCGAGCGGTCGAGGTAACGGACGTAGCGATCCCGCAGCAGTTGATCCTGCAACATGGCGCACAGAGTCGGCGTGACCGTCATCGTTAGTTGAAACGGCACTTCGTCGCGAACCAGCCGCTGCATCATGGCGATCAGCGGCAGATAAGTTTCGGTCATGGCCTCGAAGAGCCATTCCTCCTCGAGAAACTCCTCGTGTTCCGGGTGCCGGACGAATGGCAAATGCGCGTGAAGGACGAGAGCGAGGGAGCCGGTGGCCATTGCAGATTTCAGAATGACGATTGCGGATTATGGAAGGACGACGCGGTCGCCCAGTCTTAAATCTTAGATCTGAAATCTTAAATGGTTACAGCGTCCGGCAGAAATCCTGGAAGCGATCGAGACCCTTTTTGATCACGTCGATGCTGGTCGCGTAACTGAGACGCACGGTCCGATCATCGCCAAAGGCGATCCCGGGGACTACCGCGACATTGGCCTTGCTCAATAAGCGATCCGCGAAGTTTTGCGAACTAAGGCCCAGCTGGCTGATGTTCACCAAAATGTAAAACGCGCCTTCGGGTCGGACCGCGGTGATGTTCGGGATCTTGGTGATCCGGTCGTACATATAGTTGCGGCGCATGCTGAACTCGTCGCGCATGTCGGCGAGGGGCTGCTGGTCGCCTTTCAGCGCAGCGACCGCGCCCTTTTGTGCGAACGAGCACGGATGCGAGGTACTGTGGCTTTGGATATTGTCGGCCGCTTTTGCCACTGCCTCGGGCGCAGCCATGTATCCCAGTCGCCAGCCGGTCATCGCATACGCTTTGCTGAAGCCGTTGACCGTGATGGTGAGATCGTAAGCTTCCTGCGAGAGCGAGGCGATGCTGACGTGCTTCACGTCGTCGTAAACCAGTTTCTCGTAGATCTCATCGGAGAGGATGTAGATGTCCTCTTCGGCAGCGACTTCGACGATTCCTTCCAGTTCCTCGCGCGTGTAGACGGCACCGGTGGGATTACCCGGACTGTTCAGGATCAACATCTTCGTGCGCGGCGTCATCGCATTTTCAAAATCTGACGCGCGCATCTTCCAGCCGTTGCGCTCGGTTGTGGCCACGATGACCGGTTCCGCCCCGGCCAGTCGCACCATGTCGGGATAGCTGACCCAATACGGGGAGGGGATCAGCACTTCGTCGCCCGCCTGGCAGGTGGCCAGGATGGCGTTGTAGCAGGAGTGCTTGGCGCCGCTGCTGACGATGATCTGACTTGGCCGATACTTAAGCTGATTATCCGCTTCCAATTTCTCCGAAATCGCCTGGCGTAATTCGGGCAAGCCTCCACTCGGGGTGTATTTGGTAAAACCGGCTTCGAGCGCCGCGATGGCCGCCGCCTTAATGTGGTCCGGCGTGTCGAAATCCGGCTCGCCCGCGCCGAAACCGCAAACGTCGATTCCTTCGGCTTTCATCGCTTTCGCCTTGCTGTCGATCGAGAGGGTAAGAGAGGGGGTTAATTGGGCGGCGCGCGCGGAGATTTCCATGGCTGTCGGAGTAAGGTTGAGTGTTTCCAAAATGGGAGCGCAAGCTATGAGCGGGCGTAGAAACTTTCAATGAAAGGTTTGAAGTTATTCTCGTCCACCTGCACGATCGCCATCTCTCGTTTTGCGTTCTCCGCGGAATCGGAGGCGTGGGCGGCGTTAATCATGATCGTTTGCCCGAATTCTTTCCGGATCGAGCCGGGCGGAGCTTTCGCGGGATCGGTGGGACCGAGGACGTCGCGGATTTTTCGCACGGCGTCGTCGCCTTGATAGACGATCGCAATGCATTTCTCACTCCCCGGCGCGTTGCGTTTGTCTGGGGGAGATTCGCTCGGCTTCATCCCCGCCATGAATTCAACAATGCTTTCCCAAGCATCGCGACCTTTGACCGGGCCAAGTTTCTCCTCCAGAACGGCCAGGACCGGCCCGTAGAATTCCTCGGCTTGCGCCACACTCATGCAATGCACCTTGAACCCGATGATGTAGAGACCGGTGCGCGAAAAAACTTCGATCACGCCACCCGGGCGCTGATTGGGAAATTTGAAATTGTCCGGCTTGATCAGCACGAGCGACTTCTCGACTTTCGCCTCCTTTGGAAACTCGATCACGTGATCGAGGATTCCGCCGTCACTGTCTGAAAACTCCGCCCAGAGCTTGAGATCGCGTTCCACGGCCTTGGGGTCGAACGCGGCCAGCGCGGCGGGCTCGAAGTAAATGACTTTGCCGGCGTCGTCCGTGATGTAATCGCCGAAGGTGTCGCGGATCGTCTCGCCGCTGGTTCGCTCATGCACGATGTGACCGATCGTGTAATGAATTTTCTCGACGGCATCCGGGCCGCGGAAAACAAGAATCAACGCCCTCGCCCTCTGTCCATTGACCTTTCCGGCAAAATTCTTGAGAACATAATCGCGGATCAACTCCTGCGTGGCCCGATGACTCGGGTCTGTCTCGGTCACGATCGTGTCCGCGTAGCGCTTCGTCAGCTCTTCACTGGGCGCGAACATGCGCGCCGTAACGAGGTCCAGTCCCGTCCGGGATATCAGGCGGGCGATGATCCCGCCCGTGCGCGATTTGCGCATCGAATAGGGCGTGACGATGACGTAAGAAAGCTCTTCGGCGGGCATGCGATTTTTCCCAAGCGGCTTAACAGATCAACCGCGTTGGTGCAGGAAATCGGCGCCGTCTAAGGGTCGAGGAACGTTGCTTTTACCGTTCCCGGCGTCAACTGCCTTTTTGTTGTCGCGGCTGCGCCAGCAACGCGATCCATTTCCCGCGGCGACGGATTTCCGAGGCGATGAAACTGTGGCGCCGCAGAGCGCGGAGCACTGCTAATTCCTGGCTCCGCAATATCCCCGAGAGGATCAAGTGGCCGCCGGGAGCGAGATGCCGCGCCCAGATCGGCAGCGCTTCGATCACAATCTCGCTGAAAAGATTTGCGGTGATGATTTGGAACTTCCCGGTGAGCCTTTGTTTGAGGATATCGCCCGTCGAGAATTCGATGTTGCGGGCACTGTTGACGCGCGCATTCCGCTTCGCCGTCGCGCAGGCGAGGGGATCGCTGTCGATTGCAAGCACGCGCGTTGCTCCGAGGCGTCGGCCGGCGATGGCGAGGATGCCGCTGCCTGTGCCGGCGTCGAGCATCGTCCAATCCCGCGGAACGTGGCGGGTAATGCGTTCGAGTAAGCGCAAGCACATCGCAGTCGTGGCGTGCTCGCCTGTTCCAAAAGCCATTTCGGCGGGAATGACGAGCCGGCGGGCCTGACTTCCCCGCAATGGCGCCCGCTCTTTTTCTGGCGTCCTCAAAATCACGAGACGCGAACCAATCCGCAATGATTTGGCTCGAGTTTGCCTCGCAAGACGCTGGAGCCAGTCCGGCCGCAATCCCTCGATGCTGCCGCCAAATTCACGGACAAGGTCGCGCGCTTGTTTCTCTGTTCGGCAAGAAATTTCCAGCAAAACGCGCTTGGCCCGCGGGCGCTCAATGATTGCAAGCGCCGCGCCGAACCGCCGCTCCAGATCCTCGTATCGGATGCGCAGCCAACGCGCTCCGGCCTGCTTTCGCCAGATATACTTCAAGATTGTTCCAGTATAACCTATCAGCGTTGACGGAAATCTCCCTGGTGCGGATCACCAGACAATTCACCTATGATCGACCTCGGCTTCATCCATCGTTTTATTCCCGCGCCGGCCGACTCGACCGGGCGGGTTCTTTTGCTGCTACACGGGACCGGCGGGAATGAAAACGATATGATCCCGCTGGGCCGCGATCTCGATCCAACTGCGGCCTTGCTCAGTCCCCGTGGCAATGTGCTCGAGAACGGCATGCCCCGGTTCTTCCGGCGCCTGGCTGAGGGCGTTTTCGATGAGGAAGACGTCGTTCGGCGCGCGAATGAACTCTCAGATTTTGTTGGCGCCGCCGCGGCACGCTATGAATTCGATCCGAAGCGAGTGACGGCGGTTGGTTATTCCAATGGCGCAAATATTGCCGCGGCCATTCTCCTGCTCCGGCCCGAAGTGCTGGCCGGCGCAGTCTTGTTTCGGGCGATGGTTCCGCTCGTGCCGCCGGTTTTGCCCAGCCTGGCTCATGCGCGGATTTTGCTTTCATCCGGCAAACAGGATCCAATTGTGCCGGTGGAAAATGCCGAGCGGCTCGCCGCGATGCTCCGACAGGCAGGCGCGGACGTGACATTGCGCTTCGAGCCTGCCGGACATGCTCTCGCCTTTGGCGACATCGAAGCTGCGAAGCGGTGGTTAACCGTTTCATAGCGCCTGGCGGAGTGGAGTAAAAATTGCGCGGCTTAGAATGCCCAAGTGCCGTGAGCAAATTTCATCGCAAAAAGGGCGAGCAGGAAAAGAGACGTCGCGGTGATGATGCGTCCGGCCAACGGGCGCCCCGCGGCGAGACGCGCGAGAATGATGAAGATGGGGAAAAGCGTGAGGCAATAGCGCGGCACGCTCACGAGAAAGGTGGTGCTGGTTATCAGGAACCAGTTCAACGTCATCCAGACCGCGTAGGAAGGGCGCAGTTTGATCCAGCACCAGACGGTGCAGAGAAAGGAGAAGACGATGAAGATAAACTCGAACAGCCCTTCTGTGAGATTAAAGCGGAAGATGCGCGTCCAAGCCTCATGAATTCCGACCCACGGCGGAGCGATTTTTTTGTACCAGTGCTCCTCCATTATGGGCGAAAACGCGAAAGGATCGCCGGTGACGCGATAGTTGAGGAAAAGATAACCGGCAAAGCCCAAGCCGGCGAATGCGATCCACAGCCAGCGCCAGTTGATGCGGCGCGTCACTCGATATTGCAACCACGCTTCCACGAGCAAAGTGGGCACGAGCAGGAGTCCGTTCACGCGTGTGAGGCAGGCGAGCGCTCCCAGGATGCCCGCTAGCGCCCAGAACTGCATCCGTGCCGCCAGCAAGCACCCGAGCACGAGGGCGAGAAACAAGCTCTCGGTGTAGCCGATGTGCAAGAAGTAAGCGGTCGGAAAAATGAAAAGGAACCAGACCGCCCATCGCGCCACATTCAGTGATTGGTCGAGCGCGACCAATCGGCGCAAGAGAAGCCCGGCGCAGATGGAAGCTGCGCCTGAAACCAGAAGCGCCGCTCCAAAGTAACTTTGGAAAACGAAGGCAACTGCGCGGACCAGCCACGGGTAGAGCGGATAGAAGACGATCGAGAACCGCCCCTCACCCGTCGCGGTGTAGCCCTTCTCCGCCAACGTCAGATAATGACTCGCGTCCCAGCGATTCCACAGCGTGTGCCAGCTTTCGTTTTGATCGAAGAGCGTCTGGAGGCCCAGCGCTGCCAGGAACAGGACGAGACCCTTGAGGGCCAGAACCAGAAATGCGGTCTTGTTATCGTCCGCCGACCAGCGCAGACGCTTGGGAGGCAACGGAGTTGAAACCTTCGCGTTTGGATCGCTCTCGCGCAGGGGCGAGCCGGTCGGTGTAATTACGGGTTCCGAGCTGGCCGTCCCGAGGTAAGAAAGATCGATCTCCCTCCACACCGACCGCACGCCGGCGCAGGCCGTCGGATTGCCGACGGTCGTGACGTGCGGTTCTTCCGCGGTGCGGGTCGATGTGAGGAAAGAAGTCATCTTCTGACTATTGGATCGCGTAAACTTCGATCAATCCGATCCCGGTTCCGCCGGCCTGGCCAGCTTCGATTGCCGTGTAGAGACCAGGCGGCAACGTCGCCACGATGGCGGACTCCGCGACGTTTACGGGGGCGAGGTTAAGCGACTGCAGTTGGGCAGCCTGACTTGCAATATCCTGCCAGTTGTCGTTGTTGGCTACGATCTGGCCGTTGTTGTCGAACAGTTGGAGGGTTGGATTGCTGAGTGGATTGGTGATCCCCGCCTGCGCAAGCGATGGTCCCAATGCGCGGACCACGACTTTTGCAGGATTGATGCTGCTGCCACCGAGGGCAAACCCTGCGATCATCACGTTCTCTGCGGTCTGGACGGAGCCGCGCGTGGCGATATTGCCCAGCCTCGCGTTGGCGCCAGAGTTAAGATCATAGACTTCGATCAGTCCGACCCCGGCGCTGCCGTTCGCGTCGGCGACCGAGACGGTGTAAGCCGCCGGCGACAGCGTTGCGATGACCGCCGACTCGCGAGAGTTCTGTGGCGAGAGGCCCGTTGCTGCAATCTCGGCCTGCTGGGTGTCCTGCCAATTGTTGTTCACCGCGAGGGGAGATCCGGTCGGGCCGAAGAGGCGCAAGATCGGATCGCTGATGGCGCCGGCAACTCCAACGCTCGTCATGGAAGGGCCGATGCCGCGGATGATGACCCGCTTGGATTCGCTGCCCGTGATGATGAAACCGCCAATCATTACGCCTTCGCCTGCCTCCACTCGGACGCGGGTGGAGATATTAACGGGCTGCGCAGCAGGGCTGGGGCTGGGTGAAGGGCTCGGGCTCGGCGAAGGGCTTGTTCCTGGTGAAGGACTTGGGCTCGTGCCTGGTGAAGGACTTGGGCTTGTGCCCGGTGAAGGGCTTGGGCTCGTACCTGGTGAGGGGCTTGGGCTTGTGCCCGGTGAAGGACTTGGGCTTGTACCCGGTGAAGGACTCGGGCTCGTGCCCGGCGAAGGACTTGGCGACGGGCCTGTGCCCGAAACAATAATGGTGGCAGTGGCGCTGCCGCGTTGGTCCTCGATCGCGTAGGTGCCAGGTACGCAGAACGTAAATGAATAGGATTGGCCTGGCTGGAGGTCGCCGCTATCGAGGAGGATGTGAGCCACGTCGCGCACGCGTGCCCGATTGCTACCGGTATTAGTCCAGGTCACTCGCGTCGCCGGATTGATGGTGAGCGAGGTCGGATTAAAGGAACCGCCGCCGCCGGCGATCGTCATGCTGGCGGTGCTGATCGGGCTACAGCTTGGCTGAGGGCTCGGGGACGGGCTTGTGCCCGGCGAAGGACTGGGCGAAGGGCTGGTGCCCGGTGACGGGCTCGGGCTGGTGCCCGGCGAAGGACTCGGACTGGTGCCTGGCGACGGGCTGGGACTTGGAGTTTGGGCTAGCGTCGCAGTTGCGCCAACGCTTAGAAAAATGGCGCCGATGGTGATGACCGCCCATGGGATCCAACGTGATTGTTTAGCCCGTCGTGTTTGCGAAGAGCGAGGGAATTGTCCCGCGTCTCCGTGATTCAAGATGATCGTCATAATTTTCCTTCTGGTTCGTCGTTGTTGGGACGCACTTAAGGATGCGATGCAAGCGGGGTCGAGAAACGAAAGGTAACGCGACTGTAACTTTTGGATTTCACCGAAAGACTGCTCGCCCGCGCCGGCATTGCTCGACGGGCGACCAAATAATCGACGTATTACAAAGGAAGACGAAGAACGCGGTTTTGGGGGAGCGGGTGACGAGGCTCGAACTCGCGACGTCCTCCTTGGCAAGGAGGTGCTCTACCACTGAGCTACACCCGCATTTTGCCTGCCAGCCCTAGCTTCAAAGCGAAGGCTGGAGGGGGATGATATAAACTCCACGCGCCTCCGGGACGCAACCTTTTAATTGCCGCGAGAACCAGCGACTTCCAAAATATTGAATCCAAAAGGCCCGCCCAGTGCATCTCACTGCAAAAGGACACCTATGAAAACAACGTTTCTTCTCTGTTTCTGCTCGATCGCGCTTGGCCTGACTGCGTTTGGGCAAACCCCAACTCCGGCCCTGTCGGCATCGCCGCAGGCCACGGTTCCCGCAGCCTCGATCACGTCGAGCCCGGCGGTTGCCACTGTGCCGGCCACGGTGTCTGCGACTCCCGACCGCGAGGAATCGATCGAAGCCGAAGTCGCCCGAAAACTAAAGCGCAAGTTTGGGATCACGATCGACAGCAGCCATGGAACCACTCATATCAGCCGCCACCACAGCGACCACAGTGACGACAGCGGTGATAATGAAGATCTGGGCGCGTTGATGGCCATCCCGATTGTCGGCATCGTCTTTACGACGCTCTTTGGCGCGCCCGTCATGGTTGTCGCGGCGATCATGTTCTTCAGCTATCTGAAATCGCGTTCCTTGCATCGCACCGTCCGCGCCATGGTCGAGAAGGGCCAGGAAGTGCCGGCGGCTCTCTTCGCGGCGCCTCCAGTGATTCGGGCGCGATCCGATCTGCGGCGCGGCGTCGTCCTCCTCATGGTTGGATTGGGCTTAATGATCTTCTTCGGGGCGGTGAACGATTGGGAAGGCGGCTCCTGGAGCCTGGGCGTAATCCCATTCGTGATTGGCCTCGGTTACTTGCTCGTCTGGAAACTGGAGGGCCGTAGTAGAGACAAAGTTCCGCCGTTGCCCTAAGCTGGGGAGGTGGCGCTCACGGATGCAGACCTCGTCGCTCGCGTTCTTCTCGATGATGACCACCACGCCTTTGCTGAGTTGGTCCGAAATCATCAGTCGAGCGTGCGAGGTCTTCTCCGCCAACTCGTCCGGGCCGATGTTTCGCTCGCGGACGATCTGGCCCAGGAAACCTTTCTGCGCGCCTACAAGAACCTCCGCACTTTTCGCGGTGAAGCGCGTTTTTCGACCTGGCTCTACCGGATCGCTTACAACTGTTTCCGCGAGGAAGCCCGCAAACGAAAAGAGCTCGTTGGCATTGATGAAGCTCAACTGGAAGCCCAGCACGACCCGCAAACCACCGACCCCGCCCTGCGCCACGATCTTGCCCACGCCCTTCAATTACTTCCGCTGCACGAGCGCTCGGCAATTTTACTTTGCTGCCAGAATGGTTTATCGCATGATGAAGCAGCGCGCGTCTTGGAGATTCCGCTTGGCACTGTGAAAACGAATGTGTTGAGGGGCCGGGAGAAATTGAAACGCTCGCTCGCCGCGTGGGGACCTAACTGAAACATGGACGAAAAACTCCAGGAGGACTGGCTTGACGCGCGACTGCGCGACGAAGCCGCGTACATCGACGACCGTGGCTTCACCACGGGTGTCGTGCAGAAATTGCCGGTCCGTCGGATGGGTCACTCGTTCCGTGCGGTGATTCTGTTGGGAGTGACCCTGGTTGCGTCGGTGATTGCCTATCTCCTCTCCGGCGATGGATGGTTCACCGCGGCCGAAGGGGTGACGCGGTTTGCCCTTCTGCCGCTGCCGGTAATCTGGCTTTGCGCGGCGGGCGCGACGGTCCTGGTCATGGTCGGCGGTCTTGCCGCCGCAATGTCCAAGACAGGCGGACGGCTAAGGTAAGACTGCCTCGCGCGCTTCCGCGACGTCCCGCGCAATCTGCGCGGCGAGCGCATCCACATTCTCGAATTTTTGTTCGGGCCGCAGGTATCGCAGAAATCGAACTTCGACTTCTTCGCCGTAGATATCTTTGTTCAGGTTGAACAGGTGAAGCTCGAGTAACCGCTCCGGCTTTCCCGCGCTCACGGTCGGTCGGTAACCCAAGTTCGCCACCCCGCGATACAGAGCACCCGCGAGCCGCGCCTCGGTTACGTAAACTCCGTTGGGAGGAAACTGTTCGCTGTGCGCGCTTAAATTCGCTGTCGGAAATCCAAGCTTGCGCCCCAATTTTTCTCCCGCTTTCACGGTGCCTAGGATTGTGTATTCCCGCCCGAGCATCTGCGTGGCTTTGATCAGGTCGCCATCCGCGACGGCGCGGCGAATCGCCGTGCTGCTCACGACCTCGCCATTCACCGTCACCGCCGGGACGCCGACCACGTCGAAATGGTAAGTCGTGCCGAGCTCTTTCAGCAGAGCCAGGTTGCCCGCGCGCCCCTTGCCGAAAGACCATTCGTGCCCAACGCAAATCTCGCGCAGCGGACGCGAATTGGTGACCAATTGCCGCACGAATTCTTCTGGCGCTGTTGCCGCGAATTGCCGATCGAATTGCAGGACGAGAAGATGCGCGACCCCGAGATCGCGGATGAGTGCGATCTTGTGCTGCGTCGCGGTCAGCAAATGGGGAGCATTATCCGGACGCAAGACCTTTGCGGGATGCGGGTCGAACGTAACGACCACTGGCGTGCCGCTCGCGTCACTAGCGTGGAGCGCCGAAGTGGAAATGACCTTTTGATGGCCGAGATGGACACCATCGAAAACGCCGATCGCGAGGCAGAGCGGCCCGGAGAGCTGGCTCAGTTCCGAAATCGATCGCAGAATCTGCATTGCTGCCCTCGTTAGGCGCCACGCATCCGCGATACTTCCGGCAGCGTCAGAATTCGCCCGAGAATGTCCACCGGTTCCGACGTTTTCAACTCCTCCACCGTGATGGCTCCGTCGACGCTGAATCGTCCGGATTTCACCCGGCGCAAATTCTTGAGGTGCGCGCCACAACCGAGCGTCTCGCCAATGTCATGCGCGTAGGTGCGAACATAAAAGCCTTTGCTGCAGACCACGCTGAAATCAATTTCCGGCGACGCGATCCGGTCGATCGTATGGCGATAAACATGAACCAGGCGCGGCTCCCGTTCGACGGTTTTTCCCTGCCGCGCGAGTTTGTAGAGGGGAACGCCGCCCTGCTTGATCGCAGACACCATCGGCGGCATCTGGTAAAAATCGCCGGAGTATTTTGCAAAGGCTGCGCGCACCGTGGCATCGTCCAGCGGTGGAACCGGTCGTTCTTCCAGGGTCACGCCGGCGCGGTCCTGGGTATCGGTTGTCACCCCCAGCACCATTGTACCGGCATACTCCTTGTCTTCACTCATGAGGAGGTCTTGAATTTTGGTTCCACGGCCAAGAGTGAGCAAGAGCAGGCCGGTCGCGATCGGATCAAGCGTGCCGCAGTGCCCGACCTTTTTCATTTGCAGCCGGCGCCGCACGATCGCAACGACGTCGTGCGACGTCATCCCGGGTGCTTTGTCGACGAGCAGGACGCCGTCAGGAGTTGCAGTCAATGACATCGCAAATTGCTTTCAGGATTTTTTGTTCTACCTCCGCGAGCGTTCCGCGCACACGCGTGCCGGCGGCGAGCTTGTGTCCGCCGCCACCGAACTTCTGGCAGATCGCGGAGACATCGACTTCCTCGCTCTTGGAACGCATGCTCACGCGCACTTTGCCGTCGCTGAGTTCTTCAAAAAAAACGGCGACGATCACTCCGTGAATTGCGCGCAGATGATCGATCAGACCCTCGTTATCCTCCGGCTTTACCTTGAGATCGGCCGCGACTTTCAGGCTCAGACTGAAGCTCGCGATTTTTCCTCCCGCTTCGAACCGCATGGTCCCGAGCAGTTCCCGGAGCAGCTCGGTGCGGCGCCGCGGGTAATTCTCGTAGAGAAGCTGGCTGACGCGGCCAACATCCACGCCGCACCGCAGTAACTCGGCGCCGATCTCAAAAGTCCGCGCCGTCGTGTTTGGATATTGGAACGAGCCGGTGTCGGTCGAAATGGCGACGAAAAGATTTTCGGCGATAGCGCGATCCATCGGCAACTTTTCGCCCTGGATCAGTTCGAAAAGAATCTGGCCGGTGGCGGGCGAAGCCGGATCGATGTAAACCAAGTCCCCATAACCCGGATTGCTCGGATGATGGTCGATGTTGATCCACGTTTTCGCGTGGCGAACTGATTCGCCCGCGGTGCCGAGGCGATTTTGCGTGGCGGTGTCGAGCGCGACAGCGACATCGAAATCCTGCGGTTCACGCGAGGGCCGGGTCAGCCGCTCGCCGCCCGGCAGAAAACTGTATTTCTCGAGCAGGCCATCCTCGTTCCAGACCGTCACTTCTTTGCCGAGCTGTTGGAGCGAGAGCGCCAGCGCGAGCTGACTGCCGAGCGCATCGCCATCGGGCCGCACGTGGCTAAGGACAGCAAACCGCTTATGCGCGTGAAGAACGCCGCCGATTTCCGCGAAAGTGCTCTGCGTCATTCCGTTTCCGCAGCAGGCGTCTCGATTTGTTGCAAAATTTCAAAGACGCGCGCGCCGCGTTCGATTGAGTCATCGAGATGAAAAACAAGATGGGGCGTGTATTTCAAAACGACGCTCTTCGCCAGTGCAGTCTGAAGAACGACGCGATTCTCCTCGAGCTTGGTCATCGCCGCCGCCTGGCCTTCTTTCCCTCCAAGCACGCTCACGTAGGCGTGGGCATGCTTCAAGTCAGGCGTGACATCGACTTGATTCAGCGTCACGAGCACGCCGTCGAAGTTCATCTCGCGCGTAATGATCGTGCTCAACTCGCGCTTCAGGAGTTCGTTTACGCGCAGTAGTCGATGTTTCATGGAAAAAGTTGAGAGTTGAGAGGAAAAAACAGCGTCAATCGAGAGTCTCTCAACTCTCAACTACCGACTCTCAACTTCTCTTCACAGCTTTTGTGCGACCGCCTCGAGTTGATAGCACTCAATGATGTCGCCCACTTGATATTCGTTGAAGTCGCCGAGCTTGATGCCGCACTCGAGACCGACCCGCACCTCTTTCACGTCGTCCTGAAAACGGCGCAACGTGGATAACCCGCCGTCGTAAACCGGCTGGCGTCGCCGCAGGACCCGCGCGCGCGCGGTTCGCGCGATGCGGCCATCGGTGACTAGGCAGCCGGCGACAATACCCCGGCTCAACTTGAAGATCTGTTTCACCTCGGCGTGGCCGATGACAGTTTCGCGATGCTCCGGATCAAGCAAGCCCGCCATCGCTTCCTTCATCTGGTCGATCAACTCGTAAATAATGCTGTAGAGTTTCACTTGGACGCCTTCGCGTTTCGCGACGTTCACGGCCATGCTCTCCACCTTGACGTTAAATCCGACGACCACGGCATTCGACGCACTCGCGAGCAGAATATCGGATTCGGAAATCGGCCCGACGCCGGCATGAACAATCTCGAGGTCGATCTTCTTGCTCTCGATTTGACCGAGCGCACCGCTCAACGCTTCGAGCGAACCTTGCGCATCGCATTTCAAAACGATGCGGAGATGTTTCATCCCATCGGCGGCCTCGAGCAAACTCTCGAGCGTGGCGCGTTGCGGCACGCTCAACTTATCCGCGCGCCGCTCGAGCAGGCGTTCCTCGCTCAAGGTTTTGGCGGACCGCTCGGATTCCATCACGAGAAATTCATCCCCCGCGTGCGGGAGGCCGCTGAAGCCCAACACCTTTACCGGCGTGGAAGGGCCCGCTTCCTTGATCGGTGTGCCGCGATCGTCCATCAACGACTTGATCTTGCCGCCATAGTCGCCGCAGATGAATGGATCGCCGGTTCGGAGCGTGCCCATCTGCACGATAACGGTTGCGGTCGGTCCCCGGCCGGGTTCGACTTGCGCTTCGATAACAGTGCCGCGCGGGGTAGCCGTCGGCGATGCTTTTAACTCCATCACTTCAGCCTGAAGCGCCATCATTTCGAGGAGGTGATCGATCCCCGTGCCTTTGGTGGCGGAGACCTCGCATACGATCGTATCGCCGCCCCAATCTTCCGGGGAAAGTTCCTTGTCCTGCAGCTGCTTCTTGACCCGATCGACGTTTGCGCCGGGCAAATCGATCTTGTTGATCGCAACCATGATCTTCACATGCGGCGCGGCTTTCGCATGGCTGATCGCTTCCAGCGTTTGCGGCATCAACCCGTCATCCGCCGCGACCACCAGGACCACGATGTCGGTCACATGCGCCCCGCGCGCCCGCATTGCGGTGAAGGCGGCGTGGCCAGGGGTGTCGAGAAAGGTGATGCGCGAGCCTTTGTAATCGACGGTGTAAGCGCCGATGTGTTGCGTGATCCCGCCGGCTTCGCCCGCCGCGACGCGTGTCTTGCGGATCGCATCCATGAGGGACGTCTTGCCGTGGTCGACGTGACCCATGAACGTGATAATCGGACCGCGCGTCTTGAGTTCCTCTTTCTTCTCGATCACCGGCGGCGGCGGCGCGATGACGACCTGCTCGACTTTGTGAACGCCGCCGCCTTTCTCGCGGCGTTCCATCTCGAAAACGAAGCCGTGCTTGGCGCAAATCTGCGTCGCGATGTCCGGCTCGACCGTCGCGTTGACATTAACGAAAATGTTTAGCGCCATCAGCTCGGCGATCAGCTTGTGGGGCTTCAAGCCCAACTGCGATGCCAATTCCTTGACGACGATTGGCGGCTTGATGTGAATGATCTTCTGTTGTTCGCCTTCAGCTTCCGCTGCAGGAGCGGCGGCATCGGGTGCCGGAGCTTCCGCAGGCTGGATGACGGCAGGAGTCACCGGCTTCGGCGTGACTGGTGCCGCAATTGGGCCGGCGGGAGGCTCGACGCGAATGCGGGAAATGGGGGGCAGGACTGCGCGCTTGACGGCGGCGTCGCCTTCCACGCGTTTCGGCCGGGGCTTCTTCTCGTCGATCAAGGAGAGGGTTTCCATGGCCGGTTTCTTCGCCGGCTTGGGAGCCTCGGCTTCTTTCGGGGGAGGTTCGGAATGCGCGCGCGTTTTGGGCGCCGGCGGCGGTGAAGCGGGACGCGTTGGTTTCGACGGAGCTTCTACCTTGGCGCTCTTCGTCTCTTTGTGCTTTGGCTCAGGTGCCTTGATCGGAGCGGCGGCCTTGACCGGCTTGCGAGCGGTCGCGGCCTTGCGCGCTGTGGTCTTGGTCGTCGTTTTCGTTGGCATCTGGGTTCCTGAAAAAATTCTCGGTCATGCCGGCTGGTTAGGCGCAGACCATTTTATTGCGCGGCCGGGCTCTCCTGATGAATGGCCTCATGGATTTCACGCGCCTTCGCTTCATCCACGGAAAGAATCTCGACCAAATCCTCGACCGCGGCGTCGCGCAATCCCTCGAGATTCGTGAAGCCAGCTTTTACAAGCAGCAACGCCTGGTCGTCCGTAATCGGCAGCGCACCCTTCAGAGCTTGCGCCGCTTGCGCGACTTTTTGTTCGACCGCATGCGTCGCAGACGTATCGCGGTCGATGTTGATCTCCCAGCCCGTCAGCCGCGACGTTAACCGCGCGTTTTGACCTTTCTTTCCGATCGCCAGCGACAGCTGATCTTCATCCACGGAAATCTGGACGCTCTTCTTCTCGGTATCGAAAATGAGGTTCTTCACCTTCGCGGGCTTGAGCGCTTCAAGCACAAATTCCTTCGGGTCGGAACTCCAGCGGATGATGTCGACCTTCTCGTTATTGAGCTCGCGCACGATGTTCTTCACGCGCGATCCGCGCATGCCGACACAAGCGCCGACCGGATCGACTTTTTCGTTTGCACTCGTCACCGCAATTTTTGTGCGATAACCGGCTTCGCGCGCGATGCCGCGAATCTCGACGGTGCCGTCGTTGATTTCGCTCACCTCGAGTTCGAAAAGGCGGCGGACAAAATTCGGATGGCTGCGCGAGACAATGATCTCCGGCCCGCGAATTCCATTTTCCACCGCGACCACGTAAGCGCGCAACCGATCGCCCACGTTGTAATCCTCGACGACGACGCGTTCCCGCTGCGGCATGATCGCCTCGAATTTCCCGAGATCGAGAATCACATCGGAACGATCGAACCGCCGGACCGTGCCGCTGACGATCTCGCCCGCGCGGTCCTTGAACTCTTCATAGATCATTTCTTTCTCGACCTGGCGAATGCGCTGCATCATCGCCTGTTTCGCCGTCTGCGCGGCGATCCGTCCGAAATTCTTCGGCGTCACTTCCACCTCAACTTCACCGCCAACGGCCGCATCCGGATTGATCTTGCGCGCCTTTGAAAGCGAAATTTCGTCCGCGGGGTTCGTGACCTCTTCAACCACCAGTAACTTTGCCAGGGCGCGGATCTCACCCGTTTTCGGATTGATATCTATGCGCAGATCACGCGACGCGCTCACGCTTTTTTTCGACGCTGAGAGAAGCGCATTCGAAACGGCTTCGAGGAGGATCTCGCGTTTGATCCCTCGCTCCCGTTCCAGGTAATCCAGCATGGCAATAAACTCGGCGTTCATAAAAAACATCAGCCCGCAGACTAAAAAGAGTGGGACACCAGCTCCCACCCCAATCAGCGCGGACTAGGCGCTTACCTTAATTTTCGGAGGGCCTTTCGTCAAGCCAGGATTGGTGCCGAGAGGCAGGGAAAGTTCGACGTTGGACGTAGGACCCATTCGGCTTGCGCTCAGGGCAGGCAGTTGGACGTTGGACGTTAACATGTCTCGCGCTGCCACGTTCTCGATCGTCTTTCTCTGCTGGGCCGCCATTTATTTGCCGGGCCTCGGTTCGTTGGAGATCAAGGGAGAAGAGGGTCGCCGCATTCTCCCCGCCGTCACGATGCTCGACACGGGCAATTACCTCGTTCCGCAAGTCGGGAGCGAACCGTACTACCGCAAGCCACCGCTGGTGAACTGGCTCGTGGCCGCTTCCTTCAAGCTTACCGGTCAGCGCAACGAATGGGCGGCGCGTTTGCCTTCGGTGCTTTGCGTTCTCGCCGTTGCGCTGGCGTTCATCACCGTGGCGCGCGCAAGTCTCGGCGCGAACGGGTCGCTCATCGCCGCTCTCATTTGGATGGTGAATTTTGGGATGATCGAGAAAGGCCGGCTCATTGAAATTGAAGCGTTGTACGTTTCGCTCTTTGGTCTCGCCCTGATTTGCTGGCTCAGCTGGTGGGAGCAACGGCGGTCACCCTGGCTCACGTGGACGGTGCCGTGGATCTTTTTGGGGCTCGGCCTGCTAGCAAAGGGGCCGCTGCATTTGTTCTTCTTTTACGCGGTCGTGGTCGCCGTGCTCCATGGGGCAGGGGAGCTGCGGAAATTCCGGCATCCGGCGCATTTCGCCGGGATCCTGTTCGCGCTCGGAATCTTTGCAGCCTGGGCGGTCCCGTACTGGCAGGCGACACGGGGGACGAATCTCGCTCAAACGTGGTCTATTCAACTGACCGGCCGTCTGACCGGCGAAGATTTTAAGCTCGGCAGCTGGCTGCTGAATATCCCCCGCGGTCTCGCTTACTTTCTGCCGTGGACGCTTCTGTTGCCGTTGGTGCGAGGCGCTGTGTTACCAACGCCCCGTCAAACGAACCTGTTGCGGGCGCTGACCTGGGGCTGTGCTGTTCCTTTCCTGGTCGTGAATTTGTTGCCGGGAGCGCTGCCCCGCTATTCGATGCCGGCGTTGGTTCCAGCATCGTGGCTCCTGGCGATGGCGCTGTCCGCGAATGAAATTCGCGCTCCCGGCTGGTGGCGCTCGCTTGGAATGGCTTCGCCGGAGCGCCGCCTGCGGCTCGTGCTCGTCACCGCGGGCGCAGCCGGCATCGCGCTGTGTCTTTACGCCATCGCGGTTGTTCCTTCTTTGCAGCGGCGATCGAAAGTGAAACCGATCGCGGCGCAAATCGACGGCCTGGTGCCGAACTCCGAGCCACTCTATGCCGTCGATCCCGATTATCAGCCCTTTCTATTCTATATGAGATCCCGGCTGGTCTACGTGAGTCAGGTCGATGAGGTGCCGCTGAGCGCGCACTATTTGCTCGTGCAACCCGGCAAGGAGGAGCAAGTCATCACCAGCGAACGCTGGGCGCCGCTGCGCGCGCGGCCCATATTCAGCGTGACCGATTACCGAAAGCGGACCGTGACCTTGTTCAGAGTGAGCGAGGGAAATCCCTAAGAGCGCATCCCCCTATTTGACAACCTCGGGGAACCGGCATTCGTTAGCACGCTAACCAATTTCCGGCATGTCCTCTTCCAACGTTAACGAGTTCGGTCTTCTGCTCTTCGGCACGGCGCGCGCCTGGCGCACGAAGCTCGATCAGCGCCTGCGGCCGCTCGGCTTGAGCCAGGGGAAATGGCGCACGCTCATTCACCTTTCCCAGGGTGGAAACAAGCTCACGCAAAAGGAAATCGCGGAACGGATGGGCATTGAAGAGCCCACGCTGGCCGGTTTGCTCGACCGGCTTCAGGAGGACGGTTGGATCAAGCGGCAAGAATCGCCCAACGACCGGCGGTGCAAAATCGTCCATCTTCAACGCCGCTCGAAAGCTGTCCTGGACGAGATTTTCGACGCCGCGCACGGGTTGCGCCACGAACTAATAGAGGATGTCCCGCCGCACGATCTGGAAGCCTGCATTCGCGTCCTCACGCAGATCCGGGCCAAAGCGGAACAACCGGCCGGCCGCGCCCAAAACGGCCACAAAAGCGTAGCGACGAAAAATTAAGTGATGACAACCATGGCTCGAGTCAACGTCGCGACGCGCGAAGCAGTCGTCCATCTCGAACACCGTTTCGGGCGCAAGCGCGTCTATATTTTTGGAGGCATCATAGCGTCCATCTTCCTGCTCTTGCTCGTGCGCGCCTTCACCGGCCGGCAGAAACCGACGCCTCCGCCCGCGCCGCGCCCTGTGGCCGTGGCGAAAGTGACGCAGAAAGATGTCCCGCTCTACCTCGACGAGATCGGAACATGCACCGCGTTTGAGACGGTCCAGGTGCAATCCCAAGTTAGCGGTCAAATCACCGCGCGGAACTTTCAAGACGGTGCCGACGTGAAGAAAGGCGATGTCCTTTTCACGATAGATTCAAAGCCGTACCAGGCAGTGCTCGATCAGGCGCAAGGACAGCTCGCGCAGGCCAAATCCCAGTTGGTGCTCGATCAAATTATCCTCAAACGCCAGCAGGATCTGCGGTCGAAAAATGTCAACGCGCCGCAGGACCTCGATCTGGCGCAGGGCACGGTCAATAACGATGAAGCCAAGGTGAAAAGTGCCGAGGGGGCCGTGGTCGCGGCGCAGTGGAACGTGGATAATTGTAATATTCGCTCGCCCATCGACGGCCGGGCCGGACTTCGCTTGGTCGATGTGGGCAACATTGTTAGCAGCGGCAACACCGGGGGCGGAGCTGTTCTCGTGACGATCCAGGGCATCGATCCGATCTACACGGATTTTACCGTCGCGGAACCCGATCTCCCATTGGTGAGAAAATATCTCGGCGGCCCAAACGTGAAGGTAATGACCGATGCGGAGGACGACCAGCTGCCGCCTCGCGAAGGGAAGCTGTCTTTTATCGACAACGCGCTCCAGTCCGGTTCGGGCACCGTCAAGGCGCGTGCGGTAACGCCAAATCCGGATCGCGCGCTTTGGCCCTCCCAGTTCGTCCACGTCCGCTTCATCCTCGACGTTTTGAAGGATTCGAAGCTTGTGCCAAGCGGCGCGGTGCAGATTGGCCAAAACGGGCCGTATATTTTTGTGGTGAAATCCGACTCGACCCTCGACCTCCGCCCGGTGAAGCCGGGCCAGCGCCAGGGCGACCTGACGGTGATCACGGAAGGCGTCAACACTGGCGAGACCGTGGTTGTCTCCGGTCAATTGCAGCTCGCGCCGGGGACAAAGGTTGCCCCGAAGGAGGTTGAGCAGGGATCGAGTCTGCCGAGCAGCAAAGCCCTCAACTAAGCCCGCCATGGCCAATTCATCTCACGATGGCGGCGAGGCATCTCGGCCTGATGGTGCGAGCGAGGATGAGCTGAAAAATCGCGACGGTCGCGGCGCAAAGAGTCATGCGCCCGGGGGTGAGAAGACTCTCGCCGGAAAGCTGGTCCAGTTCTCTTCCGGCCTCTCCAAGCCTTTCATCCAGCGGCCGGTCATGACGACGCTGTTGACGGTCTCGATCATCGTCTTCGGCATTCTCACCTACAAGCAGCTTGCCGTGAATGATCTGCCCGCCGTGGATTATCCGGTAATTTCGGTCAACGTCTCCTATCCGGGCGCGAATCCCGAAACGATGGCGAACACCGTCGCCACGCCGCTGGAAAAACAGTTCACCCAAATCCCCGGACTGACCCTCTCGACCAGCTCGAGCACGCAGGGCAGCACTAACATCACCCTCCAGTTCGACCTTACGAAAGGGATCGATGCCGCTGCGACCGACGTGCAGTCCGCCATTCAGCGCGCCACCGGCCAATTACCCAGCGATCTGCCCAGTCCGCCGACCTTCATCAAGACCAATCCGAACGATCAGCCGGTCACTTATATCGCGTTGACCAGCGACACGCTCACCGACGGCTCTCTCTACCGCTACGCGACCACCCAGGTCCAACAGCGGCTCAACATCCTGCCGGGCGTCTCACAGGTGAACGTCTTCGGCGTCAAAGGCGCGATCCGGATCAAGGCCAACCCGGGCGCGCTCGCTTCGAGGAATCTGACCCTGGACGATGTTTCCACCGCAATTAAGGCCAGCACTTCCTACTCCGGAGCGGGCCAGTTTGATGGCAAGACGCAGTCATTTGTTCTCCGTCCGAACGGGCAGATCACCGACTCCGAAGGCTATCGCCAGATCATAATCGCGCGGGGGAAGGATAACTCGCCCGTTTACCTGCGCGATGTTGCCGACGTCATCGATGGCGTTCAAGATGAGCGACTCTCGCGGCATTTTTTCGCGCGTGGATTCAATCCTCCCGCTTCTGTGATCGTGCTGGCGGTTTCCCGCCAGGCCGGAGCTAATGCGGTCGCCGTCGCGAAATCGGTCACCGACCTGCTCCCGCAGCTGCGTTTGGAACTTCCAGGTTCAATTAATCTGATTCCTACTTTCGACCGGTCGCAGACCATTGTGCACTCCGTCTCGGACGTGCAAACCACGCTGTTCATCGCGTTCGTGCTTGTGATCATGGTCATCTTCATGTTTCTCGGCCGCGCGGCCGACACCTTGATTCCGGTCGTGGCCCTGCCGCTCTCGCTCTTGATCACGTTCATCGCGATGTGGGCGCTGAACTACTCCATTAACAATCTAACCCTGATGGCGATGACCCTGGCCATCGGCTTTTTGGTCGATGACGCGATCGTCTTCCTGGAGAATGTCGTCCGCCGGGCCGAGAGCGGAGAGTCGATCTATAAAGCGACGCTGAACAGCGCCGGCGAAATCTCATTTACAATCCTCTCGATGACGCTGTCTCTGGCGGCTGTCTTCATCCCACTGGCTTTTATGCCCGGGCTTCTCGGCCGCATCTTTCGCGAATTCTCCATCACGATCATCGTGGCCATTTTTGCCTCCGGTCTTGTCTCGCTCACGCTCACGCCTCTGATGTGCGCGCGTCTGCTGGCCGAGCGAGGTCCGGGTCATCGGAAGACGTGGACCGAGCGTGTCATCGGCCGCTTTTTCGAACGGGTGGTGCGTTTCTACGGCCGCAGTCTCGATTGGTTCCTGGATCACGGTTGGCTCGCCCTGCCCGTCATTGTCGCTTGCGTTGTCGGAGTCTGGTTCTTTTTCAGCGCCTTGCCCTTCACCCTCTTGCCCACTGGCGATAGCGGTGTCATTCGCGGCTTTTTCATCGTTCAGGAAGGGGCCTCGCCCCAGGCACAGCGCCAACTTCAGGACAAGCTCGACCCTGTTCTACAAGCTAACAAAGCCGTCGATAAATATTTCACGATCGCGGGCCGGAGTGGACAAACAGCAGGCGTGTTTACTGTTCTGTTCTTGAAAGATGCCAAGGACCGGGTGGCCATCGAGGAAGTTGCGGCCGACCTGCGCAAGGCTGTCAGTGGCATCCCAGGGATATTCCCGACCTTGAACCCGCAGCCGGTCCTGCAAATCAATATTGGCGCGACCGGCAGTTCTTTCGGCCGTTACTCCTATGTCCTGAGCGGCATCAACCCGGATGAGGTCTACGCTGCCGCCGATGCCTTTGGCGCCAAGCTCCGCTCCTATGATGGCTTCGTCGCTCCGCCGCGCTCCGATCTCTTTCGCAACACTCCGAACGTGGACATAAACATCGACCGCGATCGCGCCAGTCTTTTCGGAGTCTCGACCACGAAACTACAAACCCTTCTTCGCTCGGCCTACTCCCAGAACTACGTTTACCTGATCAAGCAGGCCGACGACCAATATCAGGTCATCCTTGAAGTGGACGATCGCGAGCGAGCTACTCCGGATGACTTGGCACGGATCTACGTCAAGCCCGATAATAACACGACGCTTGTTCCCGTGCGTGCGGTAACGAAATCGCAGACAAGACTGGGGCTTCAATCTGTTAACCATCTGAACCAGTTTACCAGTGTCACTTTTGGCTTCGATACAAAGCCAGGCGTGGCCCTGGGTGATGTCACAGCATTTATTCAGAAGACGGCCGCCGAAACTCTTCCTCCTACAGTAATAGGAGAGCTTCAAGGAGAAGGTCTCGTCCTTCAGCAGCTCTTTCAGGCCCTGCCGTTTCTAGTCCTGGCCGCTCTCTTTGTCATGTATGTCATCCTCGGCATCCTTTACGAGAGCTATGTCCATCCGGTTACCGTTCTTTCGGCCCTTTTCCCCGCGGTCGTGGGCGGGCTGCTAACGCTCTGGCTTTTCCGCTCCACGCTCTCGCTTTACTCCGTGATCGGACTCTTCCTCCTCATGGGTATCGTGAAGAAGAACGGCATCATGATCGTCGACTTCGCCCTGCATCGGCTCGACGAAGGGTACGACCGGCGTTCCGCCATTCATGAAGCCAGTATCGAACGTTTCCGTCCTATCATCATGACCACGCTGGCCGCGTTAATGGGCGCCGTGCCGCTCGCGCTCGGTTACGGAGCCGACGGCTCCTCCCGGCGTCCGCTTGGTCTCGTGATTGTGGGAGGCCTTATCATTTCGCAGTTGATTACGCTCTACATCACGCCGGTGATTTACCTTGCACTCGAGTCGTTCCAGGAGCGCGTGCTCGATAGAGTGCCGTTTCTCCGTAGCGGCCACATGCACCACGAAGCCGACACCGGTAAAACCGGTCTGGGCCCCAAGGAGCCGGCGCCGGTGAGCGCAGGCTAGGTCGCCGTTGCAGAAAAAGAACCGCGGATTACGCGGATTTTCACGGATTGAAGGGAGGATGCCGCTCGCCAATCGGCATGTTCTCTCGTCACGCGCGCGACGACGAGGGTTGCTTCTTCGCGTTACCGAATCAGCGACACGCGGATCGCGCCGCCGCCGGCGATATGCATTCGGTAGCCGAAGCCGGCTTTCACGATGACGACCGGCGGTGAGTCGATCTTGGGAAAATAGGCGCTGTCCCGCTGCGATTGCGCCCAACGCTGACCGTTCTCGAGGGTAAAGATCGTTCGCCCGTTGTAACCCGTAAAAGGACCTACGATCCGACTCTGGATGACTTCCGGCGCCGAGACCTTGTTTTCCTTTACAGCCTTATCGACCGCGGTAGTTGCGACGCGCTCATTGCTGGCAGCCACGTAGTTGCGAATAAACTCATCGAGCTTAGCGCGCTCCGCCGGCTCCAGCTTCTGCAAACCGGCCGCCTCATAATCCGCCGGCGTCATAGCCTTCTCCACGCCCGAGAATTCTGGATTCTCCGGCTTTGCGGCGTTCAGTGTGAACCCGGTTCCCAGAACGAGAAGGAAAGCAGCGAGATAAGTTTTTTTCATAGCTGGAGGTCGCTACTCCACTAGGAGCGCAGCCAAAAGTCAAAGGCAAAACGCTTCCGGCGCGGCGCGTCTCTACCCGGTAGCTCTTCTTTGTAAGGCGGGGTCAAACAGACCCCGCCCTACAGAAGAAGAATATGGCAGAGGCTTTGTTACTACGGGGCGCCGCGGTCGTAGACT
>JBEEHC010000082.1:0-17956 GCA_041167205.1 Verrucomicrobiota bacterium
GCTGTAGCCGCAAAACGGCAGCATCGCCATCGGATCGCGCCGCACCTGACCGACCGCGCCCGTTGCGGCGGCGGTGGTTTCCGACGCCATCGTGGCGCCGACATAAACGCCATGGGTCCAATCGAACGCGCCAAAAACAAGCGGCATCGTATCGCTCCGGCGTCCACCGAAAATGATCGCGCTGATCGGGACGCCTTCTCCTTTTTCAACGTCGGGATCGAGCACTGGATTGTTCCGCATCGGAACGGCAAAGCGGCTGTTGGGATGCGCGGCTTTTTCCTTCGACTCCGGCGTCCAACGGTTTCCTTTCCAGTCGAGGCACGAGGCCGGCGGCGGGCCGTCCTTTCCCTCCCACCAGACATCGCCATCATCGGTCAACGCGACGTTTGTATAGAGCGTATGGTGCTCGATCGCCTTCATCGCGTTCGGATTCGATTTGTAACTGGTCCCCGGCACGACACCGAAATATCCGTTCTCCGGATTGACCGCGTAGAGCCGTCCGTCCTCGCCGATCTGCATCCAGGCGATGTCGTCGCCGACCGTCGTGACCTTCCACCCTTTGAAATGCGGGGGCGGAATCAGCATCGCGAAGTTGGTCTTGCCGCATGCGCTCGGAAACGCCGCCGCGACATAATGCTTGCGACCTTCCGGCGATTCCACGCCAAGAATCAGCATGTGCTCGGCGAGCCAGCCCTGCTTGCGCGCGAGATAAGAACCGATCCGGAGCGCGAGACATTTCTTGCTCAGCAAGACATTTCCGCCGTAACCGGAGCCGACCGAAATGATCGCGTTGTCCTGCGGGAAGTGGCAGATCAAACGCCGGTCGGGATTCACATCGAGCAGCGAATGGACGCCGCGATTCCATTCCGCTTTCGCATCAGTGCCGAGGCGTTGGACCGCGATGGAGCCCATCCGCGTCATGATCCGCATGCTGAGGACGACATAGATCGAATCGGTTATTTCGAAGCCGACCTTCGTCAGAGGCGAATCCGGCGGACCCATGATGTAGGGCACGACAAACAGCGTCCGGCCGCGCATGGCACCGGCGAGCATGCCGTGAAGTTTTGTGTAAGTCTCGGCCGGAGCAGCCCAGTTATTTGTGGGGCCGGCCTCTTCCTTGGTCGGCGTGCAGATCAGGGTGAACTGTTCGACTCGCGCGACGTCATTCGGATTTGAGCGATGCAGGTATGAGCCGGGATTTTTTTCCTGGTTTAGTTTGATCAAGACCCCCAGGCGCTGGGCCTGTTCGAGCAGGTAGTCATTCTCTTTCTCCGAACCGTCGCACCAGAAGATGTTTTCGGGCTCAGCCAGGCGGGCGACTTCCTGGACCCAATCGAGGACCGCCTGGTGCGTCGGCTTCGAATCGCCAATTCCGCTCGGCGGCGAAATGGCTGGCGCGAGGTTATCCATAAATTCCGAGTGGCGCAGGGAGAATGGTCATTTTCAACGCTTCGCCCGCTTCTCCAAGCAAATTTTCGCGGAGCGGTGGTTTGGGATGAGAACGAACGGTGCTTGCGCGCGAGAGGCGCGCGCACATACTTGAAGCATGTTCGGAGTCACCACCTCCGATGACTACCAGCCGGTGACATGGGTGGGACGTCATCCCGTTCATGTCACGACGCTGCTCGTCGCCGTGCATGTCTTTGCCGCAATCGTGGCGTGCTTTGTTGGCGGCGCCGGTATTCTGGGACATCTCGCTTTTGACAGCGCCCTCGTCTGGCAGCGCGGAGAATTCTGGCAGATCGCGACTTACGCTTTTGTCCATTCGCCCTCCGCGCTTCTTTGGTTCGCGGTCGAGATGTACATGCTCTTCGTTTTCGGACGCGAAGTGGAACGTTTTATCGGTCGTCGCGCCTTCATCGTGCTCTATCTCTTTCTTCTCCTGGCGCCGACCACGGTCCTCTCGCTTTGGGGGCTCTCTGAGCGGGTCGGAATCGCGGGCTCCCCCGCGCTCCATTTCGGAATCTTCATCGCGTTCGCAACCATTTATCCAAATGTCGAGCTGCTCCTGCGGATTCAGGCAAAATGGGTGGCGCTGGCCCTGACAGCGATTTCCACCTTGCAGTTGCTCGCCTATCGCGACTGGTCGGCCATGGCCGTGCTTTGGGTTAGCATCGTTGCGGCGTTTTTTTTCATCCGGCTGCGCGGAGTCGGCCCCGAACTGGTTTGGTGGGGCAACGTGAAATCCCGCTGGCAACCAAAGCCAAAATTCCATGTTGTCCCTCGTTCAACTCCGCGCCGGGTGGTCGAGCCGGAGAATGTCCACGACTCCATCGATCCGGTGCTGGATAAGATCTCCAAGCAAGGGATCAATAGCTTGACCGCGTCGGAACGGCGAGCGCTTGACCGGGCGCGAGCTCGGCTCTTGAAAAAATCCCCGTGAACGGGCGCGCCGAGGGCCGCGACACCCGTTTACGAATCAGTGTCGTCGTCCCTTCCTGGCGAGACGCGGAAAATCTCGCGGTGCTGCTGCCGGCGTTATCCCGGCTCAAGCGCGTGACGGAAACTATCGTGGTGGACGCGTCGGGCGGTGGCGAAGCGGAGCGGATCGCCCTCTCTTGCGGTGCGTCCTTCATCGCTTCTCCAGTGCCGAATCGCGGCGCGCAGATGAACCTGGGGGCAGAAGCGGCCAGTGGGGATGTGATCGTTTTCCAACATTCCGACACCGGTTTGGAAGATGCGCACCTCGCGGCCATCGAAGCGGCATTGTCCGATCCGGAAATCATCGGAGGCGCGTTCTTTCGCAAGTTCGATGGCCGCCATCCGCGGTTGCTCTGGCTCGAATCGGTGGCTCGTTTTTGGACCCGGCACGGCGGAACGCTGTATGGCGATCAATCCATTTTCGTCCGGCGCGACGTCTTCAGGAAGCTGCATGGTTTCGCCAGCATCCCCCTGATGGAAGACGTCGAATTTTCGCGCCGGCTGCGCGCCGCCGGAAAGATCGCGGTGCTCGATCCACCCGTTCAATCATCCGCTCGTCGTCACCTGCGCAAAGGGGCGTGGCGGACAAGCATCCAAAACGGCTTGTTCATAGTTCTCTATCACCTCGGCGTCTCACCGCATCGACTCCATCGCTGGTATTACCGCGCCGCGGAAGGCCAGCCGGCACGCGATGCACTGCTGTCATCCTGACGCGCGCTGTCGTCCCGAGCCCCATCACTCCACCAGGAGCGAGGCTGCACGGAGCTGTTCAACGAACTCCTCCGCGGACGTCGCTGCTATGAGTGCGTCTCGTCTCGCCTTATCCTTCACCACGCGCGCCACGGCACCGACGCAAACCAGATAATCCGTCACCATTTGTTTGGGAACGCCGAAAAGGAAGATCATATGCACGAGCTCTTTCGTCGGGCCGAATCGAATACCGGGCGTACTCCGTCCAATCCCCAGGGCAATACGGTCGATGAGATCGGTCCGCGCATGCGGAAAGGCCACTCCCTCCCCTGTATTCGTCGAACTTCGCCCCTCGCGTTCCATGACGGCATCGGCAAACTTGTAGAAGTCCTGCACGTGTCCGTGGTCGCGAAGCCGTTCCGCTATTTCCAAAATTCCTTCCGCCGCCGTGCCCTCGCGCAATTCGAGGACGACCAGTTTGGGATCAAGAATTTCGGAGAGCAGGGCGGACATCGGAGAATAGCTGAGCGATTGATTGGATTGACGGGCTAATCCGAGTTATCGAATTATCCAAGGACTCGTGGCAACTGTAAACAATCCCGGCGGGCTAAGTGAGGAAGCGACTATCTCGCTCCAACAGAGCCTTTACGATCCGGGCTACGTCAATGCGATGTCCCACTTTTACCGCGGGGAGCTCGGGCGCATCATGGTCTGGCGGCAGCGGCTCGACATCACGACGAACTGGGCCATTACCAGCAGCACGGCGATTATCACCATCGCCTTTGCGAACCGCGAAGTGCCGCACATCATCTTCTTTTTTAATCTCGCGATCGTCTGGGGCATGCTTTGGATCGAAGCGCGGCGCTACCGTTTTTATGACGCCTTCCGCGCGCGCGTCCGCATGCTCGAAGCGCATTTTCTCGTGCCGATGGTGATGGAAAACCGCGAGATGCTGCAGGGCGAATGGAAAAAGCTCGTCTGCGAAGATCTCATCCTGCCTTCGTTCAAGATCACCAAGCTTGAGGCAGTCGGGCGCCGGCTGAAACGCAATTACGTGTTCATTTTCATCCTGATCATGGTGGCGTGGATCACGAAGATTTTTCTCCACGCCAGCGCGCCCTTGCAAGGTTTGCCGGCCTTTTACCAGGCGTTGCGGGTGGGACATATCCCATCCTGGCTCGTCGCGTTTATTTTCGTGGGTACTCTGGCCATCGTTATCGGCATCACGATTTATGTGGGCAAGAAAACCACCGGTGAAGTTTCCGAATTCCGCACCCACCGGTCGCTGTGGCGGATTTGAGAAAGCGCGAATGCCTGATTCATCGCCGGGAGTCAGTGCGGCGGCTCTAGATTCTCGACTCTCAATTTTTGCCCGGCTTTGCGGCATCGTTGCAAAGCTCCGCGCGCCTGATGGCTGTCCTTGGGATCGCGAGCAGACCAATGAAACTCTGCTTCCCGGTCTGATCGAAGAGGCGTACGAAGTCGCCGGCGCGGTCCGCGCCCGTGACGATCAAAATCTGCGCGAAGAGCTCGGCGACCTCATTCTGCTGGCCGTGATGCATTCGCAAATCGCCGAGGAAAGCGGCCGGTTCAATATCGCCGAGGTGCTGGAGGATGTGACGGCAAAACTTATTCGCCGGCATCCGCATGTTTTTGGCGAGAGCGGAGTCCGCGACACCGATGGAGTCGTGAAACAATGGGAGGCGATCAAGCGCGAAGAGAAAACCCAGGCTGGCGGCCATTACCTTGCCGATCTTCCCGCGGCGCTCCCGGCTCTGATGCGGGCGCAGAAAGCGCAGAAAAAAGCGGCACGCGTCAATTTTGACTGGACCGAGATCTCCGATGTCGTGGCGAAGGTTGATGAGGAGTTAGCTGAAGCGAAAGAGGCAATCGCATCGCGGGATTCCGGCGCGATTGCGGACGAGATCGGCGATCTGCTCTTTGCGGTCGTCAATCTCGCGCGCAAAAGCAAACTCGACGCGGAAACGGTGTTGCAAACCGCGACCGACAAGTTCGTCTCGCGGTTTAGCCGGGTCGAGGATGAGTTGCGCGCACGCGGCAAGAAGCTGGGCGACGTCGGACTGGATGAACTCGACGAGATTTGGAACGCGCTTAAGGCCGAAGCGCGAGAGAGGACGCCGAGCTAAAGCATCTGGCGCCCAATCCCCCGTTTACAAACTGCCTCACTTGGCGATATTGCCCGTCCCGATGACCCTTTTGATCAATATCCTGCTCGGAGTCTACGTGTTCGTCGCGTTGCTCATGGTCCTCGTGATCTTGATGCAACGCCCGAAAAGTGAGGGCTTGGGCGCCGCTTTCGGGGGCGGCGTGACGGAAAACATTTTCGGAGCGCAAACGACGAATGTGCTCACGAAAATCACCGGCTGGCTCGCAGCCATATTCTTCCTTCTGACGTTTGTTCTCTCGATTCTTTACGCGCACAAGGGCAACACCAAGAGCGCACTTAGCCGTGAGCTGATGAAAGACCTCCCGCCAGCCGTGGCGACGGGTTCACCCACACCTGGTCCAAGTCCTGGGCCCACGGAAAGCGCATCGCCCACGGCCAGCCCGGCTCCATTGTCGAGCCCGGTAAGTTCGGCCCGTCCGGCCATCTCACCTGAGCCCAGTGCGGCGCCATCCGCCCCCGCGAAGCGAAGGCCAGGACGATAATTCAGCGAAAGCTCGCCGAGTTTTCCCGCTGTTAGCGGAACGATGCCTCTGGTTTAGGGGACGACTTCCGGCTTCGGACCGGCTTTGTCGTTCAGGGCCTGGGTGAATTCCTGCAGGCTGGAGACGATCTGCGGCGCTTTTGTAAGCACGGTGCTGGCAAGCTTTTCCGAGTAATCCGGCCGCCGCTGCGACATCTCGGAGAGCGCCATCATCACGGCGAGGGCGTTATTAATGGCGTGCTTGATCTCGCTGAATTTTTTCTGCAATTCGACGAGTTCTTCGTTGGAAATTGTGCGGTCGGGGTCGGTCATGATTGAAAGCATCCACTGGAGAAAAGCAGGAGTTGTGCTTGACTGACAGGTTCGACATTTGTCGTCCGATGCCTGCGCAAACTATCAAGATCAGCGGTGCGCGCCAGCACAATCTCAAGAATCTCCATGTGAAGATTCCCAGGGAGAAACTGGTCGTTATTACCGGTTTAAGCGGGTCGGGGAAATCCTCGCTCGCCTTCGATACCCTCTATGCCGAGGGGCAGCGCCGCTACGTGGAGAGCCTCTCCGCCTACGCCAGGCAGTTTCTGGATCAAATGGAGAAGCCGGATGTCGATTTTATCGAGGGGCTTTCGCCGGCGATCGCGATCGAGCAGCGCAGTGCGGGAGCGAATCCCCGCTCCACAATCGCGACCACGACTGAGATTTTTGACTATCTGCGCGTGCTCTTTTCGGCCGTGGGCCAGCCGCACGATCCCACCACGGGTCAACCCATTCATCGGCAGACACCACAGCAAATCGTCGACCAAATCCTAGCCTACCCCGCCGAAACCAAGATCATCCTGCTCGCCCCGCTCCTGCAAAATCAGAAGGGCGAATTCCGCGATGTGATCGAAAAGGTGAAGCGGGAAGGCTTTGTCCGAATTCGCATCGATGGCGAGATCGTCGAGCTCGGGAAACCGGAGCCGATTCGGCTGAAGAAAACCGAACGCCACACCATCGAGGCGGTGGTGGATCGATTGATTGTTCGGGAAGGGGTGCGGACGCGGCTCGCCGATTCGGTAGAGACGGCGCTGAAGTGGGGTGGGAACCGGATCGTGGTGCTGCGACTCGAGGAAAGGGAAACGTCCAACGCCCAACGAGAGGAGAAATGGGAGGCTGTTCGCTACACCACGGACTACGGGAACGCGGAGAGCAACTTTTCGTTAGGCGAGCTGACCCCGAAACATTTTTCGTTCAATAGCCACCTGGGCGCGTGTCCGGCTTGCCACGGCCTGGGAACGCAACTCGTTTGCGATGCGGATCTGATGGTCTCGGATCCGGAGAAATCGCTCGCGGAAGGCGCGATCACTCCCTGGCGCCGCGGCACGAAACCGATGCAGGCCTATTACCGCAGCCTGCAAAGCACGCTCGTGAAACACTTCGCGGTCGACGACTGCATTCCGTTTTCGGATTTGCCCGAGACCTTCAAGAAGGCGCTTTACTACGGGACGGGCGACGAGCCGATTCAAATGAGCGTCGGCAGCAATGGAAAATCGCCCAAAACGGCTCGGCCGTTCGAGGGACTTGTCCCGCAGATGGAGCGGCTCTACCAGGAAACGGAGAGCGAGTTTACGCGCAATCGCATTCGCGCCTTCATGACGCGGGTCCCTTGTCAGACGTGTCACGGCGCGCGCCTGAAACCGGAAATTCTTGCGGTGACGATCAAGGATTCCGAGGGGCGCGAGCTGAACATTCATCAGTTCAGCGAACTGACGATCGACGCCGCGGCGCAATATATTCGGCGGCTCGCACTCAATGACCAGCAACGGCACATCGTTTCCGAAGTGGTCCGGGAAATCGATTCACGACTGCAATTTCTCGTTGAGGTGGGACTCAATTATCTCTCACTCAACCGCGAGAGTGGGACGCTTTCGGGCGGCGAAGCGCAGCGAATCCGGCTTGCCACGCAGATCGGTTCCGGGCTGGCCGGTGTTCTTTATGTTCTCGACGAACCAAGCATCGGGCTGCATCAACGGGACAACGCGCGGCTCCTGGGCACTCTGCGCCGGCTACGCGATCTCGGGAACTCCGTGATCGTCGTCGAACACGATGAAGAGACGATTCGAGCCGCGGACCATATTCTCGATCTTGGGCCCGGTGCGGGGCCGCGGGGCGGCGAGATCGTGGCGCAAGGGACGCTCGCGGAAGTGCTGCGCGCAAAAAATTCGCCGACCGCGGATTACCTTTCCGGCCGGGCGCGGATCGCCATACCGCGGGGCCGCGTCACGCCGCGCGCCGGCCAGACTGGAGATGGATGGCTTACGATAACCGGAGCGGCCGAGAATAATCTCAAGAATGTGACCGCGTCATTCCCGATTGGTTGTTTCACCTGCGTGACAGGCGTCTCGGGCAGCGGCAAATCAACTTTGGTGGATGATATCTTGCGCCGCGCGCTCTTCCGGCATTTCTATAATTCGAAGGACAAGCCTGGGATGCATAAGGCACTCCGTGGTCTCGACCAGCTCGATAAGGCAATAGTGATCGATCAGAGCGCGATTGGCCGAACGCCGCGTTCGAACCCGATCACTTACACGGGCGCCTTTACGCCGATCCGCGAGCTGTTCAGTCAACTTCCAGCGGCGCGCATACGTGGATACGACGCGGGGCGTTTCAGCTTCAATGTCAAAGGCGGCCGCTGCGAAAATTGCGAAGGGGGCGGGCTGATCAAGATTGAGATGCATTTTCTGCCGGACGTTTATGTGGAATGCGAAGTCTGCCACGGACAGCGTTACAACCGCGAAACGCTCGAGATCACTTTCAAAGGAAAGAATATCGCCGATGTGCTCGATTTGACCGTCGACGAAGCCGCGCGGTTTTTTCGCAATGTGCCTTCTGTTTCCGATCGGCTGGTGGCCATGCTGGATGTCGGCCTCGGATACCTTCGACTCGGGCAGGCGGCCACAACTCTATCGGGCGGCGAAGCGCAACGCGTAAAGTTGGCAACGGAGCTGGCCAAAAAAGCGACGGGCCGCACGATTTATATTCTCGATGAACCGACGACCGGATTGCATTTTGCCGACATCGAAAAGCTGCTGCAGGTGCTGATGAAACTTCGCGACGCGGGCAACACACTGGTCGTGATCGAGCACAACCTGGAGATGATCAAGTGCGCGGACTGGATCATCGATCTGGGGCCGGAAGGCGGAGACCGCGGGGGGGAAATCGTCGGAGCGGGGACGCCGGAGAGGATCGCAGAAGTGGAAGGAAGTTATACGGGGCGTTATCTAAAGCCGTTACTTACAGAATGAAGAGAACGTCCAACGCCCAACGTCCAACGTCCAACGTCCAACGGAGGAGGGCCGCGATTCTCGCGGCGATATTGCTCTTCACCGGTCAGATGCTCGGAGCGGATTTTCCGGAGTTGTCCACAGCGATGCAGCCCATGGAGGAAGGAGTGCCCCAAGTTGCAGTGTTGCGATTGCGGGCGCTTCTCGCTCGCGATCTCGGAGCGGAAGAGCGGCGAGATGCGACGGCAAAACTGGGGGAAGCACTCCTCGCGGCGGGTGAAGCCGAAGAAGCTTTGAAAGTGCTGCAAGAGCCGGCGTTGCTGGCTCTGCCGGCCACGGCGTTTTGCCGCGCGCAAGCTCTGGCCACCCTGGGACGTTGGACGGACGCGCTCCCGGTTTACCAACAAGTCGCGGCCGAAGCAGCTTCCCCATTTCGTTCCAAGGCGATCCTTGGACAGGCGGAAGCCTTAAGGGCGCTTCACCGGCCCGACGAGGCGCTGCTAGTTTTTGCACGGCTCTTTTCCGATCCGCGAACAAAGGACCGGGCAGAACTTCGCTCGGTGGAACTATTGCTCGATAAACAAGACACCGCGGGCGCGCGCCGCATCCTCGACAAAACCCGACTCACGGCCCTCGCGGATAAGAAGGAAAAGCGCTTCCTCCAGGGCCGGCTCGAGGCGCAACTAAACCATCGCGAACGCGCCCTCGAGCTTTTCCAGACGATTTTGCGGAGGCCGGAGGGCGCGAGCCGCGCTGTGCTTATCGCGACTTTGTGCGCGGTGGCCGAGACCAGTTTGCGATTGAAAACGCCGGAGACGGGTGACGATCCGCTGGAAGATTTCGTGGAGCACCATGCGACCGATCCGGAATTGCCGACGATCTTCAAAAAGCTCGATCAGCTCCATCGGGCCGAACGGACGCCATCGAACCAGGAGTTGCGAAGGTGGGCCAACGATCCCGTCCAGCCGCGCCGCGCGCTCGCGCAATGGTATCTTGCAAGAAGCGAACTGCGCGCCGGGCGGCGGGAGAACGCATTGCGGATTTTCGGCGAGCTGCGGGACACGCATCCTAAGTTGCCAGTGCTGGCGGGAGGTCTTTTCGAGTTTGCGCAACTCGAGGTCGATAATCGGCATTTTGATGAGGCGCTGGCGATCCTCGAGAAGGCCCGAGCGCTTCACCCTGATCCTGCCGCGCTCGAGAGAATCAATTTGCTCGCCGGTCGCGCGCATTACGGCGCCAGGCATTTCGAGGCAGCGGCGCAAACGTTCGAAACCGTGGCGCACACTTCAGCTCATTCCGCGACCGACTCATTCTTTAATGCTTCGCTCGCCTGGTTGCAATTGAGCGATGATGCGCGCTTTCTGGCCGATTATCGAGAGGTGAGTCAAAGCGGCGGGAACGAGGAAGAGCGCGGCGATTTATTGCTCGAGGAAGGTCTGACCGAGGCCGCGCAGGGAAACAAAAAAGCGGCGGAGACACTGCAAACTTTTCTGCGGGAATTCCCCCGTCATAACCGCAGCGCCGAAGCGTGGGTCGCGCTGGCGGAACTGGCGTTTCATGGCGTTCCGGCGAACCTCGACGCAGCACGAAAAAATCTGGCGCGCGCCGCGGAAAGCGGACCGAACGAGGCTGCCCGCGGACGGGCCGATTATCTTTCCATCTGGATCGAAGATGCCGCGCCGAATACGGACGCTGCCAGGGTGATTGGTTTCGCCAATCAATTTCTCCAGAAGTACCCGGCGTCCCCCCTGGTTTCGGATGTTCGGATGAAACTGGCGGAAACCTATTACCGGCAACAGGATTTTCCGAACGCGCAAACGCAGTTCCAAATTCTGGCGCAGGAAAACCCCCGGGCCGGTTTCACCGAGAAAGCTCTCTTCTTCGCCGCGAAGTCCGCGATGCAAAGCATGGGGGCCCAATCGCTCGAACGCGCGCTCGTCTTGCTCGACGAGGTGGTCAAAAGGAATGGAGAGCTGAAATGGGCCGCCCGGAACGAGCAAGCCGTGATCGAGCGCAAACTCGGCAAGCCGCAGGATGCCACGACGCTGTACGAAGAAGTTTTGCAGGGGGCCGCGACGGCGGAAGAAAAGCGCGAAGCGTTGTGCGGCAAAGGCGATATCTTGTACGAGTCGGGGCCAGCAGATCGCGAGAATTACCAGCGCGCCATCGAAGTGTACGATCAGCTCGCGTCGCAGAAGAACGCACCTTTACATTGGCGCAATCAGGCGCTCTTCAAGAAGGGAATTTGTCTCGAGAAATTGGAGGACCGGAACAATGCGCTCGCGACCTTTTACAAAATTATCGAGGAGGAAGGCCGGCCGGACCGGCAACGAGAATTTTTCTGGTATTACAAAGCTGGCTTCAACGCCGCGCGGCTGCTCGAGGACGATTCAAAGTGGCAGCCTGCCGCTGCCGTTTACCAAAAGCTGGTTTCAGCGGGCGGGACACGCAGTGACGAAGCGAAATCGCGCCTGAGCCGGTTGCGGCTGGAGCATTTTCTCTGGGAGCAATAGGAAGAAACAAGAGGCTCGCTATTTCTTATCGCGACGCCCGGCCAATTTCGCTTTCGCGTTCCAAGACATAAGCCCGCGAAGGCGCGTTCCCACTTTTTCGATCGGATGGCCCCGCGATTCCGCGAGCAGTTGCGCGTAGCGCTTGCGACCGCTCTTCGTCTCGCGCAGCCAGTCCCGGGCGAATTTTCCGCTGCGAATCTCCTGAAGCACGATCTCCATTTTCTCTTGCACGGCGCGGTCGATGATCCTCGGACCGACAGACAGATCGCCCCACTTGGCTGTTTCCGAAATGAGCAAGCGCATGCCGTGAAGCCCTGCTTCGTGAATGAGATCGACGATGAATTTCAGCTCGTGCAGACACTCAAAATACGCCAGCTCCGGCGTGTAGCCGGCGCGGACGAGGGTCTCGAATCCTGCACGGATGAGCGCGCTGACCCCGCCGCAGAGCACCGCTTGTTCGCCGAAGAGATCCGTTTCGGTTTCCTCCCGGAAAGTCGTTTCGATCACCCCAGCCCGGGTGCAGCCAATCGCCTTTGCCCAAGCCAGCGCGGTCCTCTTTCCCCGCTTCGTTGGGTTTTGGCTGATGGCAAAAAGAGCCGGAACACCCCGCCCCTGAACAAACTCGCGACGCACCATTGGGCCGAGCCCTTTGGGCGCGACCATGATCACGTCCACGTCGTTCGGCGGCACAATCGTGCGGTAAAAAATCGAAAATCCGTGGGCCAGAAGAAGTGTCTTGCCCGCAGAAAGAGACGGCGCGATTTCATTTTTGTAAATCGCCGGCATTTGCGTATCAGGGACGGCGAGAAAAATGATATCGCCGCGATGGGCCGCCTCGGCCGTCCTGACCACTTCGAGTCCCTGTTTGCGCGCGATGTTCCGCGATTTGCTCCGCGGCGGAAGTCCGACGAGCACTCGCATACCGCTGTCTTTCAGATTCAAGGCATGCGCGCGACCCTGCGCGCCGTACCCAATCACTGCGCAAGTTTTCCCGCGCAAGAATTTCAAGTCGGCGTCTCGATCGGTATAAATGCGCGCGGGCATACGACGCAGGATGGGAGCGCGCCGATGGTACCGGCGCACCGCACGAAGTCAACGCGTCCTGTGGCGAAGGACTAGTTCGCGGCGACCCGCGGGCGGGCCATCGATTCCAGCCGACTGACCTCCCCGAGCGTTTCGCGGGCTTCCTCGGTCCGGCCCATCTTGGTGAGGATGTCCGAGAGCAAGAGATATTGCCGCGGCTGATCGGGCTGCCGCGCCACGGCGCGGCGTTGAGTCTTGCAGGCGTCTTCCAGTTTATTCTGTCGAACACTCAGCAGAGCCATCAGATTCAGCGCTTCCGCGTCGTGCACATCAAGCCAGCTGGCGTGTCGAAAGGTTTCTTCGGCTTGAGACAAATCGCCCACCTCCAGGAAGAGGCCACCCAGCGTAATCGATGCGCCGGCGTGCCACCAATGTTCGCGAACAAAACTCTTCACGATGGGAAGCGCGCTCGCAGGGCCTTCTATCTCGCGAATCATTTGGGCCTGGAACCTGACCAATTCCCAGTTACCGGGATAATCACGAAGCGCCTTCTCCAGAATTGAGAAGGCCGCGACATCGTCTTTCTCTTTGTGTCGCAAACGAGCCAGATTTCTCGCGGCATCCCAGGTTCGCGGATAGCCGCCTTTCTCGGGGGCCGCTGAGTTGGTAGCCGTCTCGAACATAGCCTCAGCTTCTTTGGTCTTGCCCTGGTGAGATAAGGCGATTGCGAGATTATTGCGCGCCAACGGATAATCTGGGAAGGCCTCCAGCACTTTGCGCAAAATGGCTTCGGCTTTAACATGTTCGCCGCGTAACGCGTAAATCACCCCGAGATTCACGCCGATGCGGCTGCTCGATCCGCCTGCGGCAAAAGTTCGCCGAAAGAAGGTCTCGGGATCCGCCCAATCGCTGCTCCGGACCGCGCTGCGGAGGCTTAATACCACCACCGCGGCACAAGCGAGAGCGGCTGTTGCGCGCAGATAACGCGTAGGTAGATCTAAAAGAACGCCGGCAAAAAAAATACAGAAGCCGACGCTGGGAAGGTAGAGCCAATGCTCGGCGACCGTGGCGTTAAGATCGAAAAGATTCGAGATCGGCAGGTAGGTCAGGAGAAACCAACTCGCACCGAATATGCGGGCTCGCTGTCCGGCGCCCTTGCGCAACGCGCCAAAGAGCAAAGCCCCCAGGAGCAATACACCGCCGACGGAAAGGCCTTCGCTCGCAACGGCGCTCCACCAGCTCGTCTGACCGCGACCCGAGGCCGGTTCGAAGACCGTGCGTTCGATGTGAAGGTGGGAGGGAAAGACCATCAAACGTCCGTAATCGCCGAGCGCGCGCAGCATAAGGACACCCCGCATGGCGGGCGTCCAACCGGGCGAGGCACCGTTTTCGGAATGGTGCTCGGGTAGCTGCCGCAATCCGGCGTAGAGCATTGCCACCATGAGGCAGACCCCCAGGACGAGAAATTTCGCTCGAAGGTGCGGCCCGCTTTCGAACGCGAATACATAAAGAAGAAATAGCAGCATCCAAAGCGCGCCGCTCTCGCGCGAACAAAGCGAAAGTAAAGCGGACAACAGCGCCAGAACGAACAAGCCTCGGCGAGCCCACGAAGGGGACAGGTCCCGTGCGCGAAAATAGAGAAGCCAACCGGCGCAGGCGAAGAAGAAAGCCAGACTGTCCGCACGCCCGGAAACATAATCTACTGCGGCACTGTGCACGGGATGCACGATCCAAAGGAGCGCCAGGAAGAATGCCGCTGTCGAAGAACCAATGCGCTCCGTCCAGAAGGACTTGCCTGGCCATCGCTCCACCAGAGATCCCAGGATCCGGCGTAAAAGGTAATAAAGAAGAACACCGCTCAGAACATGCCAAAAGACGTTTGAGAGGTGATAACCATAGGGCTCGTTGTCCCAGAAAAGATAATCGAAGATGTACGAAATCGTCTGGACGGGCCGATAATGGCCCGCATAAGCATCAGGAAAAAGGTAGTGCCGAAACGCTTCCAGAATGAGGACTGGACTCTTGATTAGAGGATTGTCGTTGACCAGAGAGACATCATCCCACAGCAACTCTCCGGTGAGAGAAGGGATGTGGACGGCGGTTCCGAAAAGGATTAAGACAAGACACCGCACCCAATCGCGCTCTGCGTAGCGGGCTAGCTTCGACCACGACGATCCAATAGCCGGCTTGATATCGCTTTGAGTCATTGGCAGGCGTCTGGTTTCGCAGGAAAAATGGCGGATCTAGTTTACGGGCGGCGGCGGTTCGCCCTTCATCGCGGAAGCTTGAGCGAGAGTGACCCGTGCTTCTTCGGCACGACCCATTTTACTGAGGATATCGGAGAGCAAGAGATATTGCCGGGGCTGATCGGGCTGCCGCGCCACGGCGCGGCGTTGAGTCTTACAGGCATCCTCCAGCTTATTCTGTCGAACGCTTAACAGTGCCATCAGATTCAGCGCCTCGGCATCGTACACATCGAGCCAGCTGGCGTGCCGAAAAGCTGCCTCGGCCTTCGCCACATCTCCCATCTCGGAGTGGAGCCGTCCCAGAGCAATCGAGGCGCCTGAGTGCCACCAGTGCGCGCGTTCGAAATCCTGCACGAGAGGCAGTGCTGCCGCCGGTCCGCGACTTACGCGCAACACTTCCGCTTCAAAGCTGATCAGGTCCCAAGTTCCCGGATAATCAACCCGCGCCTTCTCCATGACTGCGAGAGCTGTTTGATCGTCCTTTTCCCTGTGCCGGAGGTGGGCGAAGTTAAGCGCCGCGGTCCACGTGCGCGGATACTCGTGGCGATCTTCTGAGGCGGTTCTGCTGGCGGAATCGAACATCGCCTCCGCTTCTTTTGTTTTGCCCTGGCGAAACAACACGTCAGCCAGGTTATTGCGCGCGACAGGGTAATCCGGGTAGACCCGAAGCACCTTGCGCAGAATCGCTTCCGCTTTGCCATGCTCACCTCGCTTCGAGTAAAGCATCGCCAGGTTGACCCCCACGCGGCAGCTGGAGCCGCCTGCGAGGAAAGTACGCTGGTAAAACGTCTCGGGGTCAATCCAATCGCTGCTGCGAATAGCGCTGCGCGCGCTCAAAGCCACCACTGCCAGACACGCGTACGCCACTGCGCCTCTTCGAAAACGCGCGGGTAATTCGAATGCAACGCCGGCGAGGAAAATGAAAAAACCGACGCTGGGGAGGTAAAGCCAGTGTTCAGCCACGGTGGCATTGAGTTCGAAGAGATTGGAGATCGGGAGGTAGGTGAGGAGGAACCAGCTCGCGCCGAAAACGCGCGCATTTTGTCCGGCGCCTTTCCGAAAAGCGCCGAAGGCCATTACGGCCAGCACACCTGCTCCGGCCAATGACAAATATTCGAGCCGGATGGAACCTCTCCAACCATCGTGGCTGGCAAGAGAAACAGGATCGGAGACGCTCCGTTCCATATGCAGATTGGAAGGGAAAACCAGCAAACGTCCGTAGTCGCCGAGTGCTCGCAGCATCAAAACGGCGCGGGTCGCGGGGCTGTACGTTGTCGGAACAACAGGCTCGGGCCGACTCTCTGGAAGTTGCCGCAGGCCAGCATAGATCGCTGTGATCGCGAGGCAGGCCGCGAGAACGACGAGCTTCTCTTTGAGAATCAGTTTCCTCTCGAAACACAAAGTGTAGAGAAGAAAAACGAGCATCCACATGCAGCCGCTCTCCCGCGAGCAAAGCATAAGCAATCCAGACAGCGCCGCGAGGGCATAATAGCCGACGCGAAGCCAACGCCGCGGCAGCTTGCGCGCCTGGAGGTAGAGCAGCCAGCCGGCACAGGCGAAAAAGAAAGTCAAACTATCGGCACGTCCGGAAATATAGTCGACGGCCGCGCTGTGGACTGGATGAACCATCCAGAGTAGGGCGAAGAAAAAGGCGGTCGTTGATAACCGGGCGGAGACTGGGTGGGAGAGGTCGCCGCCAATCTTCGCGAGCCGTCGGCTCCCGAGCGAGCGGAAGAGCTCTTTGAGTAGAAAATAAAGCAAGACGCCGCTGCCCACGTGCCAAAGGACATTCGAGAGATGGTAGCCGTAACTCTCGGTGTTCCAAATCAGGTAATCGAAAATGTAAGAGATGTTCTGGAAGGGCCGGTAGTGCCCGGAGTAAGACTCGGGAAAGAGATAATGGCGGAACGTTTCCAGGATCAAAAGTGGACTCTTGATCAACGGATTGTCCCGCGCCAAGTACACATCATCCCAGATCAGCTGTCCTTGCAGCGCGGGAATGTGAACGCCGGCGCCAAACAGAATAAGCAAAAGACACCGTAACCACGGGCGTTGGCTGTAAGTCGCCAGCCCGCTCCAGACCGCTTCCAAGCGCCACGATCGAACTTCGGCGCTTTCTGTTTCAGTCATCGGCGTTGGAATTTCAACCGAGTGGGATTGAGAAAAGAAGAGAGCGTCCTTCCGTTGCCGAAAGGACGCTCTTCATTGTCAGTCTGACAGAATACGTCTTAGTGGTATGGCGACCAGAAGGCGGCGTCCGTCACGTCCGAGAGCGCGTTGTACGTGCTATCCGAGACCTTTGGGAGCGAGTCCACTGTTTGAGCACCGTACGCTTCACCGAACAAATCGGCTCCAGTCGTGTAAAGTGCCGTGTCCTTCTTGACGTACCTGGTCCAGTCATCAACGTTGATCGGATCGGCGCTTTTCTTGTTGGTTTCGATGGCGTATTGATCCATCGCCGAACTAATCAGGCGCAGATCGTTCAGAATCTTCGAGGCTTGCGAACGCTTGCGCGCCCGGAGGAAGCCTGGGACAGCAATCGCCGCGAGCAGCGCGATGATCGCCACCACAATCATGATTTCCACCAGCGTGAAGCCGGCGCGTTTGGTCGTAAGTTTTCTTAGCATGGCTAGGGAGTCTTTCTTTTATTTATTATTAGGGCGAGGTGCGGGTGGCAGGACTTTTGCGGTCATGTTGCTCACAACTCATTCCCTGCCACTGGCGAACCAATGACAGGAGAATGAATCGTCAGATTCTTAATGGTAGGGCGACCAAAACGGATCGGGGGCCACGTCCGAAAGCGCGTTATAGGTGCTGTTGGACACCTTCGGCAGCGAGTCCACGGTCTGAGGACCGTAGTCGTTGGTCAGGATGTCCTTGCCCGTGAGGGCGAGGTTCGTACCGGACTTGAGGTACTTGGTCCATTCCGAAACGGGAACGGAGGCGCCGCTGGCCTTGTTGTTTTCGATCGCATACTGGTCGACTGCGGAGTCGATCAAGCGAAGATCGTTGATGACGCGGCTTGCTTGTGAGCGTTTACGGGCACGGAGGAATCCAGGCACCGCGATCGCTGCCAGCAAGGCGATGATCGCCACTACGATCATGATTTCCACGAGGGTGAAGCCCCCGCGGCG